>NZ_CP012332.1:180000-530833 GCF_001263175.1 Vulgatibacter incomptus | reverse complement strand
GAAGCCCGCGCCGAGGAGCGCTTCGCGAGTAGACGCTACGAGGCGGTCGACCTCCTCCCTCGTCGCCGCCACGGCCAGCTCGCGTGGCGGCCGCGGCAGCTTCAGGCCCTGCCGGAGCTCGTAGGCCAGGATCGCCGCCGCCTGGGCGAGGTTGATCGACGGCTGCTCCAGCGAGGTGTCGATCCGGCAGATCGCGTCGCAGCGCTCGAGATCCTCGTCCGTGAGGCCGTGGTTCTCGCTGCCGAGCACCACGCAGATCGAGGCCCCGGCCGCCATACGGCGAGCGGCCTCCTCTCCCAGCTCCCGCGGCGAGATCGCGGGGCGGCGGCGGATCTTGCGGCTGGTGGTGCCGCAGACCCAGGCGTACGGGCCGATCGCCTCGTCGAGGGTCAGCGCCATGTAGGCCTTCTCTAGCACGTGCTCGGCCTTCACCGCGCTGCGCGGATCGAAGTGCCACGTGGCGGGATCCGCGATCGCCAGGCGAGAGAAGCCGAAGTTGACCAACGCACGGGCGACGCCGCCCACGTTGTCCGCCAACCGCGGCTTGTACAGCACGAAGCCCACTTCCTCGCCCATGTCGCTATCCTGTTTCCGATGATCCGGGTGGCGACGTACAACATCCTCCATGCGAGCCTCAAGGGGCTCGACGCGATCGCCTCGGTCCTCGCCGGGATCGACGCCGATCTGATCGGCCTCCAGGAGGTCGATCAGGGCGTCGAACGCTCGGGCGGTGCCTGGCAGGCCGCCGAGCTCGCGGACCGCCTCGGCTTCCACCACACCTTCGCGGCCGCCTGCCCGTGGGAGAGCGGACTCTACGGGGTCGCCGTCCTCTCGCGGTTTCCCATCCTCGGGCGGGAGACGACGGCCCTGCCCTCCCGCGCCATCCTCCCGTTGGGCGATGGCGCCGAGCCGCGGATTCTCGTCGAGGCGGAGATCGAGCTACCGGCGGGACTGGTGGACGGAGCGACGGCGCTCACCTTCGCGGTGACCCACCTCGGCCTCGATCCCACCGAACGGAGGCTCCAGGCGGACGCCATCGCGAGCCGGCTCCATCGGAGGCCCCGGACGCTCCTCTGCGGCGACTTCAACGAGGGGCGCACCGAGCCCGCCTACGCGAAGCTCTCCGCCTCCCTGACCGATTGCGTTGCCGACGCCGGGGGCGGGCTGGTACGAAGCTATCCGTCCCATCGGCCGACGATCGGCATCGATCACGTCCTTCGCAGCGGCGACCTGCCCCCGGCCTCACGGGCGTGGGCGGTGCCGACCGAAGCGTCGGACCATCTTCCCGTCGTCGTCGACCTCGGGTAGAAACGCTGCGGCACTGCCGTATCTGCTCTCTGCAGACCCCATCGACGATCGTCGCGGCCGAGGCCGGCGGCGCGTCAGGTATTCACATGGTTTCCGATTCCCTCCTCAGCCAGCAGCTCGATCAGACCCTCGTCGGCACGAACCTCCCCCTCCCAGGCCGCTACCAGGGCAAGGTCCGCGACACCTACGACCTCGGCGACCAGATCCTCATCGTCGCCACCGATCGCCTCTCTGCCTTCGACGTGGAGCTCACCTCGCTGCCGTTCAAGGGGCAGATCCTCAACCAGATCGCCTCGTTCTGGTTCGAGGCCACCAAGGACGTCGCGCCCAACCACGTGATCTCCCAGCCGGATCCGACCGCGCTCCTCGCACGCAAGTGCAAGGCGCTCCCGGTGGAGGTGGTGGTCCGCGGCTACATCACGGGCTCGCTCTGGCGCGACTACCTCGAGGGCAAGGCCGGTGTGTACGGCATCGACTTCCCGAAGGACCTCAAGAAGGACCAGGCCTTCGACCACGCCATCATCACTCCGTCGACCAAGGCGCCGGTGGGCGAGCACGACGAGCCCATCTCCTGCGACGAGGTGGTGACGCGTGGCCTCGTTCCGGCGGATCTGTGGGAGGAGGTGCAGAAGCGCGCCCTCGCCCTCTTCGCCCGCGGGCAGGAGCTCGCGCTCGAGCAGGGGCTCATCCTCGTCGACACCAAGTACGAGTTCGGCCTCTTCGGCGACGAGCTCCTGGTGATCGACGAGATCCACACCCCCGACTCCTCGCGGTTCTGGGAGGCCTCCGAGTACGAGGAGCGCTTCGCCGCCGGCAAGGAGCAGCGGATGCTCGACAAGGAGAACCTCCGCCAGTGGCTCATCCAGGAGCGGGGCTTCAAGGGCCAGGGGCCCGCGCCCGAGATCCCCGCTGACGTCCGCGTGGACCTCGCTCGCAAGTACGTGATGAACTTCGAGCGCCTCACCGGCAAGCCCTTCGAGCCCGCGGTCGGCGATCCGAAGGCGCGCCTCGAGCAGAACCTGCGCGCGGTGGGCATCCTTCGCTAATCATGGCGAGGCGGCGAATCGGGAAGGCCTGGTTGCTCGTCGCAGCTTTGATGCTGCCGGGCTGCGCGTCAGGGGCCTTCTCGATCGCCGGCTCTCCGCCGATCCAGGTCGGCGGTCCCCGGGACGATGACGCCGATCGGGACTGCTACCGGTCGTGCGTCGATCGCGCGGCTGTTTCCGGTCGGGAAACAGCCGCCGCCGATCGGGAGTGCACTACGCGGTGCTACCCCTTGGCTACGAACCCGTCACCTTGAGGCCGACGATCGAGACGAGGAGCAGGCCGAGGAAGAACAACCGGGCCGGCGACGCGGACTCGCCCAGGAGGACGATCCCGAGCACCGCGACTCCGAGCGCGCCGATCCCGACCCAGACGCCGTAGGCCGTGCCGATGGGCAGCCCCTTCACGGCGACGCCCAGCAGGCCCATGCTCGCCAGGAGCGCGGTGCCAGTGAGAATGCTGGGTACGAGCTTGGTGAATCCCTCGGTGTACTTGAGCCCGATGGCCCAGCCAGTCTCGAGGAGGCCGGCGACGATCAGCAACATCCAGTAGAACATGACGACACTCCCTGCACCCGTGTACGGATGCAGCTCGGGTTGGCGTCGTCTTGTCCTCACCGGGTACGGCGCGTCTCGTCCGGGGCCGCGAAGGCCGGGTTCTCCATAGCAAGAATGGCGGGCACTCGCCTCCGATTCCGCCTCGCGGGCCCAGGCTGCCAGAGACAGCCGTGAAGCCCGCGAGCACGTCGCCCGCCCTCCTGCGACTGGCCTAGGAGACTGTTGCAGTAACGCTGCCTACTGCGGCGAACGATCCGGGGGCTGCGGACGACGTGCTCCCTCTTCGCTCCTGCGGCGTAGCTACGGCTACGCCTCGTCGCTCATCGGTGCGCGCGCCGCCCTCGCTCCCCGTCTCCTTCGCCTCGCTACGGCGGTTACCGCAACAGGCTCCTAGCTCAGGCCTTGCCGAAGACGCGGCGGAAGATCTCGTCCACGTGCTTGGTGTGGTAGCCGAGCTCGAAGACGCCGCGGATCTCGTCCTCGCTGAGGTGCTTGCGCAGATCCTCGTCGGCGAGGAGCGCCTCGAGGAAGTCGGTGCCCTCCTCGTAGAACTTCATCGCGTTGCGCTGCACGAAGACGTAGGCCGTCTGGCGGGCGACGCCGCGGCGGGCGAGCTCCAGGAGGAGCCGCTGCGAGTAGATCAGCCCACCCGTGATCTCGAGGTTCTCGCGCATCCGCTCCGGGTAGACGCGCATCTCCGCGACCAGCCGCGTGAAGCGATGGAGCATGAAGTCCGCGAGGACGGTCGCGTCGGGGCCGATCACGCGCTCCACGCTGGAGTGGCTGATGTCCCGCTCGTGCCAGAGCGCCACGTTCTCCATCGCCGTGGAGGCGTAGCCGCGCAGGAGGCGCGCCAGGCCCGTCATGTTCTCGGTGAGGATCGGGTTGCGCTTGTGGGGCATCGCCGACGAGCCCTTCTGGCCCGGCGTGAACGGCTCCTCGGCCTCGCGCACCTCGGTGCGCTGGAGGTGGCGGACCTCCACCGAGAAGCGCTCCAGGCTCGCGCCCATCAGCGCCAGCGCGTGGAAGAAGTCCGCGTGGCGGTCGCGGGAGATCACCTGCGTGGTCACGGGATCCGGCTCGAGGCCGAGCTTGCGGCAGACGTGGGCCTCCACCTCCGGATCCACGTTGGCGAAGGTCCCGACGGCGCCCGAGATCATCCCGTGGGCCACGCCGTGCACGGCCTCCGCGAGGCGCGCGCGGTCGCGGGAGAGCTCGGCGTACCAGCTCGCCATCTTCAGGCCGAAGGTGATCGGCTCGGCGTGGATGCCGTGGCTGCGGCCGATCATCGGCGTGTCCTTGTGCTCGAACGCGCGCTTCTCGATCGCCTCGAGGGCGCGGTCCACGCCAGCCAGGATCTTCTCGCCGGCCTCCTTGAGCTGGAGGGCGAGCGTGGTGTCGAGCACGTCGCTCGAGGTCAGGCCCAGGTGGAGCCACCGCGCCTCGGGGCCGACCTTCTCCTCGACGAAGGTCAGGAAGGCGATCACGTCGTGCTTGACCGTCTTCTCGATCTCCTCGATCCGCTCGGCGTCCTCGGCGGTGATCTGCTTGGGCGCCTTCGCCACCAGCGCGTCATAGTCCGCCTGAGGTACCTCGCCACGCTTGGCCATGGCCTCCGCGGCGGCGAGCTCCACGGCGAGCCAGCGCTCGTAGCGAGCCTCGCTGGTCCAGAGGGCGGTCATCTCGGGGCGGGCGTAGCGGGCGATCATCTCGGCAGCTCCTTTGGAAAAGACGCGCCTAGCCGATCTCGTCGGGGGGCGCAAGGGGCGCGCGTCCGGTAGAATCGGCGCATGTTCCCGCGCCGCGGCGCGTTGGCCGAAAGAGAGAGATGTTCGTCGCCATCGACTTCGAGACGGCCAACGCCGCCGCAAGCAGCGCCTGTTCCATCGGCCTGGCCCTAGTCGAGGGCGACGCGGTCGTGGATCGCAGGTACTTCCTGATCCGGCCGACGCCCAACGTCTTCAACCGCCACAATGTCGCCATCCACGGCCTCACCGCCCGCGACGTAGCGAGCGCGCCGACCTTCGCCGAGCTCTGGCCGGAGCTGGCGCCCCTCCTCGAGGGCCGGCTGGTGATCGCACACAACGCCGCCTTCGACGTCGGCGTGCTGAAGCAGGTGCTCGATCAGGGCGGGCTCCCCTATCCGTCGCTCGACTACGCCTGCACCGTCTCCCTCGCCCGCAGGACCTGGAGCCTTCCCCGCTACGACCTGAAGACCGTGGCCTCGAGCCTGGGTTTCGAGTTCCGCCACCACCACGCCCTGGCCGACGCCGAGGCCTGCGCGCAGATCGCCCTGGGGGCATGCCGGCGGTATGGCGCCGGCTCGCTGGCCGAGCTCCTGGCTCATCTCCGATGCGGCCCAGATTCCCTCCACGACGGCTGCGCCCACCATCCGATCGATCCGGTTCCCCAGCCGGGCGATTGGGTCCACCGGACGCCGACGCCGAGGCAGGGGGCGCTCACGCCCCGGGTGAACCTCGTCGATCCCGGCCATCCGCTCTACGGCATGCGCGTGGTCTTCACCGGCGACCTCGCCTCTATGGACCGCTTGGAGGCCATGCAGCGCGTGGTGGACGCTGGCGGGAGCTACGGCAGCGCGGTGAACGGGAAGACCCGGATCCTCGTGGTGGGGACCGCCGGCGGCGCCCAGTCGACGACGAAGCTCCGCGAGGCGGAGGCGCGGCGCGACGCTGGGGAGGCCATCCAGATCCTCAGCGAGGCCGAGTTCGTCCGGCTGGTCTCGGAGCGCGCGGCCTCCTGACGGAGACGTCGCGGGGTTGACCTCTTCGATCGAAGCGCCCTCCTTCCCTACATGGGCATCGAATCGCCGCTGGTGGCGGCGAGCCGCCGCACGGGCGTCCGAGACGCGAGGGTGCTCGACGCCATCGCCACGATCGAGCGCGAGGCCTTCGTGCCGACGAGCTTCCGCTTTCTCGCGCAGAACGACACGCCGATCCGGATCCCCGACGGGCAGGTGACCACCCAGCCGTCGCTCGTGGCGCGGATGGTCGAGGCGTTGCGCCTCGAAGGGGACGAGCGCGTCCTCGAGGTCGGAACCGGCCTCGGCTACCAGGCGGCGGTCCTGTCTCGGCTCTGCGCCGAGGTCGTGACGATCGAGCGCTTCGCCGGGCTGGCGGAAGGGGCGCGCCGGAACCTGCGCGACGCCGGGATCACCACCGTCACCGTGATCCACGGCGACGGTACGCTGGGTCATCCGCCGCTGGCGCCCTACGACGCCATCGTGGTCGCCGCCGCGTCGCCCGACGTTTCCCCACCCCTGGTGGAGCAGCTCGCCGAGGGCGGGATCCTGGTGCAGCCCATGGGTCCCGGTGGCGCCGAAGTGGTCACCGTCTTCCACAAGCGCGGCGGCGCTCTGGACTCTGGTTCGGAGCTCGTCGGGGCCCGCTTCGTGAGCCTCGTCTCCGGCCCAGGTGAGGAACGGGCGCCGACTTGATCCCGAGCCGGGCACGCCGCACCCGGTGAGATTTGCCAGCGACGGCCGGCACCACTGCGGGATAGCCTGCGGGACCATGAGCGAAACCGCCTACCGCCTCCCCCGCGACGTCGTCCCCAGCGCCTACGAGATCGACCTCGACGTCTCCCTGCGCCGCAGGGGCTTCTCCGGCACCGTGATCGTCACCGCCCGCGTGGCGAAAGCGACCGACCAGGTGGTGCTCCACGGCCGAGGCCTGCGGGTGATCGAAGCGTTCGCCAAAGTCGGCCGCCGCCGCCTCGCCGCCAAGGTGAAGGCCGACGCCGCCGCACAGACGCTCACGCTTCGCTTCGACCAGGAGCTTCCCAAGGGCGAGCTGACGCTCACTCTGAGTTACACCGGCAAGCTCGACCCCGGCATGAACGGCCTCTACCTCGCGAAGAACGGGCCGGAGCGCGCCATCGCCAGCCAGTGCGAGGCGGCAGAGGCCCGGGCGATCTTCCCCTGCTGGGACGAGCCCGACCGCAAGGCGACGCTGCAGTGGACGGTGCGCACCGACCCCGGCCTCACGGTGGTGACGAACGGCGCGCCGGTCTCGGTGCGACGCGACCCCAAGACCGGCACCGAGGTGCACCGCTTCGAACCGACCAAGGTGCTTCCGACCTACCTCGCCGCGGTGACGGTCGGCCGCTACGAGGCCACCGCCGTGCGCAAGGTGGCCGGCACGCCCTGCCGCGTGCTCGCGCTCCCCGGCAAGCTCGACCAGGCCCGGTTCGCCGAGGAGGTGACCGATCAGGTTCTGCCCTGGTTCACCCAGTACTTCGGCCAGCGTTACCGCTACGGCAAGCTCGACCAGGTGGCGCTGCCCGCGTTCGACGCCGGAGCGATGGAGAACGCCGGCGCGATCTTCTACCGCCAGCAGCTCCTGCTGATGGACGAGGCCACCACCTCCTGGCACGGCAAGAAGCAGATCGCGGAGACCATCGCCCACGAGATCGCGCACCAGTGGTTCGGCAACCGCGTGACCATGCGCTGGTGGGACGACCTCTGGCTGAACGAGGCCTTCGCCACCTGGGTGAGCCACAAGGCCGTGGACGAGTGGCAGCCCGGCTGGCGCATCTGGGACGACTTCCAGGCCATGCGCCGCAACGCCATGGGCCTCGACGCCCTCGAGACCACGCACCCGATCTATTCGGAGGTCGAGAGCCCGGGCCAGGTCACCGAGCTCTTCGACGCGATCACCTACTACAAGGGGTGCTGCGTCCTGAGACAGATCGAGGCGTGGCTGGGGGCGGAGGCCTTCCGCGACGGCCTGCGCGTCTACATCGACCGCTACAAGGACAAGAACGCCGCCGGCGCGGATCTCTGGAGAGCTCTCGGCGAGGCGTCGGGGAGCGACGTCGGGGCGCTGGCAGAGAGCTGGATCCTGCAGTCCGGCCTCCCGCTGGTGCGCATCGAGGCCAAGGAGAGCGGGGGCCGCACGGTGCTCCGCCTCTCGCAGCGGCGCTTCTTCGCGCGGCCCGAGGCGGCGGAGAAGCCCAACGATCAGCGCTGGAAGATCCCGGTGCAGATCCGCTGGTCCGACGGCAAGAAGATCTCCACGAGCCGAATCCTGCTCGAGGAGAACGAGATCGAGCACGAGCTCCCCGGCAAGGCCGCGTGGCTCCACGGCAACGCCGACGGCGTCGGCTTCTATCGGGTGGCGCTCTCCCAGGACCTCCTGGCTCGGCTCACCGGCGCGGGGCTCGAGGGGCTCACCGCGGTGGAGCGGCAGACGCTCCTCGACGACGCCTGGGCCCTCGTGCTCTGCGGCCAGGCCCCCATCGATCGCTTCCTCGATCTGCTCGCCGCCTATCGGAACGAGCGCGACTACGTCGTCCTGGAGGCCGTCGCCGGCCGCCTCGACGTCCTCGTCCACCGCCTCGCCGACGAGGCCAGCCTCCCCGCCCTACGCGCCTTCGTGGGCGAGCTCCTCCGCCCCGCCCTCGCCGACCTCGGCTGGGAGCCCGAGCCCGGCGGGGATCCGGCCCGCGCCTCCGCCCGTGCGGCGGTCATCGCCGCGTTGGGAGACCTCGCCCGCGACGAGGACGTCCTGCGCGAGGCCACCCTTCGGGCGGACCAGGAGCG
Source organism: Vulgatibacter incomptus (assembly GCF_001263175.1). Taxonomy (GTDB): domain Bacteria; phylum Myxococcota; class Myxococcia; order Myxococcales; family Vulgatibacteraceae; genus Vulgatibacter; species Vulgatibacter incomptus. The sequence goes on along the minus strand of NZ_CP012332.1, from coordinate 522,364 downwards.
GGCAGCCCCTGCCTCGGTAGACGCCAACCTCGCGTCGGTCGTCGTCCGCCTTGCCGCCCTCACTGGCGACAAGCGCCGGCTCGACACCTACGTGGCCGAATACGAGCGCCGCCGCCAGCGCCGGGCGCCCCCCGAGGAGCAGCTCCGCTACCTGGGAGCGCTCTCCGCCTTCGAGCGTCCTGCGCTGGTCAAGGCCGTGCTGGAGCTCTCCCTCTCCGACGTCGTTCCCCAGGAGTCGATGGTCGGCGTCCTCCGGCCCCTGCTGTCCCGGCCCGCCTCCACCCTCGCCACGTGGCGCTTCCTCTCGTCCCGCTGGAGCGAGGTCGTCGAGCGCGCCGGCCTGATGCAGATCTCCCGCCTGGTGGAGGGCCTCGGCGCCCTGCCCCTCGCGAAGCGCGGCGAGATGAAGCGCTTCTTCGAGGCCCACCCGGTCGAAGAGGCCCGCCGCGCCATCGCCATTGCGCTCCAGGAGATGGAGCTTCGCGACGAGCTCCGGAAGCGGGAGGCGCCGCGGCTCGCCGCCTGGATCGCCGGCAGATAGGCCTCGAGCCGTTCAGAGCGACGGGCTGGCCTGTCGAACCGATTGACACTTTGTCTCCCCAAATGAAAGGATCTTGCCGCCCCTGAAATTATCGAGGTCGTCATGAGTTCGGCCGTCGTTTCGCGTCTGCTCGGGATTGGGTGTGGTCTCCTGGTCGTAGCGGTCTGTCTTTCGTGTGGCGGAGGTGGCGACGACGGCGGCAGATGCGAGCCGCGATGCGAGGGCCGCGTCTGCGGCTCGGATGGCTGCAACGGCGTCTGCGGTTCCTGCGAAGCGGGCAATTCCTGCCGCGACGGTTCCTGCATCCCGGACTCGTGTGTGCCCCATTGCACGGCAGACATGCAGTGCGGAGACGACGGCTGCGGCGGGACCTGCGGCACCTGTGCTTCCGGTTTCGTCTGCAACGCCTCCCACGTCTGCGTCGAGGAGCCTTGCCGGCCGAACTGCGAGGGGAAGTCGTGCGGCGACAATGGCTGCGGGGCCTCCTGCGGGGAATGTCCGGCCGGCAAGCAGTGCCAGGACGACGGGACGTGCGCATGCGCGAGGAACTGTGACGGCAAAGAGTGCGGCGACGACGGCTGCGGCGAGTCCTGCGGCACCTGCTCCGACGGCGAGTCCTGCAACGCGGCGGGCACCTGTGTCTGTACTCCGCAGTGCGACGGCAGGAGCTGTGGCCCCGACGGCTGCGGCGGATCCTGCGGCGATTGCGCGGCGGGCCAGGCATGCGACACTGCCGCGGGTCGATGTGTAGACGCCTGTACCGGTGACTGCACCGGTCGTGAATGCGGAGACGACGGCTGTGGACACGCCTGCGGCGAAGGCTGCGGCCCCGGGCAGCGCTGCGACGGCGGTCACTGCGCCTGCGCCCCGCAGTGCACGGGCAAGCAGTGCGGCCCCGACGGCTGCGGCGGTTCCTGCGGTACCTGCGGCACCAATCGGACCTGCGACAACGCCACGGGGCGGTGTGTCTGCGCTCCCAATTGCGCGGGCAAGGAGTGCGGGAGCGACGGCTGCGGCGGCACCTGCGCTCCGGGCTGCACCGCCGGCTTCGCCTGCGAGGCCGGACACTGCCAATGCGTTCCCCAGTGCGACGGCAGGTCGTGCGGCGACGACGGCTGCGGCGGCTCCTGCGGCACCTGCACCGCCCCGGCGACCTGCACCTCCGCCGGCCAGTGCGTCGCCCCCACCCCGACGCTCAGCGGCGACGTGTGGCCGATCATCCAGGCCAAGGGCTGCTCCAGCTGCCACGGCACCAACGGCGGTGGCTTCAGCGTCGGGTCGTCGAAGTCGACCTTCCACGCGAACACGGTCGGCGTGGCCTCGACGAGCTGTCCGGGCAACACCCGGATCGTCGCGGGCGACGCCGCGAACAGCTTCCTCTACCGGAAGCTCGCCGGCACCCAGAGCTGCGGCGAACGCATGCCCAGGACGGGCGACTACCTGAACGCGACCCAGCTCAATACGGTCCGCGACTGGATCAACTCGGGCGCGCCCAACAACTGACGCTCGAACAGAACCGCCCCCAGCGGGTGGTGTCTCCCGCCGGGCGGGGGCGTAGGTTTCCCGGAACCTCGCCCCACCCCGCGGGAGACGCCATGCAGAACGCCAAGCCCAGGATCCTGCTCATCGCCACGAGCCACGCCTCGCTCGGCGCCACCGGCCGGAAGACCGGCCTCTGGCTCGAGGAGCTCGCCGCCCCGTACGTGGCGCTCAAGGGCCACGCCAAGCTCGAGATCGCCACGCCGAGCGGCGGCCGCCCTCCCATCGATCCGCGGAGCCAGGAGGAGCCGACCGAGGACATGAAGGCCTTCCTGGCCGACGAGCACGCGATGGGCAAGCTCGCCCAGACCCGCCGCCTCGACGACCTCGGCGACGACGTCTTCGACGCCGTCCTCGTCGTTGGCGGCCACGGCCCCATGTGGGATCTCGCCAACTCCCTGGCGTCCGAGCAGCTCTCCAAGACCTACCGCCGCAAGGCCGTCGTCGCCGCCGTCTGCCACGGCCCCGCCGCCTTCGTCGGCGCCGTGAAGCCCGACGGCGAGCCACTCCTGCGCGGCCACCGCGTCACGTCCTTCACCAACGAGGAGGAGGTCGCCGTCGGCCTCGCCGATGTAGTGCCCTTCCTCCTCGAGACCAAGCTCCGCGAGCTCGGCGCCCGCTACGAGAACGGCCCCGCCTGGAAGCCCCACGTCGTCCGCGACGGCCACGTGGTCACCGGCCAGAACCCGGCCTCCGCCAGGGGCGTCGCGCACGAGATCCTGGAGGCGCTCAAGGCCTGGCCCATGTAGCGCCGCGCATCAGGCGCCGGGGTCCGGAGCGAGCAACCGCGTCATCGGTGCCCGGAGTGGCCGAAGCCTCCCGCTCCGCGATCCGTCTGCTCGAGGGCGTCGACCTCGACGAGGGACACGCGCTCGAAGCGCGCGATGACGAGCTGGGCGATCCGGTCGCCCCGCTCGAAGCGCACGACCTCTTGCCCGTGGTTAACTAGTATGACACCGATCTCCCCGATGTAATCGGCATCGATCGTACCGGGCGCGTTCACCATGCCGACGCCGTGCCGTAGCGCGAGGCCGGAGCGCGGGCGCACCTGGCCCTCGAAGCCGTCGGGGAGTTGGATTGCGATACCGGTCGGGACGAGCTTTCGCTCGCCAGGCGAGAGGTGCACCTCGACGTCGGCGCGGAGGTCGAGGCCGGCGCTGCCGGCGGTGGCGTAGGACGGGAGCGGCAGGGGCTCGCCCCTGCCACCGACGCGAAGGATCCGGAGCTGCATGGCGGCAACTTCCCGAATCGATTCCCCACGGTCAAGCTCGCTACCGTACTTTCGGGTAGGATCACCCCTCGAGAGGGGGGGCAATCCATGGCGCTGGGCGTTTGTCGCACGCGATTCGTCGAGGCAGTCTTCATCTCCACCGTGGCGGCGGTCCTGCTCTCGGGCTGCGCCCACACCACCGTTCAGATTCCGGTCGAGCGGTTGCCGGAGGTCGTGGCGGTGGCGGCAGGCGCTGCCATCGAGGTCCACGACGGCGAAGAGTCGTTCCAAGTGGACTCGAGCTATTCGCCCGAGCTTCTCGTCGACGTCAATCGCGGCTGTTCGGACCTGGAGAAGTCCTTCCAAATCAGAGATTGCCTCCCGGTCGTCACGATGCCGATCGGATCCGTCGCGCTGGAGGGAGAGGAGCTGCACTTCGAGGTTCCGGCGGACTCCCTCCTCTTCGGCGACCGTCGGCAGCTCAAGCTGGCCACGAGCGAGATCCAGTCGCTGTCCCCCCGCTTCGATCCTCCCGATCGGCGGCCGACGTTCGGACTCGGCCTCGTCGCCCTCGGCCCCAGTCACTTCGGAGGCTGGCAAGCGCAGTGGATTCCCGCGAGGTAGTTGGCGCTGGAGCTCGGCTTGTTCGCCATCCCCGACCTGGGCGGGAGCCTCTGGACCGGCACGAGGCTGCGAGCACCGCTCTCCGATTCCATCTATCTCTTCACCGGAGGATTCGTCGCCAGTACCGCTACGACGACGTATCGGAACCCGGTGGCGGGCGCGACGGGTTTTTTTGAAACGACGAGCGAGCTCGTGCTCGGGCCTCGGCTGGGCGTGGACGTGTCATTCGGTCGACACGTGCTCCTCACCATAGAATACGACCTGGGCCGCGGCTCAGAGCCCGGGCAGTTTTTCGAGGGCACCTGGCATCACACGGGCGGGCTGGCGCTTTCGTACATGTTTTAGGCGGCACGAGCGAGCTGGGGCGTTCGTCCGCCCCGGTCCTTTCTCGGCTCACTCGCCGCCAGGCAGATCCTGGTTGGTGTTGGCGAGGTGTGCCGGACCCTCCAGCCACCGCTGCTGACCCCAGATGGGCGTCGGCTCCCACGTCACACCCTGGCGAAAGCTCCCCCAGCAGTAGGCGACGCCGTCCCCGGACAGGCCGCAGAACGTCCCGCCTCCGACCGCGAGCTCTTCGAAGCGGAGGCCCCCTCCGACCGGGCGGGCCTCCACCGCCTCGCATTCGACCGGGGAGGTGCAACGCCGTCCGAGCTCCCCGTTGTAGCCGGTTCCCCAGCAGAGGACCTCGCCGTCGGTCGTCAGACCGCACGAGGTGGAGTCCCACTCGGATCGGTACGAGTGGGAGATCTCGATCTGGCGGAAGGAATGGCCACCGGCAATCTCGACCGGAACGCTCGACGGCTCGACGCCGCCGTTCCCCAGCTGCCCCCACGAGTTCGTGCCCCAGCAGTAGCCCTTCCCTTCACGCGACACGCCACACGCATGTCCGGACGTGAGGGAATTATGCACGACCGATCCCGGCAGCCCGGAGACGATCGAGACGCTGTCGAAGGCGATCCCGCCGGAGACGGGGACCGGAATGTGGCTGTCCTGCTCCGTTCCATTGCCGAGGGCGCCGCTGTGGTTCCGGCCCCAGCACCACGCCTCGCCCGAGCTCGTGATGGCGCAGGTCGCCCCTCCGTCCCGGGCGGCGTGGATACTCGAGAATCTCAGCCCGGTCTGGACCGGCCACGGGGCCGACCGATCCGCCGTGTTGCCGTCGCCAAGCTGCCCGAAGTCGCCCCTACCCCAGCACCAGGCCAGGTGATCCTGGTCGATGGCGCATCCGTGGGTGAGGCCCGAATCCATGACGTTGAAGGCTTGTTCGAAGATGTAGGGCTCGAACGCAGGACTGGTGCTGCCATTGCCGAGGACTCCGAAGTCGTTGCCACCGGAGCAGAAGGCGTCTCCTCCAACCAGGATCCCGCAATAGTGCGTGTCGAGTGGCGAACTGGCCCCGCCCGGCCTGATCGTCCCCAGGGTCAAGCTCTCGAGCCTGAAGTCGGGAAGGACGCGGACAGATTCGTTGTACCGCGAACCATGCGGTGAACCCCAGCAGAACGCCCGCCCGTCGGAGGTGATCCCGCAGACGGATCCCTCCCCTCCCGTGAGGCGCGCGAAGCGGGGGATTCCCACGCGGACCTCCGCTCGCGCCTGGGCACTGCCGTACGAAGCCGCGACGGTGAGCGTACCCAATTTGCGCGCTACCAACGCGCCCTGGAGGTCGACCCGCGCGATCTCGGGGTCGTTCGCAATCCAGAGCGGCACCTTCCCCTCGATCGCGTCGCCGTTCTCGTCCAGGACGGCCGCGCGGAGCTGCAGGGATTCGCCGAGATCGACGTCGATCCGCGGCGCACCTTCGATCGCGATCGAGGCCGCGTGTCCGATTACCGTGAGTGGGAGCGTCCCGACGACGCCGTCCACCTCCGCTCGAAGCTGGGCCGGGCCCGCCCGGACGCCACGCACGACCGCGCCCTCGAAGGAGACGCGGCCCTCCGGGACGGCGCTCCAGCGCACCTCCCGGTCGAGCACCTCTCCGCGCGTGTTCGTAACGGTTACGTCTAGTTCGAGCTCCTCGCCAATGTCGATGGAGCTCTTCGCCGCGTTCACGCGAACGGACGCGACGGGAGCGGCGACGACCCGTACGGCGACGGAAGCGCTAACGCCCTCGACCGTGGCGGTCACGTTGCCCGAGCCTGGCGAGACCGCGCGGACGAACCCCGCCGAGCCCTCGATCGCGACGACGTTGGGCGCGTCCGAGGACCACTCCACCTCCCGGTCCGTCAGCCGCATTCCGGTCGCGTCGCGAACGATGGCCGCGAGCTGCAGCCGCTGCCCGACGACCAGCTCGACGGAGGACGCGCCCTGGATCTCCACCGCCGCGACGGTAGGCCCCTCGACCACCACGCGGCTTGATGCCGTGGCGCTGCCCGCCTTGGCGGCGATCGTGGCGACGCCGGGCGTGACGCCCGCCACCCGTCCTTCGGCGTCGACCGCCGCCACCACCGGGTCGCTCGAGGTCCACGTGACCCGGCCGGCCGGGATGGGCCGGTCGTCGGCGTCGAATGCGGTCAGCTTCAGCGTGCCGCCCACCAGGACCGAGGCCTCCTCCGGCTCCACGCGAACCGAGTCGACGCACGGATTGGCTTCGGTGCATTTCGGCTCCTCGATCACAGGGGGAGCCTCGTGATGCCGGGAGGAGCACGCCCCGCAAGCCAGGACGAGCATCGGGATCCAGATCTTCGCTCTCATACCTCGCAGATGTCCCGATCTGGCCCTCCTGATCAACCTTCGAACGGCTGCCGTCGCACGGCGGCCTACGGATCCTCGACCCACCGCTCCTGGCCGAAGATGGGCGTCGGCTCCCAAGTCGTGGCCTGGCTCACGATCGCGCCCCAGCAGTAGGCAACGCCATCCCTGGACAGGCCACAGATCGTCCCTCCACCGATCGCGAGCTGTTCGAAGCGGAAATCCCCTTCCACCGGGCGGGGCTCGGTCGCCTCGCATTCGACCGGGGAGTTGCAAGGACGTCCGAGCTCGCCGTTGTAGCCGCTTCCCCAGCAGAGAACCTCGCCATCGGTCGTCAGGCCGCACGAGGTGGAGTCCCACTCGGATCGGTAGGGGTGGGAAATCTCGATCTGGCGGAAGGTATGGCCCCCCGCGACCTCGACCGGAACGCTCGAGGGCTCGATGCCGCCGTTGCCCAGCTGCCCCCAGCCGTTCTTGCCCCAGCAGTAGCCCTGCCCATCCCGCGATAGGCCGCAGGCGTGTCCGCTGCTGGAGTCGAAGCCGTCCACAACGGCACCCGGCAGACCGGAGAGGATCGAGATGCTCTGGAAGGCGATCGCGCCCGAGACGGGGACCGGAACGCTGCTGTCCTGCTCGGTGTCATTGCCGAGGGCGTCGCTCTGGTTCCGACCCCAGCACCACGCATCGCCAGAAGTGGTGATTCCGCAGGTCGCCCCTCCGTCCCGGGCGGCGTAGATGCTCGAGAATCTCAGCCCGCCCGCCACCGGGGTCGGAACCCACCGTTCCACCTCGTCGCCAGTGCCGAGCTGTCCGAAGTCGTTCCTGCCCCAGCACCAGGCGAGGTCGTCCTGGTCGATCGCACATCCGTGGGTGAGCCCCGTATCCACGAGCTTGAACGCTTGTCCGAATACGTAGGGCTCGGAGGCGGGAGCCGTGGTGCCGTTCCCGACGACGCCGAAATAGTTCACGCCGGAGCAGAAGGTGTCGCCTCCGAGGAGGATCCCGCAATAATGGGTGTCGGTGCTCGATGCTCCTCCGGTCTGCCGAAAAGTGCCCACGGTCAAGCTCTCGAGCCCGAAGCCGGGAAGAACGCGAGCGGGCGCGTAGACCGTCCGATACAGCCCATTGACGACCACCGCTTGCAACCCATGTGGCTGCCCCCAGCAAAACACCCGCCCATCCCCGGTGATCCCGCAGACGGATCCCTCGCCTCCCGTGATGCGCGAGAAACGGGGGATGCCCACGCGGAGAAGGGCTCGTGCCTGGACACCGCCGTAGGTCGCCGTGACCATGATCGTCCCGAGCTTCCGCGCTTCCATAGCGCCCTGAACGTAGACGATGGCGAAGTGGTAGTCGCTCGCGGTCCAGACCGGCTCCTTCCCGTCGATCGGGTCGCCGTTCTCGTCCAGGACGACGGCGCGAAGCTGTCGAGATTCGCCGAGATCGACATCGATTCGTGGCGCCCCGTCGATCGCGATCGAGGTCGGGTGTCCAACCACCTCGAGGGCAAGCGATCCGGAGATTCCGTCGACCTCCGCCCGGATTTCGACCCGACCCGCCCGGACGCCCCGGACGACTGCCCCATCTTCGAACGAGACACGATCTTCGGGGAGGGCGTTCCAGCGGACCTCCCGATCGAGCACTTCACCCCGCGAGTTCTCCACTGTCACTGCAATCGCGAGCTCCTCGCCGATGGCGATGGAACTCTTGGCCGCCTTCAGGCGGACCGACACCACGGGAGCGGCGTAGACCCGAATCGCGACGCATGCGCTCACGCCTTCGACCGAGGCAGTCACGTTGCCGGAGCCCGGCGAAACCGCGCGGACGAACCCCGAGCCGTCGACCGCCACCACGTTGAGCGCGTCGGAAGACCACTCTAGCTCTCTGTCCGTCAGCCGCTCCCCATTCGCGTCGCGGACGATGGCTGCGAGCTGCAGCCTCTGCCCGACGATCAGCTCGACGGCGGACGCGCCCTGGATCTCGATCGCTGCAACGACGGGCCTCTCGACCGCCACACGGCTGGACGCGGTGGCGCTGCCTGCCTTGGCGGCGATCGTGGCGACGCCGGGGGACAGGCCCGTCACCCGCCCTTCGGCGTCGACCGTCGCCACCACCGGGTCGCTCGAGGTCCACGCGACGCGGCCGACCGGGATCGGCCGATCGTCAGCGTCAAACGCGTACAGCATCAGAGAGCCGCCCACCGATACCGAGGCTTCCTCCGGCTCCACCCGGACCGAGTCGATGCACGGATTGGCCTCCGTACATTTCGGATCGTCTATCGGAGGGGGAGTCTCGTGATCACGGGACGAGCACGCCCCGCAAGCGAGGACGAGCATCGGGATCAGGATCTTGGCTCTCATGACTCGCTCATGTCCTCCGGATCAACCGCTCTTGTCGCTCGACAGCTGCTCCATCTCGACAGGCCTCGAGAACCGAGTTTCAGTAGTCGGCGTGGCCGTGTGCAGCTCGCGCACGGCCACGCCTTCGCCGGCCCCGAGGTTCAGCTCTGCTCAGCTCTGCTCGGCTCTGCACAGGCCAGCCCGACGCCTCGAGCATCGCATCGATCCGTCGCCGGGCGAGCTGCTCTGGGCTCGGCGAGCCAAGTGGCCCCATCCTTCGCCTCCAGGCGCGTCGAGGTTCGGGCATTATAGCTTCATCGAGGGGGAATCCCGGAGGATTCAGCCCTGCGGCGGGAGCTTCCGCTGTTGCGAGAGATGGCCCGTCGTCGACTCAGGCCGGCCCAGCCGGACCGCCGTCGCTCCTCACGCGCCACCCGACCCGGAGCAGCCACGTCCGCGGAGGGACGACGGAGCGGAGCGCCGACGACGCGCCCCCGTCGATGGGTCCCGCCGCGTAGGGGTCCGGATGCGCCGAGGTCGAGCGGCCCTGTCGGCGCGCATGGATCCGCGCGTTGCCGAGCACGTAGTGGATCGCATTGCGCGCCTCGCGGGGCGTGCGCAGCACGTGCGAGTGGAAGCGATCGGCGAAGACCTTTCCTCTGCGCCCCATCAGCCGGTTGAGGCTTCGCGCGATGCGTACGCTCAGGCCCTGCGTCCCCCGCGACAGCGCCTGGGTGTCGCGGGCCTCGACGATGAGGTGCAGGTGGTTTCCTTGCACGGAGTAGTGCGTGAGTCGGAGACCGAGGCGATTCGAACCGCGGAAGAGCGCGGCCTCGATGACCCGGAAGCATCGCCTGCTGCGAAGGTTCCAGACGTCGTCCAGCACCCGCAAGGTGACGTGGACCGGGTGCCTGCTCGCCAACGCGCCGCGCGCCGAATGTGTAACGCCAGGTCGGGGGCCGACGGGCTTCCGTCCCGCGCCCGTTCGGCGACCTCCCCACATCGGCAACCGCATCTCCAACTGCCCGTCAGAACACCGCTTTCGCATGGTCTGTCCCCCAACATGAATCGGCACAGATCCTATCGCGGACCCCTGACATCGGGGGTTCGGGCGGGGATTCGGCCAGGTCCAGATCGCGTGGATAGGTAACGGATCGTGCTGCCGAGATCGGTGACCGGGTGACACCGGAGTCCAGGGACATGGGTGACACAATCGGGGGCAAGGAGGTGGTCGCTTGCCCTGGAAGAGAGCATCCGCCGAGACGGAAGGGCAGCGTTTCATCGACGAACAGGGGAGCTCAGCGTCGCGACGCTTGTGAAAGCGAATCGTGCCCGGCGTGTAAAGAAAAAGGCCGCCCCGTGTGCCGGGACGGCCCTCTTCGCTACGGTCTAGCTCGGTCGTCGATCAGGCGCCGCGTTCGTTCGCGGCGGCTGGGTCGCCGATCAGGCGTTGCCTTCGCCCTCGGGCGCGGCCTCGCCGCCCTCGCCGCCGCCGGCCTCCTTGAGGGCCTCCTTGCGCGAGAGGCGGATCTTGCCCTGGCGGTCGACGGAGACGACCTTCACGAGCACCTCGTCGCCCTCGTTGAGCACGTCGGTAACGGCCTTGACGCGCTTGTCGGAGAGCTCGGAGATGTGAACGAGGCCGTCGGTGCCGGGGAAGATCTCCACGAAGGCGCCGAACTCCACCACCCGGCGCACGGTGCCGAGGTAGGTCTTGCCGATCTCCGCTTCCTGCGTGAGGTTGCGGATCATCTGGATGGCGGCGTCGACCTTGGACGACTCGGACGACGCGATGTTGATGGTGCCGTCGTCGTTGATGTCGATGGCGCAGCCGGTGCGGGCGATGATGTCCTTCACCACCTTGCCGCCGGGCCCGATGACGTCCTTGATGCGCTCGGGGCGGATCTTGATCGTGGTGATCCGCGGAGCGTACTGGGAGATCTCCGACCGCGTGGCGGGGAGCGCCTCGAGCATCTTGCCGAGGATGTGGTTCCGGCCGTCGCGCGCCTGGTAGAGCGCCCGCTCGAGGATCTCCTTGGTCACGCCGCCGATCTTGATGTCCATCTGGATGGACGTGATGCCGGCCTTGGTGCCGCAGACCTTGAAGTCCATGTCGCCGAGGTGATCCTCGTCGCCCAGGATGTCCGAGAGGATGGCGATCTTGTCGCCCTCCTTGATCAGACCCATGGCGATGCCGGCCACCGGCGCCTTGATGGGAACGCCGGCGTCCATGAGCGCGAGGCAGCCGCCGCAGACGGTGGCCATCGACGACGAGCCGTTGGACTCGGTGATGTCGGAGGTGAGGCGCACGACGTACTGGAACTGCTCCGGCGTGGGCATCACGTAGCGCAGCGCACGCTCGGCGAGCACGCCGTGGCCGATCTCGCGGCGGCCGGGCGACCGGAGGAACTTCACCTCGCCCACGGAGTAGGGCGGGAAGTTGTAGTGGAGCATGAACTTCTTGAAGTGCATGCCCGTGAGCATCTCGATCCGCTGCTCGTCGTCGGCGGTGCCCAGCGTGGCCGTGCAGATCGACTGCGTCTCACCGCGGGTAAAGATCGAGGAGCCGTGGCTGCGGGGCAGCGCAGAGGTCTCGATCCAGATATCGCGGACCTCGTCGTGCTTGCGGCCGGCGATGCGAACGCCCTCGTTCACGATCATCTGCCGCATGTAGTCGTACTTGAAGTCCTCGAAGAAGCCCTTGAGCTCCTTCTCCCGCGCGGCGTAGGCGTCGCCGAGCTTCTCCTTCATGGCGGAGAGGGTGGACTTCTTGGCCGCGGAGAGGGCGGCGTAGCGCTCGAGCTTCTCGCCGATGGCGTAGCCGGCCCGGATGGGCTCCCACGCGATCGCCTTGAACTCGGCCTTGAGGGCCTCGTCGACCTTCGGCGGGTCGAAGGCGCGCTTCACGGTCTTGCCAAGCTCGGCGGTGAGCTCGTTCTGGACCCGGAGGAGATCCTTGACGGCGTTCTGGCCGAAGAGCAGCGCCTCGACCATCACGTCCTCGGAGACCTCGCTCGCGCCGCCCTCGACCATCACGATCGCGTCGGCGGAGGCCGCCATGAAGATCTCGAGGTCGCAGCGCTCGCGCTCCTCGTAGGTCGGGTTGGCGACGAACGTGCCGTCGAGGCGGCCGACGCGCACGCCGGCGATGGGCCCGTTGAACGGGATGTCCGAGCAGGCCAGCGCCGCGGAGGCGCCGGTGAGCGCGAGGACGTCGGGGTCGACGGCCGGATCCGCCGAGAGCACCGTGGCGATGATCTGCGTCTCGTTCTGGTAGCCCTCGGGGAAGAGGGGCCGGCACGAGCGGTCGATCACGCGGGAGGAAAGCGTCTCCTTCTCGGTGGGGCGGCCTTCGCGACGGAAGAACGAGCCGGGGATCTTGCCCGCAGCGGCGAGCTTCTCCACGTAGTCAACGGTGAGGGGGAAGAAGTCGAGACCCTCCTTCTTCTCCTTGGCGCTGACGGCGGTGACGAGGACGATGGAGTCGCCCTGGCGCACCCAGACCGAGCCGTCGGCCTGCTTGGCAATCTTGCCGGTCTCGATCGTGACTTCCTTGCCGCCGATCGACGCGGTCTTGATGATGTGCTTCATTTGATTCCTCCCACGGCCTGCTGGCCGGGATGAACGGCGAACTGCCCGCCTCGCGCTCTGGAGGAATCGGTCGGAGACTCTTGATCTCTGATCGCAGCGGCCGATGCCTCGGCCGCTCCAATCGGAAACCAAAAGCTCCGCCGAACGTCCCCCGAAAGACTTCGGCAGGCGGAAGGAGGCGCTCCCTTCGCCAAGGAGCGCCCCCGCCCGGGACCCGGACCTACTTCCGGATGCCGAGCTGCTCGATGACCGTCTTGTAGCGGTTCAGATCCTTCCCCTTGAGGTAGTCGAGGAGGCGGCGCCGCTGGCCGACGAGCTTGAGCAGACCGCGACGCGAGTGGTGATCCTTCGCGTGGGTCTTGAAGTGCTCGGTGAGGTAGACGATCCGCTCGGTGAGGAGCGCGATCTGCACCTCGGGGGAACCCGTGTCGCCCTCTTTGCGGGCGAACTTGCTGACGAGCTCCTGCTTCCGATCCTTGAGAAGTGCCATCTGGTTCTTCTTTCCTCCGCTCCAGACCGGGCCCCTGGGGGCTCGGCCGGGCCAGTTGGTCCCCATCCGCGGAGCGGAGCAGAGGGGGCGGCCCGAAGTCACTTGCGCGGCGCCTGGGGCGCCAGCAGGCGGCGGAACTTAGGGGGAAAACAGCATTGGGTCAACCGCCTTCGCGCCCAGCGCGAAGGCGCGCCTTTTCGTTCGCCGACCTCGGTTTTCTGCGCTCAACCCCTCCCGACCAGGACCCTCGCGTAGCGAAGGCCGCCCCGCTCCATCTCGCCGACCGCGAGGAGCCCGCCGTCCGGCGCGACGACCCGGACCTGCGCCCCGTCCTCCAGCCGCCTCGACCCGCACTCGGCGAGGTCGCGACCGCCCAGCGCCATCCCGTGAAGGACCTTCCGCGCCCGGGCGTCGTCCACCACGATCTCGGGGAGCTCGGGCAAGCAATCGCGCATGCCGACGAGGTGGGCCTCGAGCTCGGCCTCCCGCCCGGCGGCCATGACGTCGAGCACCACCTGGAACGGGACGGCCCGCTCGATCGGGAACGAGCCGGTACGGAGGCGACGAAGGCGGGCCAGGTGCCCGCCGACGCCGAGGGTCTGGCCCAGCTCGTGAGCGATCGAGCGGATGTACGTCCCCTTGCCGCAGCGGACGTGGATCCTCGCCGTCGCGGCGGACGGATCCCAGTCGAGCAGCTCGATGGAGTCGATCCGCACCTTGCGCGGCTTCCGCTCGACCTCCTCCCCCTTGCGCGCGAGCTCGTAGAGCCTGCGCCCGCCGACCTTCACCGCGGAGTACATCGGCGGCGTTTGCCAGTACTCGCCGACCATGGCGGCCACCGCCGCCTCCACGTCGCCCCGCCCGATGCCGGACGGGTCGCGCTCCTCCACCGGGGTCCCCGTGGCGTCGTAGGTGTCGGTCTCGACACCGAGCGCGACGACGCCCTCGTAGTCCTTCTCGCCCTCCATCACGAAGGGCACGAGCTTGGTCGCGTCTCCGAGGCAGATCGGGAGCACGCCCGTTGCCATCGGATCGAGGGTGCCCGTGTGGCCCGCCTTGCGATCGCGGCCCAGACGGCGGAGCCGCTTCACCACGTCGAAGGAGGTGGGACCTTCGGGTTTGTCGACGATGAGGATGCCGTCCATGGCGCTATTCCTTCGTCTCGTCCTCGGACCGGGCCTCTGCGTCGCGGTCCTTGATCTCCTTGATCAGACGCTCGATCCGGTCGCCGCGCTCGATGGCCTCGTCGAAGATGAACTTGATCTCCGGCGTGTAGCGCAGGCTGAGGGTCTGGCCGACCTCGCGCCGGATGTAGCCCACCGCGGCCTTGAGGCCGGCGGCCGTCTCCTTGGGTTCCGACGGCTCGCCCAGCACCGAGTAGTAGACCACCGCCTGCTTGAGGTCGGGGCTGAGCTTCACGCCGGTGATCGTGACGAAGCCGGTGATCCGCGGATCCTTGAAACCCTTGGTGAAGAGGCGCCCCAGCTCCTGCTGGATGAGGTGCGCCACGCGCTGCGGTCTGTCGTGCATTTCGAAAATCCCCTATCCCCGCCTGCGCGGGGGTCCTCGCGGCGTGGAGAGCTCGATCTCCGCCGCGGCTTCGAGCTCCTCGAGAGTCGGGAGCTCCTCGCCCTCGAAGAGGGCGTCTTCATCCTCATCCTCGTGGTCGACGAGACCTTCCGCCTCCGCCAGCGTCCGCTCCGGGCCGACGCCCGGGATCCCGCCGTAGACGTCGCCGACCGTGGTGATCTCGAGCTGGTGGGTGACCACCCAGGCCTCGACCCCGCTCTCGTCCACCGAGCGGAGCACCTTGTCCAACACCTCGTTGACGAAGGCAGGTTCGTTGCCCACCGCGGCGACGCCGATGGTCGCGCGCTGCCAGAGGTCGTTGTCGCCGACCTCGGCAACCGAGACGTTGAAGCGCGCCCGGACCCGGTCGATCACCTTTCGCAGGATGTGGCGCTTGCCCTTGAGCGAGGCCACCCCAGGGATCTGGAGGACGAAGCGGAGAGTGCCGATCACCATATGCTTCTCAACACCCGGTCGAATCCGAACGATCCAGATCCCCGACACGCGACGGGGGCCGCCTTGTGGGCAGCCCCCGCTCGTCGTCCGGAGCAAGCTCGTCTTAGAGCTTCTGCCGGATCTGCTCGATGTCGAAGGCCTCGATGATGTCGCCGGCCGCGAGCTCCGTGTAGCCCTCGAGCGCGATACCGCACTCGAAGCCCTGCACGACCTCCTTCACGTCGTCCTTGAAGCGGCGCAGCGAGGAGATCTTCCCCTGGAAGACCTTCTTGCCGCCACGCAGGACCCGCGCGTAGGCCGAGCGGAGGATCTTGCCGTCCAGCACCGCGGAGCCGGCGATGACGCCGAACTTCGGGACGCTGAAGAGCGTCCGGACCTCGGCCTTGCCGATGGTGCGCTCGCGGGTGAGGATGTCGAGCAGCCCCTCCATCGCGAGGCGAACGTCGTCGACCGCCTCGTAGATCACGGTGTAGTGACGGACGTCGATCCCGAAGCGGTTGGCCACTTCGGCGACCTTGCTCTCGGCCTTCGTGTTGAAGCCGAGCACGACGGCGCCGGAGGCCTTGGCGAGGTTGATGTCCGACTCGGTGACGGCGCCCACGCCCTTGTGGATGATGTGGACCCGCACCTTCGCCGTGGAGAGCTTGTCGAGCGCCTGGGCCACCGCCTCGGTGGAGCCCTGGACGTCGGCCTTGAGGACGATCTTGAGCTCCTTCTGGTCGGCCTTGCCGGCCTTCGCGAAGATCTCCTCGAGGGTGAGCTTCGAGGTCTTGGTGAGCTCCTTCTTGCGCTCCTGGAGCTCGCGGTTCTTGGCGACCTCCTCGGCGGCGCGCACGTCCTTGACCACGTGGAACTCGTCGCCCGCGGACGGGACGCCCGAGAGGCCGACGATCTCCACCGGATAGCCGGGCTTCACTTCCTTGACCGGGCGACCCTTGTCGTCGGTCATCGCGCGGAGCTTGCCGAAGTGGGTGCCGGTGACGACGGCCTCGCCCACCTTGAGCGTGCCCTCCTGCACCAGCACCGTGGCCACGGGGCCGCGGCCCTTCTCGAGCTTCGCCTCGATCACCACACCGCTGGCGGGCTTCGTCGGGTTCGCTCCCAGCTCGAGGACCTCGGACTGGAGCGCGATGTACTCGAGGAGCTGATCCAGGTTGAGCTTCGCCTTGGCGGAGACCGGGATCATGATCGTCTCGCCGCCCCACTCTTCGGGGACGAGGCCGTGCTCGGCGAGCATCTGCTTGACGCGGTCCGGGTTGCCCTCGGGCTTGTCGACCTTGTTGATGGCGACGATGATCGGGACTTCCGCCGCCTTCGCGTGGTTGATGGACTCCACCGTCTGCGGCATCACGCCGTCGTCGGCGGCCACCACCAGCACTGCGACATCAGTGGCTTGAACGCCGCGGGCGCGCATGGCCGTGAAGGCCTCGTGACCCGGCGTGTCGAGGAAGGTGACGGGACCCTTGGCCGTCTGCACCGAGTAGGCGCCGATGTGCTGGGTGATCCCGCCCGCCTCGCCCTTGGCCACGTTGGCGTGGCGGAGCGCATCGAGGAGCGACGTCTTGCCGTGGTCGACGTGACCCATGATCGTGACGACCGGCGGCCGCGAGACCAGATCCTCCGGGCGATCCTCGACGGCGGAGATGAACTCCTCCTCGATGTAGCCCGCCTTCTCCACCGTGTAGTCGTAGTCGGCGGCAAGGAGCTGGGCCGTATCGACGTCCAGCATCTGGTTGATCTGCGCGGGGACGCCCATCCGCATCAGCTTGCGGATGAGGTCGTTCGCCTTGACGCCGAGGCGCTGCGAGAGGTCGGTGAGGCTGATCGCCTCCTCGACCCGGATCACGCGCTTCGACCCCTTCGGCGTGGTGATGAGGGTCTTGGCGCCCTTCTTGGTCGGCTTGCGCTTGCGGGCGCGAACCGGCAGCGCGCCGCCGCGGCCCTTGGCCAGGTCGATCAGATCCTGCTTCGACGGAATTCCGCCGGGAGCCGCAGCGGGAGCGGCGCGGCCAGCGCCGCGACGACCGCGGGCCGGGCCACCGGCGCCGGTGCGGGTGACGTCGATGAAGTCGCGCCCACGGCCCTGCGAATCGGGGACCACGCGGAACTCGCGGACCTCGCCGATCGCGCGCTTGCCGGGTGCAGCCGGAGCGGGCTTGAACGTGGACGACGGCGGCGTCACCCGGCGCACCGGGATCAGCGGCCGCGAGATCACCACGGCCTGGGTGGCGGTGGGGCGCAGGGTGCGGTGGTCGACACCGGCCTGGGCGGGCACGTTGGGGCCCCGGATGCCAGGCATGTTCGGGGTCGGAACCGCATGGGCCGCCGCCATCTGGCTCGGCGAGAGCGCACGAGGCTCCTGGGCCGGACGGGTGTCCCGTGCCGCGGGAGCGGCAGGAGCGACAGGAGCGGGAGGGGCCACGGGCACGGGCGGCGCCTCCGGAACCGGAGCGGGCGCAGCCTCCTCGGCCTCGACCTCGGCCTTCGCCACGATCTCGGGCTCCTCGGCGACGACGGGCTCCTCTGCCGTCTCTGGGGCCATCTCTTCCTCAGCAGCGGGCGCCGCCTCGAACTCCTCGGCGGGAGCCTCGGCCTCGGCCTCCTCCGCTGCATGCGCAGCGGGTGCCTCGCCGTGGGCGGCCTCGGCCGCCGGAGCGCTCGGCTCGGCGCGGCGGCGGCGCACCACGAATCCCTGGGCCGCCGGGGCCGCCGGCGCGGGATTGCGCGCCGCGAGCACCTTGTCCAACACGGACTGCGCGACGTCGTCGTCGAGCGAGCTCGAGTGCGACTTGACCTCGTCGTAGCCGCGGGCCTGGAGCCAATCCACCAGCTCCTTGTTCTGCATCCCGAGCTCTTTCGCAAGCTCGTACACGCGCTTCTTCGCCATAATCCTCTGTCTTCCCCGGGCGTCTTGCTCCCGAGCCACGCCGTCCGGGGGCAACAACGGGAGC
This sequence comes from Vulgatibacter incomptus, assembly GCF_001263175.1. Classification (GTDB taxonomy): domain Bacteria; phylum Myxococcota; class Myxococcia; order Myxococcales; family Vulgatibacteraceae; genus Vulgatibacter; species Vulgatibacter incomptus. The sequence goes on along the minus strand of NZ_CP012332.1, from coordinate 504,366 downwards.
GCCGTTAGTAGTCCGATGGGGCCGAGAGGTCAACCACGAGGTCAACCACCGCCTCTGCCCGCTTCCTCATCTTCGAGCCGCCCGGCGACGGCCAATGCCTCGTCGAGGAGCGCCCCTTCCGCCGGGCGGCGCGCCCGGCCTCGAAAGGCCCTTCCCAGCGCGCGCGGTCCCTGCGCTTTCTCGAGGCATTCCTTCGTCCGGTGGACGTAGGCGCCCCTTCCCTGGGCCCTCATGAGCGCGTCCACGTGGACGTCGCCTTCGGGCCCGCAAACGATCCGAAGGAGCTCCTCCTTCGGTCCCCGGCTTCCGCACCCCACACAGGTGCGCGTCGGACGCTCTCCCACCGACCTACTTTTCCGCGTCGGCGGACGAGGTCGCCCGGGCCGCGTCGAGCGCTCGGGCGGCGGCGAGCTTCGCCCGCTCCGCGTCGAGCTCGGCGCGCAGGCGCGTCTCCTCGGCGAGATACTGCTCGGCGGCGTGCTTGATCTGCTTCGCCTTTTTGACGCCCAGATCCGTCTGATCGCCGAGCTTCATGGGATCCTGCTCTGCGATCACGTCCTCGACGGTGCGGTAGCCGCCCTTGGCGAGCTGCTCCACGCCCTTCTCGCCGAGGCCGCGGATGCGCATCAGGCGCTCCGTCTGGCTGAGCTCGTCGGGGTGCCGCCGCGCTTCCGCGAGCCGGGCCTCCTCCCGCTCCTGCTCGAGCCGGGCGAGCTCGGCCGCGTCGTCGTACATCTGCGACCGCGCCTTGTCCTGCATCGGCCCGATCATCTCGGAGGTGATCCCCGGGATCTGCGCGAGCATCTCCGCCTGCACGTCGGCGACGTCCTTCGCCTTGCGGAAGCCGTGTGCGTATAGAACCTCCACGAGGGTGTCGGTCATGCCCGGGAGCTGCGAGAGCGAGTGGAACGCGAACTCGCGCATCTCCTTCACGCGGCTCTCGGAGTTGATGTCGAGCTTCCAGCCGGAGAGCTGCGCCGCGAGGCGCACGTTCTGGCCGCGGCGGCCGATGGCGAGGGAGAGCTGATCGTCGGGGACGATGATCTCCATCGCGTGGTTCGCCTCGTCGATCAGCACCCGCGAGACCTCGGCAGGGGCGAGCGCAGAGCAGACGAAGCGCGCCGGATCCGGATCGAAGGGGACGATGTCGATCTTCTCGCCGCGCAGCTCCTGCACCACGGCCTGGACGCGGGAGCCCTTCATGCCGACGCAAGCGCCGACGGGATCCACGTCCGAGTCCCTGGAGGAGACGGCGATCTTCGCGCGCCCGCCGGGCTCGCGGGCGGCGGCCTCGATCACCACCACGCCCTCGGCGATCTCGGGGACCTCCATCTCGAAGAGCTTGGCGAGGAAGTGGATCGACGCGCGGGAGAGGACGATCTGCGGCCCCTTCGACTCGCGGAGCACGTCGGAGACGTAGGCCTGGATCCGGTCGCCGGCCCGATACGTCTCACGCGGAATCTGCTCGCGGATCGGGAGCACCGCCTCGGCGCGGACCAGGTCGACGATGATGTTCCCGCGCTCGAAGCGCCGCACCGTGCCGGTGGCCAGGTCGCCCTTGCGGTCCCTGAACTCGTTGAAGACGTTGTCGCGCTCGGCGTCTCGGGTCCGCTGCAGGATCACCTGCTTCGCGGTCTGGGCGGCGATGCGGCCGAAGCCGCGCCGGAAGGTGCGCAGGCGGAGGATGTCGCCGTAGCGGTCGTCCTGCGCCTTGGCCTCCGCGGCGTCCTCGTCGCGGTAGAAGATCTGGAAGACGAGCTCGTCGCCCTCTTCCGCCTCGATGCCCTTTGCGCGGGCCTCGGTGACGGTGAGCTGGTTGATCTCCTGGAGCGGATCGGTGATCTCCTTGACGATCGAGAGCGCCTGGAAGACCTCCACCACGCCCTTCTCCGGGCTGTAGTGCGCCTCCAGGTTCCGCTCCGCGCCGAAGGTCTTCTTCGCTGCGGTGAGGATCGCCTGCTCCAGCAGATCGACGATCACCCGACGGTCGATCCCCTTGTCCTTCGCAACCTGGTCGATGATCAGGTTCAGGTTCAAGCTCGCGCCCATTCCGGTCTGCATCGCTTTTTCTCCGTTTCGTCCAATGTTTTGCGCGCGCGAAGCCCCCTCGGCTACTTCCCGCGCAGATCCTTGGCGAGCGCGTCGAGGTCCAATGCGAGGTGGGCCTTGGCCACCTTGTCGAACGGCACCGCGAAGGTCTTGCCGTCGATCTCGACCTCGATCTCTCCGCCCGATCCCATCCCCAACAATCGGCCCTTGAAATTCTTGCGGGGCGGATCGCCGATCGGGCCGTAGGTCTTGATCTCGACCTGGCGCCCGGCGAATTGCTCGAAGTGCTCCCGCTTCTTGAGCGGGCGCTCGATGCCCGGGCTGCTCACCTCGAGCGAGTAGGCGGGCTCGATCACGTCCTCGACGTCGAGGAGCTTCTCCACCTGGCGTGAGATGGACTGGCAGTCGTCGAGCCCCACACCCTCCGGCCTGTCGATGAAGAGGCGAAGCACCCAGCGGCCGCCTTCACGCAGGTACTCGACGTCGACGAGCTCCATTCCCTCCGCCTCGACGATGGGCTCGGAGAGCTCGCGAACGCGCTCGGCTGTATCTCGGAAAATTTCGCTCATGCCTGAAAAACAAAAGAGCGGGCGAAACCGCGCCCACTCTCCGAAAGAATCTCGAAAAATGTGAAGTTGGCTTAGCATGGCCCGCCCGGTGGGTCAAGGCGCTCCCGGGCTGCCGAGGCCTGCCTCGGCCGTCTCCTTTCGCCGGTACTGGACCACTTCGTCCACCAAAATGTGACCCCACGGCCCCACCGCCTCGTCCACGATCTCGAGGACGGCCATCCGCCCGCGGTAAGGCTCCACGTCCCAGGTCGTGCGCGCGAGGACCTCGCTGTTCCGCCCCGTCGACGAGAGGACCCGGACCCCATCCACGAGGAGCGAGACACGAAGCCGCTCCGGATCCCTTCCCCCGCCGACCCGTAGGACCAGCAGGTCGCCGTCGATGGGAAAGGCCGGTGAGGTCATCCGCCCGATGGCGTGGTCACCGATGGAAGTGTGAAAGGAGTTCACGACCCCGGGGGTCGCTCCCACGAGCGGCTGTTGTCCCGGTCTGGCCGTGCCCGGGCTCCGCCGGGAGAAGGCCTCTCCCTCGACCTGCCAATCGGATCCCCGCAGGTCCAGGCTCGCAAGCTCCTCGAACCGTTCCGCGTCGGCGAGACCATCCAGCTCCCAGATCCCCTCGGCGCCGGTCTCGGGAGGCATCTCGCCATTCAGGTAGTAGCCTTGCCGATGCAGGTCGCCCCTCAGGTAGCCGAGCTTGATGAACCGGGGCCGCTTCCCCAGGACGTAGCCGTCGGTCGCGCGTTTCTCGTGCCCCGCCTTGCCCTTGCCGAGGGAGGGCACCTGCGAGTGGGCCACGACCGGATCCACCACACCGTAGACGTCGACCACCCGAAGGCCCGCATAGAACCCCGCCGAACCGATGTCGCCGAGGGCGATCACGTCGTCGGGGCCGCTTCGCTCCTTCAGCCAGAGCATGAACTTGCGGGTGGCCTCGACCCTATCGCCCCATCGGACCACCTCCGTCGTCGCCGGCCCCGAGACCGAGCCGGTCTGCCAGACGATCGCCAGCGCGAGCAACGAGGCCGCTCCCACGGCGATCCGCGACGCCATCGCGGCACGATGGTTCGAGCCCGCCTTCGACAAGGCCATCGAGAGCAGATCGCGCACGACCACGCCGACGAGGAGCGCGATCACCGGCACCACGACCAGGAGGAAGCGATGCCCCGGATAGAAATCTCCTCCGACGTACGCGACATACACGCAATGTGTCAGAAGATACACCAACAGCGTCCGCACCAGCGGGTGCCCGATCCGCGCGATCGCAAAGGCCGCGAGCAGCGGGACGTAGGCCCTCTCCCCGAGGAAACCCGCCAGATACGCGAAGCCCCGGCTCCAGCCGTCGAACCCGCTTCCGCCCACCTTCAGATAGAAGGTGTTGGGCAGAAGGTATCCGAAATACTGGTATCGCCAGAGGAAATAGGAGCCATAGACGAGGACGAAGACCCCGGCGGCAGCCATCCACGGGATGATGACACCGCGGATGCCTTCGTAGCCCCGGGATTCACGCGCGCGTCTCAGGACCTCGATAGCCTGGCTCGCGAACGCCGCGAAGACGAAGATCGCGCCGTCCGGCCGGGTCATGACGACGAAGGCCATGCAGAGGCCAACCCAGACGGGCCAATACCGCGGTCTCGCGACCTGGATCGCCAGGGTGAGGAGAATCCACAGCAGGAGGAAGTGACCCTCCAGCGCCTGAATCGCCCAGGGCACGTAGCAGGAGTCGAGCGCACAGAGCCCGAGGGCCACGGCCGTCGGGATCGGATCCCCTCCCCAGAGCCGCCGGCCCAGGAAGAAGACCAGCCCCGCCACCCCCATCGAGACCCCGACGCTCGCCCAGACGGCGAGCGGCACGAGCCCGATCCCCAGCGCCTTCGAGAGCAGATACAGGCCCGAGAGGAAGACGACCCAGAGGAAGTTGGTGTAGCCCTCGACCCTCTCGCCGACGTTGAAGACGAGCCCGTGTCCCTCGACGAGGTTCTTCGCGTATTGCATCGAGATCAGCGAATCGTCGACGACGTTTCCGTAGTAGGCCTCGGACAAGCGAGCCGCGCGAAGCCCGATGTAGGACATCGCGCAGGCGATCACGAGCAGGACGGCGATCCTTCGCGCGAGGGCCTCTCCGGCGAATCCAACCGGCCGTGGATCCGCCACAGCCTCCGATGCAGCGACGCGGTCGATTTCTGCCACCGGACCTTCCCTCATCCAGGGGTCCACGAGTCCCGGCTTGGACGGGACCCTTCGCCTCTCGGCGCCGACGGCGCCGTCCGGAGACGACGGGCGCTCGCCCGCACGACTCGCGGCATCTTCGCGATCTCCTGGTAGAACGAGTGTACGTCCGAATCGCGACGGTCCGATAGCCCTTCGACGACCAATCGCGGGTCGCTCATGCGTCGGGAGCGAGCGTCGGATGGGATGACGTCGGGTGTCGTCGGGTCTCGCGGGAAGTCACCGTCTGCGGGAAGCCCGTCCCCTCGATCGACCCGATGAAGTAGGATGTCGCGCCGGTTGCGCAATCCTTGGGGAACGGAATGAAGGCAAGCAAGAACGTCTCACACGCTTCGCCGATGGCGGTCGAGGGTTCACGATCGGACAAGGCGTCGATCGGGACGCGGTTGCGCGACACCTGGTTCAGCCTGGACCCGCGGAGCCTCGGGCTGTTCCGGATCGGATTCGCCACCTTGCTCCTGGGCGATCTCCTGCGCCGGTTGCCGGACCTGGTGGTCTGGTACTCGAACGACGGCCTCATCCCCAACCACACGCAGCTCTGGCGGCCGGCGGCGCGCTGGATCTTCTCGGTCTTCTTCCTTGCCTCGACGCCGACCGAGGCGGCGATCGGCTTCCTGCTCTGCGGCTTGTCGTTCCTGGGGCTGCTCATCGGCTGGAAGACCCGCCTCTTCCAGCTGCTCAGCCTGATCGCCACCATCAGCCTCCACAGCCGCGGCGTGATCCTCGTCAACGGCGGCGACGTGACGATGAACCTGCTCGCGGCCTGGTCCCTCTTCCTCCCGCTGGGCCGGCGGTTCTCCGTCGATTCCCTCCTCGCCTCCCTTCGAGAGAGGCCTGCGTCGACCGCGGCGGATCTGGCCCAAGGGGTCCCGAGCCCGGTTCGGCCCGTGGTCTCGCTTGCCGCCTTCGGGCTCCTCCTGCAGCTCGCGGTGATCTACTTCTTCAACGCGATCCACAAGGGCGGCAATACGTGGATGGAGGGCTCGGTCGTCCACTACGTGCTCCAGCGGGACGGAATGGTCACCTGGCTGGGCTACCAGCTCCGCGATCACCTGCCCATGTGGTTGGGCAAGGCTCTGACCTGGTCGACCCTCGCCCTCGAGGCGGCCGCTCCAGCATTGATCCTCACGCCCTGGGGTACGACCTGGGCGAGGCGAGTCGCGATGATCGCGCTCCCCGCGATGCACATGGGGTTCGCGCTCTTCCTGAACGTCGGCTTCTTCTCGCCGGCGATGTGCGCCTTCTATCCGCTGCTCCTGTCCGCCGCGGATTGGGACGCTGCCTCGCGCTTCCTGCGCAAGCGAGTCGGGCCGAGGACGGTCTTCTTCGACGCCTCCTGTGGAATCTGCTTCCAGACGGCGAGGCTCCTCACGGCGATGGATCGGCTGGGGCGGCTCCGCTTCGTCGACAACGCGGATGCTTCGCTCTTCCCGCCCGGCGTGACGCCCGAGCTCGTGGAGCGGACCGTGGTCGTGGTCGACGATCAGGGACGCCAGCACACGCGGTCCGCCGCGTTCGCGTCGATCTTCCGCGCGATCCCGGGCGGCTTCCCGATCGCCGTCCTCCTCTCTGCCCCCGGCCTCCGCGCGCTCGCGGACCGCGTCTACGATCTCGTCGCGTCGAACCGCGTCCGGATCTCGACGGGTCTCGGACTCGCCGCCTGTGGCCTCCCGCGGGCGACCTTCGGAAGTTCGGCGCAGGCCACGCCTCCGGCGCCCTTCGCCATCGCCCTTCGTTCGGGCCTCGGATGGGCACGCGAGGCCCTCGTCCTGGTCTTCCTCCTGTCGGTGATCAGCCAGATCCTCGTGGAGAATTCGTCGATTCCCCGCTGGCTCAAGCTTCCACAGCCGACGGTCTTCCGCGCGCTGGTGGCCTATGGCCGCTTCGGCCAGGGATGGTCGATGTTCGCGCCCAACGCTCCGGACAAGGATTGGATGGTGGTCGTCGACGCCCTGACCGTGGACGGACGCCGGATCGACCCCTTCAACTTCGCCGCATTTGGCTACGACGGTCCAGCGCTCCGCGAGGTGCCGGATCTCCAGGGGATGAACCAGTTCTGGTTCGACTACTCCACCCGCATCAAGGACAACCCCGCCTACCACCACACCCTCGAAGGTTGGATCCTGGAACATCACAAGCGGACCGGAAAGCCCGCCGACCGGATCGTCGCCTTCGAGGTGGCCCTCCTGGAGGACCGGAGCCCGCGTCCCGGGTCGTCCGGCTCCACGGACGTGCGAAGGACCGTCTTCCTCCGACACGGGAACCTCGACGGATCGCCGGACGTCGTGGCTCGATGATCGGCAAGTAGGCGTCGCGGCTCGGAATTCCAGCCATCGAGCGACGAGCTGGAATGAAAGTCCGACCTCCGGGTTGATTTGGCGCAGGCGCTGATGGGCTCCGGCGCCGGTCGCCGTCTCGGATTCTGCTCCTTCGAGCGACCGAGGCTGACGTCTCTCCCTACGAGTGCAGGTCATGCAAATGAAGAAGCTGCTCGCTCTGGCTGCGATGTCTCTCTTTGTCTTCTCCGCAACTTCCGCTCTCGCGGCCGCCCCCGCGCCGAGCTCGGTGAAGCCCGTGGCCGTTGCTGCCAACAACGGCCAGACCGACGCGAAAACGAAGGCCGACAAGAAGCAGAAGAAGCTCCACAAGGTCGAGAAGATGAAGGCCGAGAAGACCGACAAGGCCGAGAAGGCCGCGACGCCGGCGAAGTAGTCCATCCAGGCCCTTCACCCGCCCTCGCGCAACGGGGCGGGTGAAGGGCGCTTGCCCGGAGCGAGAGCGCTCCCCTTCGACTCTCGATCGCTCGCGTTGACACGGCGACGTTCGCCGCAGACGATGCCGGGCGGATGAACACCTACCCCTCCCACCCCAAGGAAGCACTCGAGCAGCTCGCGCGCCTGAGCGTCGCGCTCTCCGATCCGGCCGCCCGCGCGTCCGCGCTCGACGAGCTCCGCCTCCTGGCAGCGGAGGCACGGGGGAAGCCCGAAGGCGCTCCCCTGCGGCTCGCGGAGATCGACGCCGCCGTCGGCGGCGAACGCGAGCACCTCGAGCTCCTCCTCCTCCCCTCGATCTTCGCTCCCGAGGACTGGGCGTTCACCTTCCTCGAAGGCCTCCTGGACGTGCCGGCCGACGAGCTCGCTGGCAAGAAGATGGTCGAGGTCGGCACCGGCTCCGGCTGGATCCCGATCGCCCTCTCCAAGTTCACCGGGCTTGCGGAGATCCACGGCGTCGACCTCAACCCCCACTCGCGGATCGTCGCCACCTGCAACGCCTGGCTGAACTGCAGCCCGGAGCAGGCCGCCCGACTCCGCTTCGGCACCAGCGATCTCCTCGTCGACCTCCCCGCCGAGGAGCGCTGGGACTTCGTGGTGGGCTGCATCCCGCAGGTCCTGCGTGCCGACGACCTCGGCGGGGCGCCCCCGGAGGAGGAGCAGGCCCTCTACGATCTGTCGAACTACTGCGCGATCCAGAACGTCTACGAGGATCACTTCGGCCTCGGGCTGATCGCGCGGCTCCTCGACGAGTGCCCGGAGCGCCTCGCGCCCGGTGGCAGGCTGCTCCTGAACCTCGCGGGGAGGCCTGGCCGGGCGATCATCGAGCGGATGTTCTCGCGCCGGGGCTTCCGCACCAGCGTCCTGGTCGCCAGGCGGGTCCGGCAGGCGGCCGACACCGACATCCGGCCGCTGGTCACGCTGGAGGAAAACACCAAGCGTGAGTTCGAATTCTACCTGGAGCAGCACAGCCCCGAACCCATCCGAGCCAGGACCGCCCTCGGCTGGCTCGCCAGCGGCAACCCGATCTGGCACGAGGTCGCCGTCTGGCAGGCCGAGCTCGCGCTGCCACGGGAGACGCTGGCCGTTCGCCGCGCCCTGAGGGAGGCCGGCAGCGGCAGCCTGCTCGGCGATCTGGACCTCAGCGACGCCTCCCAGGAACAGCTGGACTTCGTGGCTTCGCTGGCGAGGCGCCTCGCCGCCGACCCGGTGATCCCCTACGCCCACGAGGCGGGGGACGCCGCGTTCCGCGTCTCCATCGCCCGCTACCTCGAGCGATTCTTCGGCCTCCGCCTGGGAGAGGGCGAGATCTTCGTGGGGCCGGAGCGGGAGCAGACCGTCTACTCGCTGCTCCTCGCCACCTGCGATCCCGGCGACGGCGTCCTGATCACCCGGAACCTCCGCGCCACCTACTCCCGCGCCCTCGAGAAGGCGGGCGTGGACGCCATCGTCACCAACGACACGTTGCGCGAGGTGAAGCGGCTCCTCGGCGCCTTCGACGTGAAGGTGGCGATCCTCGGGGTCGAGCCCGGCGAGCGCAGCAACCTCTCCGCGCTCCGGGAGATCGCGGACGAGGCCGCCTCCCGCGGGATCCTGGTGATCATCGACGAGAGCGCGTTCTTCACGATCACAAGCGGCGTGGAGCCCCGCACCCTCTTCGAGTTCCTCGCCCGGGAGCCGCACCGGCCCAACCTGGTGGTGCTCTACGGCCTGGTGAAGAACGCGGTCTACCCGGACTTCGAGCTCACGCTCCTGCTGCCGGTTCCGGAGCGGCTCCACGCGGATCTCGAGATCGCGGCGGAGGCGACGTACTCGCGGATCTCGACGCCGGTCCAGTGGTTCTACGAGAAGACCTTCGCCGACCTCCTCTCCTTCCGGATCTCGTTCGAGCCTCCCAGCCCCGCGCCCGCGAGGGCGGCGCCGGCGGTGCCGCTCCCCCGCTCCGCACGCATGGAGGCGCTGGCCGCGTTCCCCGCCTTCGCGCCGAAGATCTTCCGAGAGGACGATCCCGAGCTCATCCGGCTCGACTACGGCGAGAACGAGTCCGCCGTGCCCCACCCCCTGGTCGAGGGGCTCCTCGCTGCCTGCGCCGCACCACGGCGCGATCGCGAGCACCACGGGCTGCGGGAGGCCGTGGCCGCGTTCCTCCTCGAGACGCGCGGCGTGGCGTTCGAGAGCGCCGAGGTCGCGATCGCCCAAGGCGTGTGGCCGCTCATCCACGACCTCGCTGTGGCCCTCCGCGAGAGCCTCAGCCGCACGCCCCGGATCCTCGCGGTCACGCCGTGCTACGGCGTCCTCCCGCCCACCCTCCTCGCCGCCGGCTGCGACGTGGAGTACGCGCCCCTCTCCCGGGTGCTCGAGGGCCGGGTCGATCCGCCGGATGCGCTGGTGATCTCGCAGCCGTCCAACCCTTCGGGCTCCTACCTCTCGCGGGAGGAGCTGGTCGCCCTCGCCTCCTTCGCGGTGCGCCACCGCTGCCGGATCTTCTCCGACGAGATCTTCGGCCTGGTGAACCTCTCCCACCCGGCGGCAGAGGCCGTGGCCAGCCCCGTCTCGGTCGAGAGGGCGGTGCCCGGCGTCACGGCGCTCACCTCGATCCTCGGCGGCCTCTCCAAGGAATTCGCCGCCGGGGGCCTGCGCGTCGGCTGGCTCGCCTCGCGCGACCGGGAGCTGGTCTCCCGGGTGATGGCGTCCCAGCTCGGAGGCCTCCCCCTCGCCTCGGCCCGTGCCGCGTCGCATCTCTACGGCGCCTTCGCGCGGAACCCCTCCGGCAAGCTCCTCCACCCGGAGCGAAAGAGGGCGCTACGCCGCCACCTGGACGCGATGCGCGCCGAGCTGGCCGAGAAGCGCGCGCTCCTCGCGTCGGCGCTGCCGCTCGACGCGGGAGGGGACGGGGGCGAGGCAGGCGGCCTCTTCCTCGCGCCGCTGATGACGGATTGGCTCGGCAAGCGCGTCGGCGGCGTCACCCTGACGCCAGAGAACCTCGCCCGGCTCGTCTACGAGCACACGCACGTGGTCCTCAACAACGGCGCGTGGTGCTCGGCGCCAGACCGGATCCGCGCGGTCTTCTCGATCCCGCGCGCAAAGCTCGAGACCGCGGCGGCGAGGCTCGCAGAGTTCGGCAAGAGCCTGCGCTGAAACGCCCTCGGGCCCCCGCGGGCCCGAGAGAGATTCGTCTGCAGGTTGGGCGTACTAGACCGCTTTCGTGAGCGCCCGGAGCCTCGGCTCCGCGTTCACGATCTGCGAGAGGCGCGAGCGCTTCATCTGCAGCAGCCGGGCCGCCTCGGAGATGTTGCCCCGTCCCACCTGCAGGGCGCGGCTGATCATCTGGAGCTCGATCTCGTCCTGCAGCTCCCGGATCCCGAGCCCGCGCGACCGCGCCAGCGCGTAGAAGTCGAGGGGCACTGCCTCGGCGATCTCGCCCGTCTGCACATCCGCCTCCGGGTCCTCTGCGACCAGCGAAAGCAAGCCAGCGGCACCGCGTTCCTGAGCGGCGAGGGCGAGGGGCCGCGAGCGCACGAGCTCGAGGAACTTGCCCTGCTGCGCGAAGGCCTCGAGGTCCACCTCGTCTCCCTCGGCGAAGATCGAGACCGCGCCCACGACGTTCTCGAGCTCGCGGACGTTCCCCGGCCAGCTCCAGCCCCGTAGCAGCTCGAGCGCCTTCGGGCCGAAGCGCTTCGGCCCGTGGCCACGCTCCTCGACCACCTTCCCGAGGAAGTGCGCGGCGAGCGCGGGAATGTCCTCGAGGCGCTCCCGGAGCGGCGGCAGCACGAGCGAAACGCCCTCGAGGCGATAGTAGAGGTCCTCGCGGAAGCGACCGACGGCGATCAGCTCCTCGAGGTTGCGGTTGGTCGCCGCGATCACGCGCACGTCCACCCGGCGGGTCTGCGTGCCGCCCACCCGCTCGAACTCCTTTTCCTGGAGCACGCGGAGGAGCGCCACCTGCGCCCGCGGCGAGAGGTCGCCCACCTCGTCGAGGAAGATCGTCCCGCCGTCGGCGAGCTCGAAGCGGCCCTTCCGCTCCCTCACCGCGCCAGTGAACGCGCCCTTCTCGTGGCCGAAGAGCTCCGAGAGGAGGAGCTCCTCGTTCATGGCGGCGCAGTTCACCTTCACCAGCGCCTTGTCGCGGCGGGGGCTCGCCCGATGGAGCTCGTCTGCGATCCGCTCCTTGCCGGTGCCGGTCTCACCACGGAGGAGGACCGGCGCGAGGGAGCGGCCCACCGGGCCGACGGAGCGGAGCAGCCGCAGCAGCACGGGAGAGCTGCCGATGATCGAGCTCGAGCCGGAGGCGTCGACCACCTTGCGCAGCGCGCCGGCGCGCTCGGGACCCAGCTCGCGATCCTCGAGGCCCTCGAAGAGGCGGGCGCGCTCGGCCTTGGCCAGGAATCGTTCGCGCTTACCGTCGGGGATCCGCGCGGCCAGGTCCTCGAGGAGGCGCACGGCACGAAGGCGGTCGGCCTCGGCGCCACGCACGTCGCCCTGCGCCTCGTAGAGCCGCGAGAGGAGCGCGTAGGTCTTCCACGGCGCCTCGAGATCGGTCTCGCCGCCAACGCCTTCGGCCCGGGCCAGGAGCCTGGCCTTTGCCCGCTCCAGCTCCTTGCCGGCGGACTTCGACTGACCCGACGCCAGTGCGAGCTCGGCGGCCGCCAGATCGAGCTCGACAGCGAGGGCATCGCTCTGCCCGTCCGTGAGGTCCATCGTGCGAGCGAGCCGCCGCCGCGCGTCGGCGAGCTCTCCCTTGGCGAGGTCGGAGCGGAAGAGCGCGAGGCCGGTCTCGACCTGGTAGCGGAGGTTCCCGACCTGCTCGAAGGCGCCCCAGGCCAGGTGGAGGATCGCCTCGGCACGGAACGGCTCGTCCTTCTCGACGAGGATCTCGCCCGCGAGGAGATCGGCCTGCGCGAGCAGGTAGGGATCGCCGACCGAAGCCGCTTCCCCCCTGGCGAACTGGGTGACCGTGAGGGCCTCGTCCAGATCGCCGAGGAAGAGCATGAGCCTCGCGAGGTTCAGCGAATGGTGCGCCGCCTCCTTGGGCCTGCGGCCGCGGACGAACGACGCGATCGCGCTGCGATAGTGCTCGAAGGCCCGCTCGAACTCACCGACCTCGTGGTTGAGCGCGCCCAGGTTCCCGAGGGCCAGCGCGTCCATGATCGGATCGGCTTCCACCGCACGGGCTTCGCGGTAGCGCTCGAAGGCCCGCCGCCTGTCGCCCTGCCGGTGGGCGACGACGCCCTCGTTCACGAGCGCCCGCATCTGCTCGCGGAGCAGCCCCTCGCGAAGGGCCTCCTGCCCGTTCGTCGAGAAGGCCTCCGTCGCCTCGTCGTACGCGCCGAGGTTGAGGTGCGCCTTCCCCATCGTGTTGCGGAGCCCGATGCGGATCTCCGGCAGCTCGCGGGTGCGGGCGATGCCGCGCAGGCAGGCCACGATGGCCTCGTCGTAGTCGCCGGCCAGGAACCGCGCCTCGCACGCCGCGGCATAGGCCACGCTGCCCGCGACATCCGCGGGATCCAGCTCCGACTCCGATCCGGCCACCCGGGCGCAGAGGCGCGCAGCCTGGGAGATCTTCCCGATCCGCACGCAGATCCGCCCGGCCTCTGCCCGGATCCGGCGGGCCTGTGCGGGATCGGAGTATCGGCGTGCCAGGCCGAGGTGCCGGAGGGCGCCGATCGAGTCGCCGCTGGCCTCGAGGATCTCCGAGAGGCGAAGGTGGATCTCGGGCGCCGGCTCGCCCTTGGCGGCGAGGGCCGCCTCGTAGAGCTCCGCCGCGCCGAGGTAGGCGCAGCGATTCACCAGGGCCGCGGCGGCGCGCACCGCCCACTCCGCGCCCCTGCCCGCCGGATCGCCCACCAGGAAGTGCCGGGCAATCTCCTCCGCGTCGCCGCCGCTCGCCTCGAGGGCCTCGCCGGCGGCGAAGTGGAGCTCCTCGAGCTCGAGCGGATCGTCGCTCGAGCTGAGGCGGATCCGATCGTCTTCCCTGGCGAGACCGTACATCGGCGCGCCGTGCACGAGGCTCATCGTGAGGAAGCGATCGTCCACGAGCCGCTCGAGCAGCTTCCGGTCGATATCCCCGCCGGCCACCTCGAGGAGGAGCGGTGCGGGGACGACGTGCCCCAGGACCGCGGCGGCGCGCAGGCAGCGCCGCGCGTCGGGATCGAGGCGAGCGAGGCGGCGGGCGCCGAGGTCGGCCTCGCGGGGAACCAGGAGCGCTTCGAGTCGCGCCGGCACGCCGGCGGACCTCTCGTGGAGACGCTCGGCGAGCTTCGCCTCGTCGAGGAAGGAGCGGACTCCGGCGACGTCGAGGCTGCCGAGGGAGAGCGAGGATCCCGGGAGCCGCTCGATCGCCTCGGCCAGCCGGTTGGACGGCGGCTCCCGCCAAGCGACGATCAGGAGCGGCCCATCGGACCGCCCGGGAGCCGCGAGCGCCGCGACCACCGCGGTGAGGAGCTCGAGTGAGCCGCGATCGGACGCGTCGAGCTCGTCCAGGAGGATGGCGCCGCCGGCGTGGCCCGCGACGAGGAAGAGCTCGGCGAGCGCGTCCACCATCCCCATGCGGGCTGCCTCGCCGGACGCGAAAGGCGCCGCCGCCGAGAGGGATCGCGTAGTGAGCACGGGGCCGAGACGGCCCTCCAGCCGCGCGAGGGTCGCCGGGTCGACGCCGGTCCGCCGTCCGAGGTCGAGGAGGCGCCCTGCGAGCTCGCGGACGATCCCAAGGGACGAAGGGCTGGCGCGGCTCGCCCCGGCCAGGGCCGTCGGGATCCCCTTGGCCTCGAGAGAACGGGCGACGGCGACCAGCAGGTGGCTCTTTCCGATCCCTTCGCGCCCCTGGATGACCACGCGCCGTGCGCCACCCCGGACGAGATCGTGCTCCTGGAGGATTGACTCGAGCTCGCGCTCACGACCACCTGCGAAGATCGGCTCCATCCGGTCCATCATCGCTGCCTCCTGGCGATCCGCCCATTGCCGCGACGCCGTACTACCCCCTTCGTGATTCAACCCCGAACCGAGCGTCTGCGACGGGAATCTTCAGCTTATCCGGTAGCGCGTGTGGCCGCCAGGAACTCCGGACGGCCCTCCGAGCGAGTAACGAGCGACTCTCAGAGCGTGTGAAGCAATCGGCCCCGCCGAAGCGGGCCCGCTTTCTTCAGCTCGCGCTTCGCGCGAGGGCGCTCCTTTTCGTTTGCTCGCCTCCGGCTCGCGAGAGTTCGTGAAGTTCTTCACGAACTCTCAGTCCTTCACCGGCGACGCCTTGAGCGCCGCCTTTCCGTCCTTCACGTACGCCGTGAAGCGGACCGTCCGACACTGATACTTTTCGATGAGCTGCACGCGGTTCTGGCGGAGCTTGGCCGCGAACTTCTCGAAGCCGAGGCCCTCCACCGGCTCGCCGCACTCCCCGCGAAGCCTCATGAAATCCTCGAAGACCTGCTGGAGGTGCAGCTCCTCCGGATCCGGCTGGGGAATCGCGATCACCGGCGCCCGGCTGGTCGCCCGCAGCAGCGCCTCGGGGATCGCGGCGACCACCGTGGCCTCCGGGTTGAACGCGCCGCCCGCGGCAGCGGCGATCGCGGAGCCGAAGGGATCCTCGACGCCGGGCTGGCGAAGCGGCAGCTGGCGGGTGGGCTGGTCCCATGCGCCCCCCTCGACTACGCCCCCCCCGACTACGCCAGTCTCGGCGAGCGGGCCGGACGAGACGGGTCCGCGGCTCCAGCCGTCGCTCCGAGGACCGGCGTCCGCGAAGCTGACGCCGTTGCCCAGCACGACGGGCGCCGGATGCTCGATGGTGCGCTCGGCGGCGAAGGGCCCCGGCGTGGCGCCAAACGGCGCGGAGCTGCCGAGCTCGAATCCGGCCGCGGGGCCGGGCGTTCCCCCGAGGAGCGACGAGGGCTCGCCGCGGGACGGCGTTCCCTGGAAAGGGAAGGAGTCGGCCACGTCGGAGGGAGGCTCCGGCGGCGGGGCTGCAAGGGGGAGCGAAGAGGCGGATACGCCCGCCTGCCGCGCCTTGGCCGAGAGGCGATTGATCGCGCGGCCCAGGCGGCCGAGGTCGCCGGAGAGGTGCTCGGCGGCGTGGGCCGTGGCGCTGCCCTCCGCGGCCTGCTCGGCGGCGTCCGCGAGCTGGGAGAGCCCGGCGGGCGCGCGCTTGCGCCCCTGGAGGAGCGCGAGGAGCACGCCGACGAGCAACACCGCGAGCGCGATCTCGAGCGCGCGCTCCTGGGAGGCGACGATCGGCGCCATGGCGTCGGCGGTCGAAGCCGAGACGATCAGCTCGCCGCCGTCGACCCCGGGGACCGCCATGCGGAATCCGCGAAGAGCGGCGGGCGGCGGCGCCAGGAGGGGCAGCGGCAGCGCGCCGTAGAAGGAGAAGCGATCACCCGAGAGCTCGCCAGAGCCGAAGGCGGTCGCGCCGGCCGACGACGCCGCCACCTCCGACCGCTGGGCGGGAGCGAGGCTCGAGGCCTCGACCTTGCCGCCGCGGAGCAGGGTGACGTCGGCTCCCACGAGGCCGGCGAGGCGCCCGGCGAGCGCGGCGTCGAAGGCCTCTTCGTGGGTCTCGGCTGCGGTCCCGCCCACCGGATCCTGTACGGCGTCACCCTTCCCGTCGCGCTTCGCGGCGGCCTGGGCCTTCTCCGCCGGAGGCTCGGCTGCGGGCGCAGCGGAGGCGGCGATCAACGCACCTGCGGCCTTCGCCGACGCCTGGAGGCGCTCGTCGAGCTGCCGCTCGGCGGCGCGCATCGCCTCGGGTCCGTCCAGGTAGAGAGTCGCGCCGGTGGCGGCGACCGCGAGGAGGGTCAAGACGAGGACGGAGAGGCGGGCCATGCTGCACCTTCGGACCGGGCGTGCGCGCCGGTTTTCACGCGCAGCGATGGGTTTTGGCGGGCTGGTAGAAGCCCCGGTTTATAGCCTCCTGGGGGGATGTCGTCAAACAACCGACGCGGCTATTCGATGAGCGAGCGCAGCGCTTCCTCGACCGCGCCGAGGTCGTCCGGCTCGATCACCTTGGCGACCCGGCCGCGGGTGTCGGTGAGGATCACCTTGGACTCCGGTCCGAGCTCGAAGCGATCCTTCAGCGCCACGCCGTCCGGATCCGCGTAGGTGCGGAACGGGATGTCCGCGATCGACACCTCTTCACTCGTGGCGAGGCCGACCACCGTGATGCGATCGCCCCAGCGCAGCTGCGCCGTCCGGCAGGCATCCGCCGTCGAATCGCCGCTCCGCCCGAGCACGCAGAGCAGCGTCACTTTTCCGACGGCGGCGCCCAGGACGAGCGGCCCGCCGTTCGCCGTGAGCTCGAGCTCGATCTTGCGGCCGATCGCGGGCCGGGAGCCGATGAGCTCCGGGGCCTTCGGCGGCGGGATTCGCTCGGAAGTCACACACGAGAGGACGGCGAGGACGGGCAGGATCCTTCGAAGAGTCATGGCGGCCCCGGACGCGCAGAGGCGTCGCTTTCGCGAGGCTCCGGCGGATCGCCAGGATATGCATCGATCGACGCCGGAGGAATGTAGGATGTAGATCCGATGCGCCACCTCCTCCCCGCCTTCCTGGCCGTGATGGCCCTCGCGCTCGGCGCCTGCGGCGCGAGCTCCAGGGATTTCTCCGGCGAAGGCGCCGGCGGCTCGGGAGGATCGATCGGCTCGGAGCCGTCGCTGCCGAAGGGAGGGCCGCTCGCCCTCGCGGGCCCCGACGCCAAGGCGCTCCCGGGCATGCTCGTTCGTCTCGACGGGCGGGGGAGCTTTCCGCCCGAGGACGCCAGGGCATTCTCGGTCCTTTGGACCCAGGAGGCCGGGCCGCGGGTGGCCCTGAGCGATCCAGCCGCGCTCGTCACGACCTTCGTCGCGCCCTCGCGCTCGGCCCGCGAGACCGATCGCCTGGTGTTCCGGCTCACCCTGGACGACGGCACGACCCGCTCCATCGATCGGCTCGCCATCGAGCTCGTCGACGATCCCGCGCAGCTCCTGCCCGCGCCGGTCGTGCTGGGTGCGGCGGATCAGGACGTCCGCCCGCGCACGAGGGTCGAGCTGCCCGCGCCGAGGTTCGCGGATCCGGCGTGCCTGGCCGAGGGAGGCGACGCTTCATGCGTCTCCGCGACTCTGCCCTTCTGCTGGACGCAGATCGAGGGCGCCGTGCAGATCGACGATCCCTGTGACGGAGCCGCCTCTTTCGTGGCCCCTGACGAAGAGGGCGTGCTCGACTTCAAGGTCGAGGCCCACAGACGGATGGGCGACGGCAACCGCGCCAGGCTCTGCAGCGAATCGGACGCCGGTCGCGAGCCGCCGTTTTGCGCGGCCCCCGATTACCTGCGCGTCATCGTGCGGAAGAGCGCGACTCGTATCGATCCACCCACGTCGGACATCGGTTTTCCCGACGACCTCCCCCGGGTCGGGGACATTCTCCTCGTGGAGAGGGAAGCCGCTCGGTATCCCCCCAAGG
This sequence comes from Vulgatibacter incomptus, assembly GCF_001263175.1. Taxonomy (GTDB): domain Bacteria; phylum Myxococcota; class Myxococcia; order Myxococcales; family Vulgatibacteraceae; genus Vulgatibacter; species Vulgatibacter incomptus. The sequence continues at coordinate 486,332 of NZ_CP012332.1, read as the reverse complement.
TGAAGTTCGTCGCAACCATGGGCGATCCGGAAAAGCGGGATAACCTCGCCTTCCATTCCTACCGCGCCCTGCTCGGGGACGCGCCCCTGGCGGACCTGGAGCGCCAGGAGCTCTGGCTCCCCCACGGGTCCGGCTGGCCCCGGACCGTGGCCGTCGCCTTCGAGGCGAGGTTCAATCGCGTTCGGGCGGCGCCGAAGGCAGCGATCGTCCAGTGGCTCCCTCCGACCGATCGCCCGCCCTTGCACGCCAGGGCGAGGGTTCCTTCGTCGTCGGACGGCTTCGTCGCCGCGGGCGAGCCGGTCGTCCTGGAGGTTACCGACGTCGACCATTCGGATCCCGATTCCCTCGAGACCTGCTGGGAGCAGGTGCTGGGCCCGGAGGTCCAGCTCAGCCCTGCTCAGGGCTGCCACCCCGGCCTCGGTGCCCGATCGTTCGTCGCCCCGATCGGCGTCAGCCCCGTCGATCTCTCGTTCCAGGTCGTCATCCGCGACGGAGGACCGCTCTCCAGCCCCCCGGACTACGCCGTGGTGCACGTGGCTCCTCCAGGATTCGAGCCTCCTCGCCTGGCGATCGCGGCCCCGACAGAGGCCGTCGCGGGGAAGGCGACCCTCCTCGACGGATCGGCCTCGAGCGCAGCGGGCGGCGGATCGCTGGCCATGCGCTGGAGGCAGGTCTGGACGCCGGATTCACCGAGGGTGGATCTCGAGGTAACGGAGTGCCCGGGCGCCCCGATCGCGTCCGCCGGTTCCTGCGCCTCGCTCTGGGCGCCCTCGAACGCCGTCGGGAAGACGATCGAGCTGGAGCTCCTGGCGACCGACTCCGATCGGATGACCGCTACGCGCCGGGTGTCGATCGAGGTGACGAGGTGAAGGCTGCCGCCGTCGCGGGCCTTCTCCTGTTGGCGCTCGCGGGCTGCGCCCACGGCGCGATCCGACCGGACGAGCAGGTCCTCCACGTGCGATCGATCGTGGGCGTGATCCCCAGGGGCCTCGTGGAGCGGAGCGTGCTCGTCGAGGCCGAGCTCGAGGCAGGCGACTCCATTCCGCCCAGGGTCACCCTCTCCTTCTTGGAGGCCTCCGGCAGGCGCCACGCCATCTGGCGGGGGGAAGGCGACGCGACCCTCCCGGCCCTCGAAGGCGGCGAGGCCCTTCGCGTGGACGAGGCCCTCGCGGCCGTCTCGGCGGGGGCGCCGCTCTCGAGCCTCTTTCCCCGGTTTCCGGCGCTGCCCGGCGAGGCCGATCACGCTGCGCCGATCGCCGCGCACGCGAAGCCGAACGCGGAGCCACGCAAGAGCGCGACCGCGAGAACCGCGGCTGACGGAATCGGGCCCGCTCCTGCGGGACCGATTCCGTCATTCGCGCTGCGGGGCAGGCTCGAGGGCTTCCGCCTGCTCGTCGAGCGCCGAAGGGACCCGCGCTACGGCGAGGCGTGGATCGCGGTGTTGCGCGGGCCCGACGGCGACGACGAGGCGGAGGTCGGGCGGATCGTCGCGGGCGATCTCTCCCTGGCCTTCCTCGGCCCTGACGTCGCCGCGCTGGCGGTCCGGACGGGCACGGGGTCGCTGAGGACCGAGGACCTCGTCGTCGTCGATCTCTGGGCCGGCGCGTCGCGGCTGTACACGGAGCGGGCGAGGCTCGCCCTCGAGGCCGGATCGCTGCCGGCGGCAGAGGCCGCGCTCTCCCGCGCCGCCTCCTTCGAGGCGCCGGACCCGACCCTGGCCTTCGTGCGGGCGCGCTTCCTGGCCCGATCCGGCGCGCCGATCGGGGCGATCCTCGCGTCCCTGGAGGAAGCGATCGAGGCGGAGCCGGCCCTCTACCGGATGCAGGCCCGGACGGCGGCGGACTTCGACCCCGTCCGCGGCGACGAGCGCTTCGCCGACCTCACTCGTCCACGCGCGCTCCCTGGGAGCAATCGGGCGGGCGGCGACGTGCCCGCCCCTGCCGAGCCGTGGGAGTGGGAGGAGGAGACACCCCCGGTGAACCAGGAGGAGGCGCCGGAGACGGTGCCCGACGGCTCGCCGATCGAGCTGCCGCCGCCAGGTTGATCCAGGCGCCCACGCAACGCGGCGCCGAGCGGTCGCTGCTCGCGAAGGCGGGACGCCCTCAGGTCCCCGGCGTGCGCTCGCCGGCGACGTTCGCCTCGAGGATCCGCCGCACGCCCGCCAAACCGCGTCCGTAGGCCGCCGCGTGCATGAGCTTCACCACCGAGGCTTCCGGCGTCATGTCGCCGGCGCCGATGGCGCCGAGCTCCAGCGCCGCCGCCCCCGACTCGTAGAGCGAGAGCGCCACCGCGTTGCGCTCGGATTGGGACGTCACGAGGACCGGGACCTTCCGATCCCGCGCGAGCGAGAACAGCGGCAGCAGCGAGCGGGGCCCCTGGATCGGGAAGTTCCCGGCGCCGAAGGCCGAGACGACCAGGCCCTTGACCTCCCCGTTCGCGAGGTGCGCGACGTGGGGTGCGGGATCGATCCCCGGGAAGACCGGCAGCGAGTGGATCCGCGTCTCCAGGCGATCGAGGAGCTGGAAGGTCCCCCGCGGGCGCCGAGCCGGCGCGATCGTCACCTCCACCCCCAGGCCGCCGAGGGGCGGCAGGTTCGGCGAGGCGAAGGCGTCGTACTCGGCGATCTTTTGCTTCCGCGACCGGTTGCCGCGGAAGAGCTTCGAGTCGAAGCAGATCACCACCTCGGGGAGCTCCGGCCCCCTGGCGGCCGCCGTCACCGCGTCGATCAGGTTGAGGCGCGCGTCGGTGCGGATCTCTCCGATGGGCACCTGCGAGCCTGTGAGGACCACCGGGCGCGGCAGGTTCCGCAGCATGAAGGAGAGCGCCGCCGCCGTGTAGGCCATGGTGTCGGTGCCGTGGGTGACCACGACGCCGTCGAAGGCGGAGAGCCTCTCGTGGATGCGGCGGGCCAGCGTCTGCCAGAGCGCCGGGCTGATGTCCGAGGAGTCGACGTTGGAGTGGATCTCCAGCTCGAGCCGGGCGATCCGCCACAGCTCGGGGACCCGCTCGCGCAGGGCCTCGACGAAGGAGGAGGGGCGCAAGGGGCCGGGCCGCCGGCCCGCCATCCCCAGTGTTCCACCGGTATGAATGAGCAGTACTTTGGGTAAACGAGCGTTCTTCAAGGTTTCTCTGCCAGCACCACCATCCGCGGCGCGCGGAGGTTGAACGGCGTCCTCTCCAGCGTGCCGTAGACCGCCAGGACCCGGAGCCCAGCCTTCTTCAACAGGCCCCGGATCTCCTGCTCCGACCAGGCGCGGTGGTCGAAGACGTACCGCCGCTCGCGGCCGTCGGCCAGCAGGATCCGCCTACCGTGGAAGCGCCGTAGATCCGTGTCGTAGCCGAACTCGTCCAGGAGGTAGCCGCCAGGCCGAGCGGCCCAGGTCCGGGTACCGTTGGCCTCCTGGAGGAGCTCGCGGTTGTTCAGGTCGAGGAACAGCCGCCCGCCCGGCACCAGCGAGGCGGCCATGCCCCGGGCCACCTGCTCGTTCTCGGCCTCGGAGAAATAGCCGAAGGACGTGAACATCGAGAGCACGGCGTCGACCGGCTCCAGGTTCTCCAGGGGCAGGCTGCGCATGTCCGCGAGCCGGAGCTCGAGCGAGAGGCCCTCGGCCTCACGGGCGCTCGCCGCCGAGGCCAGGAGCTCGGGCGAGCGATCGAGGCCCGTCACCCGGTAACCCTGCTTCGCCAGCGCCAGCACGTGGCGGCCCGCCCCGCAGCCGACGTCGAGGATCCGGGCGGCGGGCCGGAGCGCGAGGGCGGCGAGGATCGACCGGACCTCCGCCTCCCCCGACTCCCGCGTCTTCTCGGGATAGAGCAGCGGGTAGTCGGGCCCGAAGTAGCTCTCCCACCAGGGCTTTCCGTCAGGACCCGCGAGAGGCTCGCGCCGGCCCCTCGCCTCCGGCGCTGCGGCGCCCGGCACGTGGGAAGGCGGCGCGGTCAGAATTCCGGCCCTGGATCGTTCTCGCTCGGCCGTTGGCATGGCAGGCTCCCCCTCCCGGCGCCGTCGCCGGCTCCCTCGGACAGCGGGATTAGCAGGGGAAACGAGCCTTTACAATCTTGACAACCGTTCGCTAGGATGCCGCCCGATTCGATTACAGGACGGCCCCGGGAAGTGACTTCGAGCATGCGCAGAGCCTCATTCTCCCTCCTCATCGCCATCGCGGTCCTCGCGTCGGCCTGCACCCGCGAGGACGGCCGTGCGGCCACCTCGAAGGTGCCGACTCCCGAAAAGCCGGCTCCCGAGAAGCCCGCTCAGACGGTGAAGGCCGCGATGAGCCCGGAGGAGGCCGCCGCGGCGCTCCCCGGCTTCCCGATGGAAGCCCTCCCCTCCTTCGTCCGGGACAACCTGATCTCGGCGGCCCAGGACGAGTTCGTCTTCGATGGCAGCCCCTACACGCTCGCCGGCTGCCTCCGGGAGGATCTCCCGTGCAAGGCCAACGCGACGCGGGGCCTTCAGCTCCTGCGGACGATCCTGAACGCGGGCGCGAGCCGCTCCGAGGCCCTCACCGCGTACAACCGCTACTACCGCTCGTTCGAGAAGGCGCAGCGGCAGACCATCGATCTCGCCGGCGCCGCCTGCCGCGGCCCCGCGGACGCTCCCGTGACCGTGGTGGAGTTCTCCGACTTCGAGTGCCCCCACTGCGCCGCCGCGAGGCCGGTCCTCGAGAGGCTGCAGGCCGAGCGGAGCGATCTGCGGCTCTGCTTCATGCACTTCCCCCTGCCCGGCCACTCGAACGCCTCGAGCGCCGCCCAGGCCACCGTCTTCGCCCAGCGCCACGGCAAGTTCTGGGAGCTCCACGACCTGGTCTTCGAGAACCAGCAGCGCCTCTCGGTGGAGGTGATCAAGGAGCTCGTCGCCAAGGTCGGCCTCGATCCCCAGGCCCTCGTCCGCGCCGTCAAGGCCGACGAGCTCAGCCCGATCGTCGACCGGCAGAAGGCCGAGGGCATTCGCCTCGGTCTGCAGGGCACCCCGTCGATCTTCATCAACGGCCGAAAGCACGAGCTCCCCTTGATGCCGGAGCTCCTTCGCTTCACCATCGACGACGAGCTCCGATGGTCGTCCAACGGCGGCAAGTGGGCCGTGCCCTGATCCGATACCGCCTCTCGCCCTGAGCGAGAGAGAGCGAGGTCCAACGTGCGTCTTCCCCCCTCGCGCGCAGCCCTGACGGCTGCCGCGCTCGTACTCGGAACCTCGCTGCTTGCGGGGACCTTTGCCAAGCAGGCCCACGCGGCCAAGAGGCCGGTGACGGCGCCCGGCGCTGCCAAGGTCGAGGCGCCGCCTCCGTCCCCCGAGCCCGAGCCGGCTCCGGCCGCTCCCGCCGAGCCCGCGCGGAAGCGCCCGGTGATGGCCCCTGGCACCCAGGTCGTGGCGCCGCCGCCCAAGGCGGAGCCCGAGGAGTCGGCCGCCAAGGCCGCGGCGCCGGTCGCCGCCGAGCCGGAGGCGCCCGCCGAGTTCCAGGGCCTCTCGTCGGTGAACGTGCAGGCTGCCGTGGAGAGGGGCCCGGTCCTCCTCCCCGCCGAGTCCCGGACCAGCAAGCGCGTCGGAGACCTCCAGTTCACCTTCTCGGTGAAGCCCGGCCGCCCCATCGCCGGCGAGTCTGTCGAGCTGGTCTGGAAGATCCAGGAGATCCTCCACATCCCCGATCCCTTCCTCGGCGATCGCAAGCCGGCGGCGCCTGCGAAGCTCGTCGTGACGATCTCCGGCCCCGAGAAGGCGCGCACCTTCGAGGTGCATGCCCTCGAACAGCCGGGCACCTGGGGCATGCACTTCACTCCGCGTGCAAACGGCGCCTACCTGGTCCAGATCGAGCGCGCCGACGGCAAGCCGGGCTACAAGACGCAGTTCGACGCCTTCATCGGCGTGGCGCCCCCCAGCGACGCCTCCGCGCGGCGGGGGGGCGTGAACGACCGCGCCGAGGAGCTCATCCCCGCCCGTGCTCCCGACGACCGGAGCCTCGACGGCGTGATGTCGGAGCTCGGCAAGCGGTGGATGGCCCTGGAGCGCGCCGCCGGCACGCCGGACGCGGAGCGGGCCCTCGCCCAGGTCCAGGAGCAGGTGGCCAAGGTGGCCGGCAAGGCCCCGGGGAACGCCGCGGGCCACGCCGCCGACTTCGACCAGCTCGCGAAGCTGCTGGCCGATCGCACGGGCGCCCTCACGGCGGGCGCCAATCGCACGACGACCCTGGACGCGCTCCAGTCCGTACAGGCCGACGCCTGCATGCGCTGCCACACCCAGTTCCGGTTCGGCCTCGCCAGCAGCGTCCGCTCGTGGCCGCAGTTCGAGGTCTCGGCAGATCCCAAGCGTCCGGCGCCGGCGGCTCGAGATGCTTCTCCGAAGCGGGGCCGCGGCCCCATCGCCCCCCGCCAGTAAGAGGAGGATGATCATGCGCACGCTCGCTCTCGGCTCCCTCGCTCCCTTCGCAGCCTCCCTCCTCCTCGCGCCCGCCTCCGCCTCGGCGGATTGGCTCCTGCGCGGCGACGCCGATCACGGCGGCCAGCTCTTCCGCATGGAGTGCGCATCCTGCCACGGCGTGGACGGAAGCGGCTCCGACGCCTGGCGGAAGGCCATCACAGGCAAGAAGGAGCTCGGCACCCTTCCCGACCTCACCGACGACGCCTTCATGGCCCAGCGCTCCGACGCCGAGCTGCGCCGCGCGATCCGCAAGGGCCAGGGACGCGAGGGGACGATCGCCGGCCACGCGTTCTCCAACCTCTCCTCCCTGGACACCTGGGATCTGGTGGAGTGGCTCCGCGCCGACCGGCTCGCCGTCGACGACTTCTTCCCCGGCGCCGCCAAGTTCACGGCCAAGGGCTTCCAGATCGACGAGTACGGCGCCCAGCGCCTCAACGAGAAGCTCAAGCTCCAGCTGGCGCAGAGCGACCTCGATGTGGTGGTGCTCACCGTCTACAAGGGCGAGCGCAAGAGGAACGAGGGGGTCCGGCTCGTCCCGTGGCGCCCCGTGGATCTCGATCTCCTCAAGGTCGCGGACCGCATGGGCTACCTCACCTTCGCCGAGATCGCGGTCCCGAAGACGAGCGAGACGATCACGGTCGGCCTGGGCCTGGGCACGGACGGCAAGCTGCGCAAGGTGATGGTGAGGGAGTCCGATCCCGCCAAGCGCGCGGCGTACGAGAAGATCCTTTCGGCCTTCGTGGGCCAGGGCGGCAAGGGCGCCCAGGTCTACACCGCGCCGAAGGGCCTCAAGGACGGCGACCTCTGGGCGAAGGCCCTCACCCGCGCCGCGGGGATCGCCGCCGAGGGCGTGACCATGTACGAGAAGGCCGAGCGCTCGCGCACCGCCTTCGATCGCTGAGACTTTTAGTGAAGGATTCCACTGGCGGCTCTGCTGCGGCGGGGCCGCTCCCGTTTGCGACCCGGGATCTCCCCGGGGTCCCCGCCCTCTTCAAGGCCGTGCCGGAGGACTTCCGGGTCGACGAGCTCCCCGCCTACCTGCCGAGCGGCGAGGGCGAGCACGTCTTCGTCCGGGTAGAGAAGCGCGGCCGTGACACCCGCGAGGTGGTCGCCGAGCTCTCACGGGCCCTGCGCTTCCCCGAGCGCGACGTGGGCGTCGCCGGGCTGAAGGATCGGCACGCCGTCACCACACAGTGGCTGAGCCTCGCGCGGATCGATCCCGCCGAAGCACTCACGCTCGCTGGCGAGGGGTGGCGGGTGCTCGAGGCGGCCCGGCACGGGAACAAGCTCCGCACCGGCCACCTCCGAGGGAACCGCTTCCGGATCCTCCTCCGCGGCGTGGACGAGGCCGGGGCCGTGCGTGCCAACGCCATCGCCGAAGCGCTCCGGCAACGGGGGCTTCCCAACTACTTCGGCCCGCAGCGCTTCGGTCGCAGCGGCGACAATGCCGAGGTCGGCCGGCTGCTCCTCCTCGGCAAGGACGATCCGCGGGCGCGCCGCGCGCTGCGGGATCACCGCATGCGCCGGTTCCTGGTGAGCGCCTTCCAGAGCGGGATCTTCAACCGCGTGCTCGCGGCGCGGCTCGAGGAAGGGACCTGGGCGACGCCGCTCGAGGGCGACGTGCTCCAGAAGCTGCCGGCCGGCGGACTATTCGTCTGCGCCGAGCCGTCGGTCGACCTCCCCAGGGTCGCGTCCTTCGAGTGCTCGATCACCGGACCGCTTCCCGGCGCGAAGGTGCGGCCCTCCCCCGTCGGCGAGCCCGCGAGGCTGGAGGACGCGATCCTCGCCGAGACCGGCGTTGGACCCGAGCACCTCGCGGCGAGCCGGGACGCCATGGGCGCCCGCAGGGCGCTGCGCCTGCCGCTCGCGCTGTCAATCGAGAGGGAGGACAACGGGATCCGGCTGGAGTTCGAGCTCCCGCCGGGCACCTACGCCACGAGCGTGATCCGGGAGCTCACGAAGGCCGGGCCGCCGCCCGAGCTGGACGGGGCGGGGTAAGGGCGAGCTATCGCTCCTCCGCCTCGGCCGCCCGGAGCTCGGCGTCGATGCGGTCGATCTCCTTCTGCTTGTCGATGGCCTCGAGGCGGTAGCGCGGCAGGACGTAGATGTTCGCGTTCATCCTCGCCGCGTCGCGCTCCTCTTCGAGAGCAGCCCGGCGGGCGCGAAGCTCCGCCACGTCCACCTTCTTCTCCTCCCGTGCATCGGGCACGTCGGCGTCCGCCAGCGCGAGGCCGGGGAGCGAGGCAGAGAGGAGCGTCGAGAGCAGGAGCGCGCGGACCATGGGATCTCCCGGTGCGAAGGAGGCCAGGATCGGCCGCGCCGTCTGGCCGCGTCAAGCCGAGCGCGCTCGCTCAGGACGCCGTGTCGACCACGTCCTTCTTCGGCGCCACGGAGCCCGCCGCCCGGCCGCCTTCGTGCAGCGTCAGGCGCGCGTGGGCGGCAGCACCGTTCGGGAAGACGCGCTCGCGGAGGAAGCGCCGGAGCCGCAGGTCGACCAGGCCGGGCTGCTCGATCAGGGCGGCGTGGGATCCGCCGGGGATCACCAGGAGCTCCGCCGACGGGATGAGCTCCGCCATCTCGCGGGCGACCCTCGGCGGGCAGAAGAGATCGCGGTCTCCGGCCACCACCAGCACCGGCACGTCGATGCGCGGCAGCAGATCGGTGGCGTCGTGATCGCGGATCCCCTTGGCCAGCGCGAAGAAGACCTTCGGATCGAGCCGCGCCATGTGCCGGAGGTAGCCGGGGACCCAGTCCTTCGGTGAGAGCGTGGGATGGACGATCGAGAGCTTGCGGATCACCCGGTCGGCGAGGCCCGGCTGCCACGCCGGGATCCCCGTGAGGCGCTTCACCAGGCCGGGGAACGCGTAGGACGTCACGCTGGCGACGTCGAAGATCCGGGGCGCGAGCCAGGGCAGATCGTAGAAGGTCGAGATGGCGTCGCGGTAGGTGCCGAGTGCCGGGACGAGGCCCGACACCCGCTCGGGATGCGCGCGATAGAACTCCCAGCCGAGCTGGGCGCCCATCGAGTGGCCGAGCAGGCAGGCCCGCTCCACACCGAGCCGATCGAGGAGGAGCCGCAGATCCTCGACGCAGGTCTCCAGGGTGAAGGCCTTGGGATTGCGCGGGTCGTCCGACCTCCCGTGCCCCCGATAGTCCCAGAGCAGCGTGGAGTACCCCTGGGCGGCGAAGCGCTCGGCGATCTGCTCCCAGAACGTGATGGTGACGCCCACCCCGTTCTGGCACACCAGCACCGGCCCGCTCCCGGCCTTGCGGTACCAGAGCCTGGTGCCGTCCTCGGCCGTTACGTAGCCCTCGCGCTCGTTCTCGCTGACCCGGTCCTCCAACCTCGTCCTCTTCGCGGCGAACATGTTGAATCAACTACGAAGCCGGACCACCCTATGCCGGCTCCGGGCCCGATTCCACGAGGCCCGGGTCGATGCTTCGCCACGCCCTGCCTTGAAGAAGAGATGAGCATGCCCAACGCTTCCTGCGCGCACCCACACCTGGCGGCCGGGCAGGCGCGTGCGAGCGAGCTCCGCTACGGGCGGGGAAGCCTCGCCCTCCCCGACCGCCTCCGCGACGCCATCCGCCTCCGGGGCTCCGAGCCTCCGCCGGTGCCGGATCCGCGCGCCACGCTCGAGGGGGCCCTCGCCCGACCGCTCGGGGCGCCCTCCCTCGCCGTCTTCGTCGAGCCGGGGGATCGGGTCGCGATCGTGGTCCAGCACGGCCTCGAGGCGCTCGCGGGGGCGGTGCTCGATCGGATCCGGGAGGTGGTGCTCGGGAGCGGCGCCTCCGCGATCTCGATCCGGACGGCCCGGGGGACGACGCTCGGCGATCCCTTCCCGGGTGGGACAGATGCACAGGGTGTCCTCTTCGAGCCGCTCGGACGCGCGCGTGGCCTGGGCGTCGTGCGGGTGGACCGCGAGGTCGCCAGGGCGGACAAGCTGGTCCTCGTCGGCGGCACCTCGTTCGACCCCCTCGCCGGATTCGGAGGGGGCGCGGCGCTCGTCGCGACGGGCTGCGCCGACGAGGCGACGATCTCCGCGATCCTCCGCGCCGGAGACACGCAGTCGGCGGCACCGGGAATCCTCGAGTCGAACCCGGTGCACGAGGCGATCCGAACGGCGGCCGCCCTCGCGCCGCCGGCCTTCCTGGTCCAGCTCGACTTCCAGCGGGGCGGCCGCCTCGCCGGTGTCTTCGCCGGGGATCCCGACCTCGCCTTCGCAGCGGCGGTGGCGTTCCACTCGAAGTGGCATCGGATCACACTCGAAAAACCGCTGGACCTCGTCGTCGCGTCGGCCGGAGGCGATCCCTTCGATCGAAGGCTCTCGGATGCGCTGCCGGCGCTGGCCGCCGCATGCAACGCGGTCCGGCCGGGGGGCGCCGTGATCCTCTGCGCCGAGTGTCCGGAGGAGGACGCTCCTGGGGTCGCGGCCCTCTCGTGGCTCGTCACCGGCATCGCATCCGGGCGCATCACTTCCGCGCGCATCGCGTCCCGGGTCGAGTGTGCGATTATATCACGGGCTCATCCGGCTTCGATTCTAGGTGTGAGAGGGATTCGTGCAGTATCCGACATCGCCGAGGCGCTCGAGCTCATCCCCGCCGGCCGCGCCGGGATCCTCGAAGACGGGCGTACCCTGCCCCTCGTGACCGCTCCCGCCCCCCGGTAGCGGCCCTCCACAGCGACTTCAAGATTCGTGTACTCGACCGGTGGACAGCCCCGGCTTTTGGTGTATCGTGCCCGTCACTCATACATGCACCTCTGGTGCGAAAGGAAGCCTCCATGTCGAAGCTTGCAACGAAGTGGTTCGTGATGGCTCTTGCGATTGCCGCGATGGGCCTGGCGGCATGTGGTGACGACAAGAAGACGGGTACGGGCTCGAGCGAGCTCGTGCCCAACCCGGACTACGTCTGCGCGACCGAGCCCGCGGGCGAGGCCTGCATGGATTGCGCCATGAAGACCGGGGAGTGCGGGATGGAAGGCGGTGCGTGTGCAGAGGCCATGGACAAGTTCACCGAGTGTGCCATGACCTGCGAGCCGACCGACAAGACCTGCTGCTTCGACGTGGCCATGGCGTTCAACAAGTGCCTGAAGGACAGCTGCGAGCTCGCGGCGTCCTGCCTGCCCTACAAGAGCTAAGCGGGTACGTCCCCTGCCCTTCGTCCGTCGCTGCTTCGTTGCGGCGGACGAAGGGCGTCGTTTGTAGGGCTTGGTGCGCGGTCGTGGTTAGAATCGGCCCGATGCGATCACCGCTCGCCATCCTGCTCGCCCTCCTTCCGCTCGCTTCCCTTCCGCTCGGCAGCGTGGCGATGGCGTCCCAGCCGAAGGAGACCCACCCCGTCCAGCCTGCCCGCTTTCCCCGCTCGAGCCGAGAAGGCATCGTGAGCGCGATCGCGCGCCTGTCGACCCTGCCGGGCGGCTGGGAGCGCACACGCGCCGCCTCCGAGGCCTTCCTGGGCGCCCGCTACCGTCGTGCCCCGCTTGGCGACGGCGGCTCCTCGGGGCCGAGGCTCCGGTGGGACGCCGTGGACTGCCTCACCTTCGTCGAGACGTCGCTGGCTGTCGGCGAGGCGCGGAGCCTGGACGAGGTCGAGCCCATCCTCGACGACATCCGCTACGAGGGCGGCAAAGCGCCCTCCTTCGAGAGTCGCCTCCACCTCATGGAGGCCCAGTGGATCCCCGACCTGATCCGCAAGGGCTATGTCGAGGAGGCCACCCGACGCCTGGGCGGCGATCGCGTGATCGAGGCCTCGGTCACCTACACCGCCGAGAGCTGGGCGAAGCGCGAGGACCTGAAGGGCCAGCCGTGGAGCCCGCGGCTCGCGGGGACCCACTCCATTCCGGTGATCCCGCTGGACGCCGCGATCGAGCTCGGCCCCTCGCTCCCCGAGGGGCTGGTCCTGAACGTGGTGCGGGTCCCAGCCGCCGGAAAGGTCAGCCTGATCACGCACACCGGCCTCGTGGTCGTGAAGGACGGCAAGCGCTTCGTGCGCCACGCCGCCCTCGCCGAGCGCGAAGTGATCGACGAGCCGATCGAGCGCTTCCTTCGCCGCCACGCGGGGATGCGCTCGCGGCGGGTGCTCGGTGTGAACCTGCTCGCGGTGCGGCCCAACGCCGAGCGCGCCCGCCGTGCGGCGGAGTCGCGCCTCCTCGACACGAGCCGTTGAGAGTTCGTGAAGAATTCACGAACTCTCGCGAGCCGGAGGCGAGCAAACGAAAAGGAGCGCTTCTCGCGCGCAGCGCGAGATGAAGAATCGGGCCCGCTCCCGCGGGACCGATTTCTTCATACGCTTCGACGCCGACTCGAGCGAGGCGGGTTGACCCGCCCCGACCGGGCCGTTAGTCATGGTCGACCGTCACACGACGCAGACCGACGCCCGGAGATCCCGATGTTCGCCCTCTTGAAGCTCCTGCACATCTTTGGATTCATCGCCTGGTTCTCGGGCCTCCTCGGAACCACCGCTGCCCAGGTGGCCGTGCGCAAGGCGCAGAGCGCAGAGGGCCGCCAGGCAGCCTGGTCGGTGATGAACCGGCTGGTCCCCAACGAGATCTTCGGCATGATCCTGACGCCGCTGGCCGGGATCGCGCTCACGGTCCACGCCGGCATGGGCAAGCTCGGCTTCGTCCACACCAAGATGCTCCTGGTGCTCATCGCCGTCGTCTTCAACGTCCTCGTCATCGTCGCCCGCAAGAAGGCGGCCCCGCGGATCGCGGAGGGCGGCCCCGAGCTCGGCTCTGCGCTGAAGCGGATGGCGATGTTCCAGGGGATCGCCACCCTGATGCTGCCCGCCGCCGTCGTCGTCGTGATGCTGCTGCGGTAGCGCGCCTGAGTCCGTTGCGGGGACGCTGCCCGCAGCGGATTCTCACTCAGGGAAAGAGCCCGCGAAGCTTCATCGCTTCGGCGAGCCGGCCCATCCCGTGGGTGAGGGCGGCGGTGCGCATGTCGAGCTTCCTCCGCTCGGCGACATCGAGGACCTCGCGGAAGGCCTTCGAGAGGATCGCCCTCAGCCGCCCGTCGATCTCGTCCGCGGTCCAGAAGAAGTACTGCAGCGACTGCACCCACTCAAAGTAAGAGACCGTCACACCTCCTGAGTTGGCGAGCACGTCCGGGAGCACGAAGATGTCGCTCTGGTCGCGCAGGATGGCGTCGGCGTCGGCGTTGACAGCGCCATTCGCGCCCTCCGCCAGGATCCGGCAGCGGAGCTTTTCCACGTTCTTCCCGGTGATCACGCCGCTCACGGCTGCCGGCGCGACGATGTCCACGGGCAGCTCCAGGAGCTCCCCCTTCGGGAGCGTCTCGACGTCGGGGAATTCCAGCAGCTTGCCGCCCTCCTGGTAGTGTCGCCTCAGCGCGGGGATGTCGAGGCCACCCTTGGAGTAGACGGCTCCCTTGACGTCCTCGACCGCGACCACCTTCACGCCGAGCTCGTGGAGATGGAGCGCGAGCTCGCTGCCCACGTTCCCGAAGCCCTGGACGGCGGCGGTGATCTTGGGGCCGAGCTCGATGCCCAGGTGCGCCGCGGCGTCCTGGACCAGATAGACCACGCCTCGGCCCGTCGCCTGGAGGCGTAGCAGGGATCCTCCGATCTCGATGGGCTTCCCCGTGACCGCCGCCGGGATCGCGTGCCCCTTCTGCTGCGAGTAGGTGTCCATCATCCACGACATGATCTGTTCGTTCGTCCCCAGGTCCGGCGCGGGGATGTCGAAGTCGGGTCCGATGTCGTTGATGATCTCCGCCGTGAACCGCCGCGTCAGACGCTGGAGCTCGCCGCGGCTGAGCTTCGAGGGATCGACGCGGACCCCGCCCTTGGCGCCGCCGAAGGGGATCCCGACCAGCGCGCACTTCACGGTCATCAGCATGGCGAGGGCGGTGGTCTCGCCCAGGTTCACGTCGGGAGAGAAGCGGATCCCGCCCTTGAACGGGCCGCGGGTGTTGTTGTGCTGCACCCGGTAGCCGTGGAAGGTCTCCACACGATCGTCGTCCATGCGAACGGGCACCGTCACGATCACGGCCCGATCGGGGAAGCGCAGCCGCCGGCGGATGTTCGGATCGAGCTTCATCGTCTCCGCCGTGTGCTCGAAGAGCGCAACTGTCGAGCGGTACAGCGGATCGTCCCATTCCATCTCCATCGAGAGAACCCCGCATCAGGCGAGCGGCCACGCCGCGGCCACGTCTCCGAATCGTGGCTATTGAGAGGCGAAAGAGGGAGGCCTCGATGAGCTGCATCGCCTGGTTCGAAGAGCTGGACAGAGAGGACGTGGCTCGTGCGGGGGGCAAGGGCGCGAACCTCGGCGAGCTCACGAAGGCCGGGCTACCGGTGCCGCAGGGCTTCGTGGTGACCACGGAGGCCTGGCGGCGCTTCCTGGAGGCCAGCGAGCTCGCCACGCGGATCGACGATCGTCTCGAGGGGCTGGACCTGGACGACGACGCCGCCCTCGAGGAGCAGGCGCGGGAGCTCCGGGAGCTGGTGAAGAAGGCATCGCTCCCGAAGGGCCTGCACGACGAGATCGCCGCCGCGTACCGGGAGCTGGCGAGCCGCGACGGCGGCGCCGAGCCCCAGGTGGCAGTGCGCTCCTCCGCCACCGCGGAGGACGCGAGCGCCGCCTCATTCGCGGGGATGTTCCGGACCTTCCTCAACATCCGCGGCGAGGAGGAGCTCGTCCGGGCGGTGAAGGGATGCTGGGCCTCGCTCTTCACCCCTCGGGCCCTCTTCTACTGGAAGCGGAAGGGCACGGAGGGGCAGGAGCGGGCCATCGCCGTCGTCGTCCAGGAGATGGTCGAGGCGGAGAAGGCGGGCGTGATGTTCACCGTCGATCCGGCGACCTCCGATCGGAGGCGGATCGTGATCGAGTCCGCCTGGGGCCTCGGCGAGTCGGTGGTGAGCGGTGAGGTCGAGCCGGATCGCTACGTCGTGGACAAGCGCACCCTCGAGATCCGCGAGCGGCACCCAGGGCACAAGGGCTTCGAGATGGTGCTCGACGAGGACACGGGCGAGAACCGCCGGCACGATCTCCCGCCCGACAGGGGCGCCAGCCTCACGCTCGAAGACGCCGAGGTGCGCGAGCTCGCCGAGCTCGCCGTCCGCACGGAGGACCACTACGGGGCCCCTCAGGACATGGAGTTCGCCGTCGCCGGGGGATCGATCTACGTGGTGCAGACGCGGCCGGTGACGACCCTCCCGGAGGCCCCTCGAGAGGAGGCCCCTCGAGAGGAGGCCCATGGAGAGGAGGCCCATGGAGAGGAGGAGAAGTCGCGTCCCGCGGAAGAGGCAAAGGCCGAGAGGGAGGTCCTCGCCAAGGGCCTCGCCGCAAGCCCCGGCTTCGCAACTGGACGTATTCGAGTCCTTCACTCGCCCAAGGAGGGGCAGAGACTGCAATCCGGCGAGATCCTCGTGGCGCCCATGACCACGCCCGACTGGGTGCCGGTGATGAAGCGCGCGAGCGCGATCGTCACCGACCGGGGCGGCATGACCAGTCACGCGGCGATCGTGTCCCGCGAGATGGGCCTGCCCTGCATCGTGGGCACGCGCGAGGGGACGGAGGTGCTGGAGGACGGCGAGACCGCCACCGCCGACGGCGACGAGGGCGTGGTCTACCGCGGGGAGGTCGAGCTCCGTCCCCCGGTGAAGGCAGCTCCTACGGCCAGGCGCGCGGCCCAGGTCACGGCCACCCGCCTCTACGTCAACCTCGCCCAGACCGAGCGCGCCGAGGAGATCGCCGCGCGCGACGTCGACGGAGTCGGTCTCCTGCGAGCCGAGTTCCTGATCCTCGACGCCCTCGGGAACGTCCACCCCCGGCTCCTCCTGGATCGGGGCCGCAGCTCCGACTTCGTCGACAAGCTGGCGGCGAGCCTCGAGGAGATCGCCGGGCCCTTCCATCCGAGGCCCGTCACCTACCGGAGCATGGACTTCCGCACCAACGAGTTCCGCGGCCTCGAGGGAGGCGAGGAGTTCGAGCCCGAAGAAGAGAACCCGATGATCGGCTACCGCGGCTGCTTCCGCTACGTGAACGAGCCGGAGCTCTTCCGCTTGGAGCTCGAGGCCCTCGGGCGGGTGCGGGAGCGCTTCCCCAACGTGCGGCTGATGATCCCCTTCGTGCGCACCGCCTGGGAGCTCGCCGCGTGCAAGCGGATCGTGGACGAGAGCGGGCTCGCCAAGAGAAAGGGCTTCGAGCTCTGGGTGATGGCCGAGGTGCCCTCGGTCGCGTACTGGATTCCGACGTACGCCGAGGCCGGGATCGCCGGCGTCTCGATCGGCTCGAACGATCTCACCCAGCTCATGCTCGGCGTCGACCGCGACAGCGAGGAGCTCCGCGAGCTCAACGATCCGCGCGACCCCTCGGTGGTCGACGCGATCCGGACCATCATCCGCCGCTGCCTGGAGGCCGGGATCCCCTCGTCGATCTGCGGCCAGGCGCCCTCGGTCTATCCGGACTACGCGGAGATGCTGGTGCGCGCCGGGATCGACTCGATCTCCGTCAACCCCGACGCGATCGACCGCACGCGCCAGCACATCGCCGCCGCCGAGCGCCGCCTGCTCCTCGAGGCCGCCCGCTCCGAGAGGGGCATCGTCCGCTAGGGCGGCGGCTATCTGGGCGGCGCGTCGATGCGCTCGAGCTTCTCGGTCTCGAGCCAGCCCGAGGGGCCGCCAGGGAGCTCCACCCGGGTGAAGCGACCGACGGTGGACGTCGCACGGAGCGCGAGCGCCTCCTGGACGGGGAAGGCGACCTTGGCGCCGGGGTCGGGGGCCTCGCGGGCGTCGCCGGCGGAGACCACCACGGACCAGCCTTCGCCGCGGACCTGCGCAGTGGCCCAGGTCGCGGCCCCGGCGAGGGCGCTGCCGGCGAGGAGGACGGCGGCTGCGATGCCCAGCGCCAGGCGAGGGGCCGGGCTCCACGCGCGGCGCATCCTCGCCAGGACCAGCGCGCACGCGAGGATCCAGGTGAGCAGCAGCACCCCCGAGGCCAGGTCGGGATCGATCCGGGCGCCGACGCGGGCGACGAAGGGGAGCGGGCGGCTCGAAGCGCCGGCGCGGGCCACCTGGGCGCGGACGAGCTCGAGGTTGGCGCGGGCCTCGGCGTCGCCCGGATCGCGCCGCAGGGCGCGCTCGAAGGCGAGCGCGGCGCGCCCGTGCTGGCCGGCGCGGTAGCAGGCGTTGCCGAGGTTGAACCAGAGATCCGCGGAGTCGACGCCCGCCCCGAGCGCGGCGTCGTAAGCCGAGATCGCGGCGGCGTAGTCGCCAGAGAGATAGGCCTGGTTGCCCGCGAGAGCCTCCCGGGCAGCGAGTTCCCGATCGAAGCTCATCGGCTCCTTCCCGCCTCGAGAGCGTCCACCGCGCCGGTGGCGCTCGAGAGCGCCCGCCGAGCCGCGCCGGCGTCCATGGTGCCAGGTGCGAAGCGCCCCGCGTCGCACGCGTCGAGGGCGTCGCGCAGCGCCTCGATCGCATGGGGCGGCGCACCGGCGTCGGTCAGGAACGACGAGAGCCGATCCCGGGTCAGCCCGAACGCGCTGCGGCCGTAGCGGCTCTCCAGATAGGCGTGCAGGGCGCGATCGAGCTCCTCGAAGACGCGCGGGTCGCCGTCGTCGGCGAGGGCCTGCGCGCCGGCGAGGCGCCTCTGCGCCAACCGGCCGGCGCCCTTCGCCCGGCGATCGCCCTCGCCCCGCTCCCGCGCGGCCCGGAGGCGTGGGACGGCGAAGGAGCCCAGGAGCGCAAGGGCGGGGAGCCCGAGGGCGAAGACGAACCACGGCCTCTCGTGGAGGGGCGTGCGGGCGCCCTCGAGCACCGCCGCCGTGCGGATGCCGGCCAGGCCGCCCGAGTCGTCGCCGCGGGCCATGGGGCGCGCCTCGGGCGCCGCAGGCTGCGGAGCGGCCTCCTTGCCGGGCAGGACCGTGAGCTCGATCGACGCGGTCTTCGCGACGTCGAAGGTCTCGGTTGCGGGGTCGAAGTACGGGAGCTCGAGGGCGGGGATCGTGAAGGCGCCGGCCCTCTCCGGTACGAGCACGTACTCGAGGGTCCGGCGGCCGCCGAAGTGGCCCCGCTGGACGGTCACCTCGTCGGAGAGGGTCGGCTCGAAGGTCTTCATCCCGTCGATCTCCGGGAGCTTCGGGAGCTCCAGGCTCCGGAGATTGCCGACGCCGCTCGCGGAGAGCCGAAGGGTGATCGGCGCGCCCCACGCCGCCGTCTTCGGCGACGCCTCGGCGTCGAGCGTCCAGGTCCCCACGCTCGCCGGCGCGAAGCCCGCAGGCGCGCCGCCGGGCAGCGGTTTCACCGTGATCTCGATCGGCTGCGACCTGCGCTTCGCTTTGCCGCGCCGCGAGAAAAAGCCGTTGCCGGTGACCACGTCCACCTCGGCGGGCTGGATCGAGAGCACCCCATCGCGCAGCGGGAAGAGCGCCCGCCGGCGCAGCAGATAGACGCGCCAGGGGACACCGTCGATCACCTTCGTCTGCCCGGAGATCTGCGTCGGGCTCTCGAGATCCTCGGTCCAGAAGCCGTCGAACTTGGGGATCTGGAAGCCGTCGATTCCGCCCACATCCATGCGCGACAGCAGCGCGATGGTGAGCGTCACCTGCTCGCCGGGGTAGACCTCGCGCTTGTCGACGGACGCGCGGAGGAGGACGTCGCCCTCAGCGGGCGGGGCGCCGGTGCCGAAGGGATCGAAGTCGTCGTCCTGCCCCGGGAGCGGCGGGAACCCGCCGGGGAAGCCGCCGAAGGGCGAAGCACGCGGCGACGCGCGAGGCGCCGGCCCGTTCCTCGCCTGGCCCTGCCCTGTTCCGCCGACGCGAATGGTGAGCCTGCCGGTCTCGTAGCGCCTTCCCTCCAGGACGGCGACGCCCGGGCGGATCGCCAGCTCGCCCTCGCGGGTGGGCCGGAGGACGATGGTGTAGACGCGGGTCTTCTTGAAGCCGCCGCCGCCGGTGCCGAAGCCCATGGCGTACTGCTCGGAGCGGCCCTGGGAGACCACGTCGAAGTCGGGCGCCTGCGGGAGCTCGAAGGGCTTGGGCTCCTTGTTGCCGTTCACGGCGAGCGTCACCGAGAGCGTGACCGTCTCGTCCAGGCCGATCGAGTCGCGGTCGACCGTGGCGTAGTACTCGAGCGCGTCGTCCGCCCGCGCTGCGAACGGGAGGCCCACGTGCGCCAACAGCAGCGCCGTCGCCATCGCCGCGCGAACGAGCCCCGCTCCGCGCACGGCTGCGCTACCAGTCCTTTTCCGCATCGGTGTGCTTCCCCTTCTTCTGGTAGCGCCAGAGCTGGAAGCTCCGCTCGCTTCCGCGCAGGGTGTCGAGGATCCGCTCAGCCTCGGTGCGCGAGTGCTCGGGCTCGGTGCCCTCGTCGCCGTGGGCGGCCCCGGAGGCCTCCTGCGGATCCTGCTGGCGAGCCTGCGCCTGCTGTTCCTGCTGCTGGTCCGGCTGCGGCTGGTCCTGTTGCTGGGCCTGCTTCTGCTCGTCCTGTTTCTGGTCCTGCTGCTGCGCCTGATTCTGCTCGTCCTGCTTCTGCTCATTCTGCTGCTGCGCCTGTTTCTGCTCGTCCTGCTTCTGCTGATCCTGCTGCTGCGCCTGCTTCTGCTCGTCCTGCTTCTGCTGATCCTGCTGCTGCGCCTGCTTTTGCTCGTCCTGCTTCTGCTGATCCTGCTGCTGCGCCTGCTTCTGCTCGTCCTGTTGCTGCTGATCCTGCTGCTGCGCCTGCTTCTGCTCGTCCTGCTGCTGCTGATCCTGCTGCTGCTCGTCCTGGTTCTGCTGGTTCTGCTTCTGCTGCTCCTGTTTCCGTCGAAGGAGCACCTCGAGGTTCCGCCGCGCCTCCTCGTCGTCCGGATCGATCTCCAGCGCGTGCCGGAACGCCTGCATCGCCTCGTCCGGCTTGTTCATCGCCGCGAGGGAGTTGCCCATGTTGTAATAATCATTCACACCCAGAGCACCGATGCTCCGACGCGAGAGCGCCTGCGTGAACGCCTCCACCGCCTCCTCGTATCGCCCCAGGGCGTGGAGCGCGGTTCCGCGGTCGAAGTGGACCTCGCCCAGCTCGGGATGCGCGCGGGCCGCCTCGTCGTAGTGCCGGAGCGCCGCCTCCGCGTCGCCGGCCGCCAACGCCTGGTTGCCCGCGGCGATCTCCGGCTCCGGCTTGTCCAGGAGCCCCGCTCCCGCGATCGCCGGCAAGAAGAGCAGACATCCGATCGCGAGCCACCTCACTCGTCCCTCCCCCGCTCGCGGAGGAGCGCGCCCGCCACCAGGAACAGGAAGCCCGGCAGCGCGAGGTAGGAGAACGCCTCGCCGTACTGGAAGCCGGACACCGCATCGAGCTCGCTCCTCTCGAGCTTGTGGAGCGCGGCGACCAGCTCGCCCATCCCCAGGTCGGCGCCGGCAGCCGCCACGTAGGTCCCCTTGGTGGCGGCAGCGAGGGCGCGGAGCTGACCGTCGTCGAGCTTCGACATCACGGTGTTTCCCTGGTGATCCTTCCGGTAGCCGACGATCTTCCCCCTCGAATCCAGGATCGGCACCGGCGTCCCCTGGTCCGAGCCGATCCCCAGCGCGAAGATCCTCACGCCGTCGTTGGCGAGCGCTTCCGCCGCTGCCTGGGCCTCGCCCTGGTGGTCCTCGCCGTCGGTCAGGAGCAGCACCACCTTCGACGCCGCGCCGCGATCCGCCGCCCGGAACATGCTCCCCGCCGTCCGGAGCGCCTCCGCCAGAGCGGTACCCTGGGAGGGCATGGCCTCCGGATCGATCGCGCGCAGGAAGAGCTTCGCCGCGCCGTAGTCCGTGGTGAGCGGGCACTGCACGAACGCGTCGCCGGCGAAGGTCACCAGGCCCACTCGATCTCCCTGGAGCCTGTCGATGAGGGTCTGGAGCTCCAGCTTGGCGCGCTCGATGCGCGAGGGCAGCACGTCGCGGGCGAGCATCGACCGCGACGCGTCCACGGCCACCACGAGGTCGATGCCGCGGCGGTGGGCGACGTCCGCCTTCTCGCCGAGCTGCGGCCGCAGCAGGGCGAGGGAGAGGGCCAGCAGGCCGAGCGAGCCGAGGGCGGCCTTCGCGATCATGCGGCCAACCGAGACACCGCCGCCGAGCTTCGCCGCGAGCCGCTCCGTGCCGGCGAGCTCCCGCAGGGCCCTGCGCCTCGCAACGATCCCCCAGGCCCCGACCAGCGCGCACGCGAGCACCGCCGCCACGAGCCAGGCCCTGTCGGGCCTCGCGATCCGCAGCG
Organism: Vulgatibacter incomptus; assembly: GCF_001263175.1. Lineage (GTDB taxonomy): Bacteria > Myxococcota > Myxococcia > Myxococcales > Vulgatibacteraceae > Vulgatibacter > Vulgatibacter incomptus. Next base: position 464,722 of record NZ_CP012332.1, on the reverse strand, counting down.
ACTCGCCGAGGAGATGGAGGTCGATGGGGTCGATGCTCATGGGAACCGCCGGAAGCGAGTCGCCGAGAGGACGACCTCGAGGCAGCCGAGGAGGAGCGCCGGCAGGAGGAAGAGATCGAAGAGCTCGGTGACGTTGGAGAGCTGCCGGGCCTCGACGATCCGCGTCTTCTCGAGCTCGGCCAGGACCTGCTGCAGGTTTCCCTCGAGAGAGGCCTTGTCGGTGGCGATGTAGGACGAGGCGCCGGTGGTGCGGGAGATGTCCTCGAGGAGCGCGGGGTTCACGGCGACCTTCACGTTGTTGAAGACCTGATGCCCGAAGACGTCCATTCCCGCGGGAAACGGGACCCGGCAGCCCTCCGGATCGTCGCAGACCCTGCCCACGAGGATCGTGTAGACCGGGATCCCCAGCTCCTTCGCCATCCCCGCCGCCTCCATCGGCGAGATGCTGCCCGCGTTCGAGTCACCGTCGGTGATGAGGATGACCACGCGGCTCTTCGCGTCGCTGTCGCGGAGGCGGTTGAGCGAGGTGCCGATCGCGTTGCCGATCGCCGTGCCGTCGGGGATCGCGCCGATCCGCACCTGGGAGAGGATCTCGCGCAGCACTCCGTGATCCAGGGTGAGCGGACACTGGGTGTAGGCCTCCCCGGCGAAGACCACGAGGCCGATCCGGTCGTTCCGACGGCGCGAGACGAAGTCGTCGAGGACCTCCTTGGCGGCGTGGATCCGATCCTTCGGCTGGAAATCCACCGCGTTCATCGAGCTGGAGAGGTCCAGGGCCACGACGACGTCGATCCCCTCGACCGAGAGGTCGCGGGCCTCGGCCGCGTGGCCCACCGGCCTCGCCAGCGCGATCGCGGCGGCGCCCACCGCAAGAACGGCGAGCGCGGTAGGGATCCAGCGCAGGCGCGCGAGGGTGCCGCGGCCCGCCTGGGCAACGGCGAGAAGCGGCGGAAACACGAGCCTGGGCGTTCGCCGTGCGCCGGCCCGCGCCGCCCAGACGATCAGCGGCACCGCCAGGAGCAGGAGGAGCGCCCATGGCTCGGCCAGCTCGTAGCCTCCGAGCTTCATCGTGGATCGCCCCCTATCGCGGCCTCGGCTCCCTCCGCGCTCCGCTCCACCTCGCGGATCGCCGCGGCCACTGCCTGGACCATCTCGCGGGCGTGGCCGAGATCGGCCGCCGCGTCTTCCGCCATCACCGTCGCCCCCGCGTAGCGCGCGAGATCCGCGCGTCCGAGCCAGAGCTCGAACGCGGGGACCGCCAGGCCCGGCACGTGCTGCTTCTCGAGGGCGGCGCGAAGCTCTTCGCTCGTCATGTCCGGGGCGGCGATCCCGGCCGCCTCTAGGAGATAGGAGCGCATCACCTCCGAGAGGCGGAAATAGTGCTCCCGCCCCTTGCCCGCCGAGGCGAGCCCGAGGCCCTCGAGATCCCGCAGGGCCGCGAGCGCCCGCTCCTCGGCGCTCTGCCGGGGCAGCGTTTCGCCGCCGGCCTTCGTTCGCGCCAGCCGCCGCCACACCGCGACCGCGAGGGCGATCGCGACACCAGCGCCGAGCCCGATCCAGACCAGCGTGTAAGAGGGGACTCGCACCTCCTGTGGAGGTCTCGAGCCGGCGAGCTCGGTCTCCTCGGTGCTGCCGACGATCGTCACCGGCGCACCGGGGACGCGCAGCACCTTGGCGCCGTCCTTCGAGCGGACCTGGAGCACGATGTCCGGGAGCGCCGCGTCTCCGAGGGAGTCGAAGATCGACGCCTCGATCCGGAAACGGGTGATCGCGACGCCACCCTCCTCGCTCGCCTCGGTCTCGGCCTTGCGAACGGACGCATTGCCCAGGGTGAGAGGCTTCGGGAGCTCGTAGCGATCCGAGGGCTCGTGCCGGATTTCGATCTCGTAGACGAAGGGCCGACCCAGGGCGACCCGGGAGGGCTCCGCCTTCGCTGTCAGGCCAAGGGGTACCGCCTCCGGCTGCTCCGTCGACGCCTCGGCTCGGGCCGTCGACGCGGCGAGGGCCACGAGGAGCGCCATCGCGAGCTGCGCCACGGGCCGAGCCGGCCGGGCCGATCCGAACGACCTCTTCCTCAAGCGAGGCTCCTCCGCTTCGCCCGCGCGTGGAAGAAGCGCAGCAGGGGGCCGACGTAGTCCTCGCCGCAGTGGATCTCCACGTGGTCGAGGTCCAGCCTGCGGAAGAGCCGCGCCCGGAGCTCCGCCTGCTTCTCCATCACCTCGCGGTAGCGCTTCCGGACCTTTGCGTCTCTCAGGTCCACCGGCAGGATCCGCCCGTCCTCCGGATCCTCCATTAGCACGATCCCCAGCGGCTTCAGCGCGAGCTCGAAGGGATCGGTGATCGCGATCGGCACCAGGTCGTGGCGCCGGCTCGCCACCCGCAGGGCGCGCTCGGCTCCGGGCCCGCCGGGGACCTGGAAGTCCGAGAGGACGAAGGTCACCGTGCGCCGGCGCTGCAGCTTGCCGAGGAAGCCCAGCGCGCCCTCGAGGTCCGTCCCCCGCCCCTCGGGCTTCGCCGTGAACAGCTCGGAGATCAGCGCCAGCACGTGCTTGCGGCCCTTCTTCGGCGGGATGAAGCGCTCGATCCGGTCGGTGAAGAGGATCGCGCCCACCCGGTCGTTGTTCGTGATCGCCGAGAACGAGAGCAGCGCCGCCACCTCCGCGGCCACCTCGCCCTTGGTTTTCTCCACCGTCCCGAAGTCCTGCGAACGCGAGAGGTCCACGAGGAGCATCACGGTGAGCTCCCGCTCCTCCGTGAAGACCTTGACGTGGGGCTCCTGGAGCCGGGCCGTGACGTTCCAGTCGATGGTGCGGATCTCGTCGCCGGGCTCGTAGGGGCGCACCTCGGAGAAGGCCATGCCCCGTCCCTTGAACGTGGACGAGTACTGCCCCGCCAGCGTGTCATTCACCGCGCGCCGGGTGGTGATCTCGATCCGGCGGATCCGGGATATGAGCTCCTTGGAGATCATGCGCTAGGGCACTTCGACGCGCTCGAAGATCCGCTGCACGATCCGCTCGGGCGTCACCGATTCGGCCTCCGCCTCGTAGGTGGCGATCACCCGGTGGCGGAGGACGTCCAGGCCGACCGCCTTGACGTCCTCGGGGGTAACGAAGCCGCGCCGGCGCAGGAACGCGTGGGCCTTCGCCGCACGGAGGAGGAAGATGCTCGCGCGGGGGCTCGCGCCGTACTCGATGTAGTCGGCGAGGTCGCGCAGGCCGGCGTTCTCCGGTTCACGCGTCGCGAACACAAGGTTCACCACGTAGTCCTTCACCCGCGGGTCCACGTAGATGCCGTCGACCACCTTCTGCACCTGCTCGATCCGGTCGGGACGGATCACGGGGCTGACCTCGGGCACCGGCCCGCCTGCCATGCGATCCATGATCGCGCGCTCCTCCTCCCGGGTCGGGTAGCCGACCTTCACCATCAGCATGAAGCGATCGACCTGTGCCTCGGGCAGCGGGTAGGTCCCCTCCTGCTCGACCGGGTTCTGGGTCGCCATCACGAAGAAGGGCCTGGGGAGCGGGAAGGAGGTGTCCCCGATGGTCACCTGCCGCTCCTGCATCGCCTCCAGGAGCGCGCTCTGCACCTTCGCCGGGGCGCGGTTGATCTCGTCCGCCAGGATCACGTTGGCGAAGACCGGCCCCTGGCGAACGGTGAACGACGACGTCGCCTGGTTGTAGATGGTGGTTCCGACCAGATCCGCGGGGAGGAGGTCCGGCGTGAACTGGATCCGGTGGAAGCTGGCGTCCAGGGTCCGGGCCAGGGTCTTCACCGTGAGGGTCTTCGCGAGGCCCGGCACGCCCTCGAGGAGGACGTGGCCTCCGGTCACCAGCCCGATCAGCAGGCGCTCGAGCATGTAGCGCTGGCCGACGATGACCCGCCCAGCCTGGGCGAGGACCTCGTCCATGAAGGCGCTCTCCGCCTGGACGAGCTCGTTGATGGCTCGGATGTCCGTCTCGGCGTGCACGTTCCGACCTCCTTTGGGGGGCGGATCCTACTCCAACCCTCCACCGTGCCCGGCGGCAAATGCGCCTCCGGGTGCCCCCGGGCGCCAATCTCGGTCGCCCGGATGCTTTCGGGGCGATGGAACGTTCGCGCGCGCGAGATATGCCCGACCCCCCTGTGGGTGAGGGCATTCCCTGCACACACCGTCCACCTTCGAACGCAGGAGGTGGCGTCGATGAGGAGGGTCGGGATCCTGCTGGCGTGCCTTGCCGTGTGGGGGCTCGCCTTGCCTGCCAAGGCGGACGAAAAAGTGATCCACGAGGCGGATCGGGTCGTGGTGAAGCGGTCCACCGCGGTCAACTTCAACGACGCGCAGGTCGAGGGCGACCTGGTAAAGCCAGAGAACGACTTCGTTCCGGGCCGCGATGGTGCGAAGTTCGACAACCTCATCAAGCTGCGGAAGGACTTCAGCCGCGAGCTGGACAAGAGCGCCGACGGCCTGTGAACAAATGAAGACATGGAGCTACAAGGATCGCTGGGCGGTGATCACCGGCGCGTCCTCCGGGATCGGCGAGGCGTTCGCGAGGGCCCTCGCCACCCGGGGCATGCACCTGGTCCTGGCCGCCCGACGTGAGGAGCGCCTACTGGCGCTGGCGGACGCCCTCGCGAAGGCCCACGGGGTCGAGACCCGGGTGGTCCCGGTCGATCTGCGCCAACCGTTCGGGCCGGCGACGCTCTGGCGCGAGGCGGGCCGCGATCGGGAGATCCACCTCCTCGTGAACAACGCGGGCTTCGGGCTCCAGGGCCGTTTCGAGGATCTGCCCACGGAGCGCCAGCTCGACCTCGTCCGGCTCAACGTGAACGCCGTCGTGGAGCTCACCGCCCTCTTCCTGCCCGCGATGCAGGATCGCGGCGAAGGGGGCGTCATCAACGTCTCGTCGGCGGTGGCCTTCCAGCCGGTTCCGCTCATGGCGGCCTACGCGGCGAGCAAGGCGTTCGTGCTCTCCTTCTCGGAGGCGCTCTGGTCGGAGAACCTCGACCTGGGCGTGCGCGTGCAGGCGCTCTGCCCCGGCGGCTCCCCCACCGAGTTCCAGGCGGTGGCGGGCACCCGCCTGCCGGGGCTCGGCGTGCTCCCGGCTGCCGCCATCGTCGAGCAGTCCCTCCACGGCCTCGAGGGGGGCAGGAGCGTCGTCGTCCCGGGGCTCGCGAACAAGGGCGCGCCCTTCGCCGCGAGGATCCTGCCGCGCGAGCTCATGGCCCGCGCGGCCCAGCTCTTCGTCGAGAAGCTGAAGTAGCTCCCCGAAGCTACCGGACCTTCAGGTACCAGGCGGTCGTCTTCTTCCCCGGCTTTCCGAAGTCGATGCGGAGGCGGTTCGGATCCGCGTCGAACGTGGGGAAGGCCTTGGAGGTCATCCTGTTTCGGTTCTCGCCCCAAACCAGGTTGATGACCGTCTTGCCCTCCTCCTTCGTCACGTCGAACGACGTCCCGATCCCATCGGGATGCCAGGTCAGCGCGCCGCCTGCAGACTGTTCCTTGAGGAAGGCCCACATGAAGCCCTCCGTGAACTGGATCCCAGCCCCTTCCGACACCATCTTGGCTCCGGAACAGAGCTTCCAGCGGCCGTCCTGCAGCCGGCTCTTCGCCTCCGTCACCGTCGGCTGGAAGTCGACGGACTCGAGCGCACACTCGGGATCCGGAACGGGTTCGCCGTCATCGTCCGAGCCGCATGCGGCGAGCAATCCGAGCAAGCCTAGAAGGAGGAGTGGAAATCGCCTCGACATGGTGCATCCCTCGTTCAGGAGTTGCACCGAACGATACCACCCGCGGAGCGTATGAAGGAACCGGCCCCGCCAGGAGCGGGCCCGTTTCCTTCAGCCGCGCTTCGCGCGGACGACGCTCCACTTCTTGTTTGCTCCGCCTTCGGCTCCGCCGACGCGGATCAGTGCTGGTGTGCCGGCCCGAAGTGGCCCACCGCCCACATCAGCACGATCCCGACGATCAGCGCGATGGAGAGGGCGAGGCGATCCTGACGCCGGCGGTGCAGGTCGGGGATGAGATCCGCCACGGCGAGGTGGAGGAACGTGCCCGCCGAGAAGCCCAGGGCCCTCGCGCCGAAGACCTCGTGGGGGACCACGCCGGCGAGGGCCAGGTAAAGCAGCGCCCCCAGCGGGAGCATCGCCGCGAAGACGGTGGTGTAGGCGACCGTGCGGCCTGCCGTCTTCCGCTCGCTCATCAGGATCGCGGCGAGCGAGAAGCTGGACGGCAGCTTGTGGAAGAGGATCGCGAGGAAGACGCTCGCGCCGATCCCCGCCTCGATCGCAGTGCCGAGGGCGAAGCCGTCGGTGAGGGTGTGGAGGGACATCCCCACGAAGGCCGCGGTCCCCACCGTCTTTCCGTGTGAATGCTCGTGCTGCGGAGAGTGAACTTCGCACTCGTCGTCCTCCTTGCACCAGTGCACGAGGACGTAGCGCTCGAGGAGGAAGAGGAAGACGAAGCCGCCGAGCGACCAGTAGAGCGACTCGAGCCCCCCCGACTCGACCGCCTCCGGGAGCATGTGGAAGAAGGCCGCGCCGAGCATCACGCCGGCGGAGAAGGAGAGGAAGAGGTGCATCCGCGACTGGAGGCGCGGGAAGGCGACCGGGACGGCTGCGGTCAACATCGCGCCGACGGCGATCGCGAGGAGATAGGCGGTGAGCATCGTGACTTCTATTCCGGCTTTCGCCGCTTGCCCCCGGGGGACGGCTTCGCCGAACCACGAGCGGCCCCGGAGCGGACGGCTCGGCTCGGCTTCTCGGCGGCGCCCCCCTGGGCGCGCGGCCCCTGGGAGCGCGCCCCCTGGGACCGAAAGGTGTGCGCCTGCGCGGCCTTGGCAGTGCGAAGCCCCAGATCAGCGAGGCGCCGCGAGAGGGTGTTGCGATGGATCCCGAGCATCTCGGCGGCCGCCGAGATCCCGTCCGATCGCTCGAGGGCGATCCGGAGCAGCGCGCGCTCGGTCTGCTCCATCACGGTGGAGAATAGAGCGGGCAGCGTCCCGCCCTGCAACCGATCGAGGAGCGCGACCAGCCGGAGGTAGCAGAGCTCCTCGAGGGAGGCGCCTTCGCCGGGCGGCGGAGCGGCTTCGCATGGAAGCGCCGGGGCCTCGCCGCCCAGCAGGCGTGGGTCGATCACGGCGACGTCGGGCAGCGCGGACCGCGCCTTCGCCTCGTCGGCGGGGACGCGCTCCACGTACAAGCCCGCCTGCGCGAGGGCCCTCGCCAGCGCGTCATCGGCCCGATCTGTGCGCAGGAGCGCCCGCACCCTTGGATCCTCTCGCCACGCCGGGGGCCCGCGCGGCTCGGAAGCGGCGCATCCTGCCCGCACGGCCGGACATGCGCAACACCTGCTCGATCGTTCCCGCGGTTCTCGGGAACGCGGCCCCTGGCGAGACGCTCCAGCCCCCGGCTTTCGGGGCATCCGGAGGACGTCCCGGCTTGCCACCGGCCACCTTCCCCGGATAGAGCGGGAATGCCCCCACGACGTTCGCCGTTCGCCCAACCGCCTGCCAGGCATTCGAGCATGCGCCTTCTAACTCTTCTAACCGCCTGCGCCGCCATCCTCGCGTGCGCCTCCAAGGCCCAGGTTCCAGCCGCCGAGGCCCGTGCCGAGCGGAAGGCCACCCTCCTCTTCACCACCGACATCCGGGGCGAGGTCGAGCCCTGCGGCTGCTCGGTCGACATGCGCGGCGGCCTCGACCGCATGGCCTCCTACGTGAGGCAGGTTCCCGGCGCGGCCCTCGTCGACGCCGGCGACGCGCTCTTCAGCGAGCTGCAGCCTGCCGCCGACTTCGAGGCCCAGGCCCGGCGCCGGGCGAAGGCGGTGGCCGACTCCCTCCTCTCGATGGGCCTGGTGGCCAAGGCGACCTTCGATCTCGACCGCGTCTTCCCCGAGCTGTCCGGCGAGCTCTTCCCCAAGGAGGTGCTCCTCCCGAAGCCGGCCCGAAGGACGATCGGCGGGATCGAGGTGGGCCTCGTCCCATTCGACGCGCTCGAAGGCGACGACCCCGCCCCTGCGATCCGCCGCGAGGTCGAGGCGTCGCGAAAGGCCGGCGCCGAGGTGGTGGTGCTCCTCCTCCACGCCACGCGGGAGCGGGCGGCGAGGCTCGGTCCCGACTCGGGCGCCGATCTCGTGGTGGCGAGCCACATCGGTAGCATTGCCGAGGGTGACACCTCCCGCGCCGTCCCGGCGACGACGCCGGTCTTCTTCGTCCAGGCCCGGGCCCAGAGCCTGCTCCAGGTGGAGGTGGTCCTCCGCGGCACCGGCCCGCTCCAGCTCGCAGGCGGCGAGGAGGTCCGCGACGCGGAGATCGAGTCGATCGGCGAGCGGATCCGCTCCTACGAGCAGCGGATCGCGCTCATGGGCGAGTCGGCGGAGGCCGCGCCGTTCCGCGCCAAGGTCGACGAGCTCCGGGCCCGGCGGCGTGAGCTGGCCGACGCCGGCGCGACGCCGCCCGCCTCCGGCAACTACCTCGCCTACCGCTTCGTCCCGATCACCCAGGATCGCCCCTCCGATCCCGCGGTGAAGGCGATCCTCACCCGCTACGATCACGACGTCGCGGTCGCCAACCTCGCCCTGGCCCAGGCGCAGAACAAGACCTGCGAGGCGCCCGCCCCCGGCGCCGCGGGCTACGTGGGCCAGGCCACCTGCGCCGCCTGCCACGGCGCGGCGAAGGCCTTCTGGGACCAGACCCGCCACGCCCACGCCTACGAGACCCTCGAGAAGGCGAACAAGCAGTACGACCTGACCTGCATCGGCTGCCACGTCACCGGCTGGGAGAGGCCGGGCGGTCCCTGCAGGGTGGACAAGGTCGAGGGGCGCAAGGACGTCACCTGCGAGTCCTGCCACGGGCCGGGCTCGCTCCACGCGGCGCGGCCCACCGAGGTGAAGCTCGTGCGCAAGACCCCCGAGGCCACGTGCCTGGAGTGCCACAAGCCCGAGCACTCCACCCAGTTCGACTACGCCGCCTACCTCTCGCGGATCCTCGGCCCCGGCCACGGCAAGCCGTTGAAGTAGCCGGCCCCATTCCCCTGCGCGCCCTCCCCGGGCGAGATTGACCCGATGCTCCGACGAGTCCGCCTCCGTATCGCCCGCCGAGCAGCCGAGCCCTCTCCCTTCGCCCGGACTCCGCGAGACCGCACGCTGCGCGCCCTCGCCACGGTCCTCGCTACGACCCTCGCCGCGCCCGCGCTGGCGGCAGCGCCGGCGGAGGACCCGGCCGACGAGCTCGCGCAGATGGAGGCGGCGGAGGGCCACGCGCTGAACCACGGCGCCGCCGACCTCGCGAGGCTGGTGCGGCAGCTCGGCGCCGGAAACCCGTGGCGCAGCCGGCTCCGCGGTCCCCTCGGTTCGACCCTGCAGGGCTTCCCCGACATCGTGGAGGTGGAGGGATTCGACGAGGCTGGCCTCGGCGAGCTCCCCTTCCCCCTCGCGTCGGTGGCGGGCCGCTACGACATCCCCATGTCGTTCAACGCCGCCGTCGCCGACTACATCGCCTTCTTCCAGGGCCCCGGGCGAAAGTGGTTCGCCAAGTGGCTGGAGCGCTCCAACCGCTGGGTCCCGCTCTTCCGCTCGATCCTCCGCTCCCACCAGGTGCCCGAGGATCTCGTCTACCTCTCGATGATCGAGAGCGGCTTCTCGATGCACGCGAAGTCCTGGGCGTCGGCGGTCGGACCCTGGCAGTTCATCGAGCCCACGGGGAAGCGCTTCGGGCTCCGCACCGACTTCTGGGTGGACGAGCGCCGCGATCCCATCAAATCCACCCACGCGGCGGCCCAGTTCCTAAAGCGCCTCTACGCGGCCTGGGACGACTGGTACCTCGCGTGGGCGGGCTACAACGCCGGGCCCGGCAAGGTCTCCAGGGCCATCGAGAAGTACGGGACCTCCGACTTCTGGTCCCTCGCCGAGACCGACGACGCCTTCCGCAAGGAGACGCGGCACTACGTGCCCAAGCTCCTCGCCGCCGCGCTGATCGCCAAGCACCCGGCGTCCTTCGGCTTCACCGGGATCCAGCCCGAGGCGCCCCTCGAATGGGAGACGGTGGAGATCCCGGCGGCCACGGACCTGGACGTGATCGCCCGCTGCGCCGGGACGCCGGTGGACGAGATCCTCCTGCTCAACCCCGAGCTGCGCCAGTGGGCCACCCCGCCCGTCTTCAAGGGAGAGAGCCCGTACGTCCTGCGGATCCCGAAGGGGCGGAGCGAGGTCTTCGCAGAGGCCTTCGCCAAGGTGAAGCCCTCCGAGCGCTTCACCTTCCGCAGCTACAAGGTGCAGAAGGGCGACACGCTCGGTCACATCGCGCGGATGTTCTCCACCTCGGTCGACGCGATGCTGAAGGCCAACCGTCACCTGGACGCCAAGCGGCTCCGCATCGGGCAGGAGCTCATGATCCCCGTTCCCCCCGGGGCCCGGGTGCAGACCGCTTCGACCGACCCGCGCTCCAGCCGGCGATAGCGGCCCTACGGCTTCGAGGCGGGATTCCGCCCGGCGGCGCCCTTGGCCTCCGCGCCCTGCCCGCCCGACTTCGCCCCCTGGGCAGCCGGCTGCTGCGAGCCGCGCCGACGCCTGCGCCTGCGCCTACCCTTCGCCTCGGGGGCGGAGGGCTTCGGCGGGGCCTCGGGAGGAGGCGACACCCGCTGGGCCGCGGCCGGCGGGCGGGGCCGCTGGGGCCTCGCCGGGAGCGGCCTGCCCCGGATGAACGCGTGGCAGCGCTCCAGCAGGATGCGAGCGTTCGCGTGCCGGAGCAGCTTGAAGGCCTCGTCGTAGTCCGCCCAGCGGTAGTCCTTGGCCTCGACCTCGCGCAGGACCACGGCCGGATTGCCGACCTTGCCGATGAAGTACACGACCTGCTTGGAGACCAGGCCTTCCGGGCGCCGATAGATGTAGCGGATCGGCTCGCGGAAGCCGGGAAGCAGCCGCACGTCCGAGACGCCGGTCTCCTCCAGCAGCTCTCGTAGCGCCGTCTGGACCTCCCGCTCCCCCTCCTCGACGCCGCCCTTCGGAAACTCCCAGTGCTCGCGCTTGGTCACCGCGGATGAGATCACGAGGTAGACGATCTTCCCGTCCACCTCGCGAAACGGCACCACTCCGCAGGATTTCTCACGCAACACGACGTCCGCCAATCGGGGGACCGGAAGAGGCATCGCCCCTGGGGGCGGCAGGCGGTCCACTTGCCTCCATGCTAACCCGCTTCTCCGGCATCTGCTCCGAAGAACTTGGGCAGGACCCCGATGGCCCTGGGCAAAACTCCGAGGTCGCGCCCATGAACATGGGAATCGTCCGGAGCGTGTGAAGAAGTCGGCCCCGCAGAAGCGGGCCCGACTTCTTCAGCCGCGCTCCGCGCGGAAACGCTCTTCTTTTCGTCTGCTTCGCCTCCGGCTTCGAGAGAGCTTGTGAATTCTTCACAAGCTCTCAGCCTCCGATGGCCCGGGCGGGATCGAGCTTCGACGCCCGGTGGGCCGGGACGAACGCCCCGAGTAGGGCCGCGGCCACGCCGGCGGCGACTGCGCCGGCGAGGAGCCAGCCGGGGAACGCGAAGAACGAATCGGGCTTGAACGGGAAGTCCGGCAGCCACGAGCGGGCGGCCCGGTCGACGCCGATGGCGACGGCCCACGCGAGCCCGCCGCCCGCCACGCCTCCCGCGAGACCGATGAACGCCGCCTCGCCGAGGAAGAGGCGGCGGACGTCGCCGGCCGTGGCGCCGACCGCCCGCAGGACGCCGATCTCCCGCGTGCGGGTGCGGACGGCCGCCCCTGCCGAGAGGGAGATGTTCACCGCCGACAGGCCGCAGATGAGCAGCGAGAGCAGCGCGAGGGCGGCGGTGGTGATCGCCACCGCGGCGCCGACCCTCTCGGCGAGGACGCGCTCGGAGTCGTCGATCTCGAAGCCCAGATCCCGCACCGCCTGTGCGACCGCGGGCACTCGATCGGGCGTGCGCGCGACCAGCACCAGCGCCGAGTAGCCGCGGGCGTCCTCGCCGTAGCGGGCGTTCAGCCGCCTGGCGGTCTCGAGGGGGATGGTGATCCCCTGGAGCATCGCGCGCTCCGAGATCCCGGCGAGCCGCGCCTGGGCGCGCAGCGGCGTTCCGGCTGCCGCCTGGGCCGTCACGTAGGATCGGCCGAGCTCCACCGGGAACTCGAAGCCCCGCAGCATCGGCGGCGAGAGCGATGGGAGGCCGCGCATCCGCGCGAAGCTCTTGTTGTAGATCTCGAGCAGCCGGGTGGAGACCAGCGCCGGGATCGGCTCGTCTCCCTCCGGGTCATCGAATCGGACACCCGGTGTAAGATCGGCCTCGATCAGGCCGCCATCGACCCCTTCCGCCAGGATCTCCAGCCCCATCCGCAGGCGCTGGCCGAAGAAGCTCCCGTCGTAGCGGCTGATCGCCGGGATCCGGAGCGTCATCTTCCGGTAGCCCGCCTCGACGTCGGGGAGCGCCCGCAGCCTCTCCACCGCCGCGTCGTCCAGCTTGGCGCCGCCAAAGATCCCCACGGAGACCCGCGGCGGGATCACCTCCACGAAGCGCGCGTCCGCGGGGAAGAGCCGGGTCTTCACCACCTCGCCGACGCCCAGGCCGAGCGCCACGAAGAAGACCAGGGAGCCGATGCCCGCGGCGACGCCGAAGACGGAGAGCAGGTTGCTGCGGAGCTCCCGGCCCAGGTTCACCAGGACGAGCTGCAGCCAGCGTCCAGCGCTCATCGCGCGTGCTCCCGATCGTCCACTAGGAGGCCGTCCTTCAGCCGCAGGATCCGGCGGGCCCTCGACGCGACCTGCTCGTCGTGGGTCACCACCACGACGGTGAGACGCTCCTTCACGTTCAGCTCGACCAGCAGGTCGATCACGTCCCGGGCGGTCTGCGCGTCGAGGGAGCCCGTCGGCTCGTCCGCGAGCACGAGGCGCGGTCGGCGAAAGAGCGCCCGCGCCAGGGCCACCCGCTGCCGCTCGCCGCCGGAGAGCCGGGCGGGCAGCCGCCCCTCCTTGCCGGCGAGGCCCACGCGCGCGAGGGCGTCTCGCGCCGACGATCGCGCCGCGGCGGCAGGCTGCCCGCCTCCGCCCTCGAAGTAGCCCGGCAGGAGCACGTTCTGCAGCACCGTCAGCGGGGGCACGAGGTTGAACGACTGGAAGACGAAGCCGACGCTCTCGTTACGGTAGCGGGAGAGCTCGCGATCGCCGAGCTTCGAGAGGTCGCGGCCCAGGACCTCGGCGCTGCCGCCGTAGTCCCGGTCGAGGCCGCCGATCACGTTGAGCAGCGTCGACTTCCCCGAGCCGGAGGCGCCCATCACCGCCACGAGCTCGCCCTCCTCCACACCGAGTGAGACGCCTCGCAACACGTCGAAGCGGTTCCCGCCGTCGCGGTAGCTCTTGGTCAGGCTCTCGAGGCGAATCACGGGAAGCTCACTTGAGGCCCACGTCCATGTCGACGATCACGCCGTCCTCGTCGATGGACAGCGCCGCGGTCACGCCCTTCACCTCGTCGAGCAGATCGACCCAGGTCTGGAAGAGCTCCTTCATCCGGAAGCCGCCGACGCCGAAGGCCGACTGCGGGATGGCCCGGAGCGAGGCCGCGAGGCGTGCTACGTCGAGGTGGGCCGCCGAGCCCGCGGAGTCGAAGAGCTGCCGGGCGCCGGGCTCGGCGATCGCGAAGCCGTCGGCCTTTCCGTCCGCCCGAGCCGCCACGTTCTCGGCCTTCGCCGCTCCCGCCGCCTTCTCTGCGCCGGACGAAGAAGCCCGCAGAGCGTTTGAAGAAATCGGCCCCGCAGAAGCGGGCCCGACTTCTTCAGCCGCGCGCCGCGCGGAACCGCTCTTCTTTTTGTCTGCTCCGCCGTCGGCTCCGCGAGAGCCCGTGATTTCATCACGAGCTCTCACCCGCGCGAGTCCCTTCTGGAACATCTCCTCGCCGCCTCCCGTCGCGAGGAGCGTGTCGCCCACGAGCCCCCACGTCATGCCTTCGCCGGCGGCGTAGGTGGCGCGGTAGATCTTCACGCCGTCCTTCTCCTCCGAGGCGATCTGCATGCGGAAGCGCTCGGCGCCCGTCGCGAGCTTCCCGAGGACCTCCGCCGCCTTCGCCGGATCCTTCACGCGGGCGACCATCATCGCCCTCACGAAGCGGAAGGGGTTGGTGGAGGAGATCGAGGGATCGGTGGGGATCCCGCCGGAGAGGTCGATCGCGGGGTTCAGCTCCAGGCCAAGCGCGATCCCCGGCTGGAGCTGGCTCAGGATCTCCGTGGTCGGATCGATCCCCGCCGCGACCAGCGCCCTCGAGAGGCCGCGCGGCAGCAGCGAGTCGAGCACCGGCGAGAGGGCGACGGGATCCCCGCCGAGCCGCACCACCAGCAGATCGTCGGGCGGGAGGAGCGGAACGAGCCCGGCCCCCGCCTGCTTGCCGATCGGCAGGATCATCGCGAGCTGCAGCGCTCCCTGCGACGCGATCACCCTCGCGTTCAGGCCGCCGGTCCCGGCGCGGAGGCCGAAGGCGGCGCCCTTCTCGAGGCGGCGGTTCCGTCCCGCGCCCATTCCCTCGGGGAGCCAGCCGTAGACGTCGCGCTCGCCGAGGCGGCCGAGCAGCTTCCGGAACGCGGGGTTCGCGTCGAGGGAGAGGGACCTGGGCCGCGAGAGCGAGGCGCCCACCTTCTCCACCGCGCTCCCGCCGCTGCCGATCACGGCGAAGCCGTCCTTCACGCCGAGCGCGACCTGCACCTTGCCGGAGGCGTCGGTGAAGGTGGTCACCTCCACGTTGGCGGGCGCCTCCTGGGTCCCGGTCCAGGTTTCCTTGCCCCGGGTCTCGCCGCCGAGGCGCTTCGCGAGCGCAGCGACGTAGGGATCGAAGCGATCCCGATCCGTGACGCCGATCACGAGGACGTCATCGCCGAAGGCGATGCCCTTGCGCCCGTCGATCCCCGTCTTCTCGAAGCCGCCCGGCTCCCGCGGATCGAAGCCGAGCTGGCGGGTGATCGGGCGGAGGAGATCCCCCGCGTCTCGGGCGCCCAGGACCGTCGTCGCCGCGAGGCCGGCGAGGCGGGTCTGCTCCAGCGCCTTCACCGTCTCGCCCAGCTTCGCCGGGTCGGGGACGAGGATCGCCGATGACGGGCGCGCGGGGAGGAAGGCCGCGGCCGTCGCCTCCTGGGCCGCTTCCTTGCTCCTGCAGCCGCCGCAACCGGCGGTGGCGAGGGCCAGGATCACCCACGCGATCGAAAAGCTGCGAACGCTCACGTCGACTCCGTCTGCCCCCTCGAGCGGATCCGGGGCGCGAATCGAATACGGTACAACGCCCAGACGAGGCAGGAGGCGGAAGTATTCCGGAGGCTCGCCCGCCCGTCCCTTTCCGGCAGCGCCCGGCCCCGGCGCTGGCGCATCGACGCCGAAGAGTCGCCGCGGGCTAGCCGATCGTCGGCTTCTCGCGGCGGTCGCCCACCACGCGGGCAGGCACTCCGGCGACGATCGCCCAGGGCGGCACGTCCCTCGTTACCACCGCGCCCATCGCGACCACGGCGTGGTCGCCGATCGTCACGCCGTCCGTGACGCCTGCGTTCGCGCCGATCCACACGTCGGCGCCGATCCGGATCCCCTTGGAGCGGACCGGCTGCGAGCGGATGGCCCTGTCGGGGGCGATCCCGTGATCGAAGGCGTAGATCGCGGCGCCCGTGGCGATCCGGGTGCCCTCCCCCACGAAGATGCCCGCGGAGCCGCCGTCCAGGCTCACCCGGGCGTTGAGGCTCACCCCGGGGCCCAGCACCGCCGGACCGTGGACGAAGACGTCGGCCGCGATGCTGCAGCCGGGGCCGATCTCCAGGGTCCGCCCAGGCTCGGCGAAGAGCCGCGCCTCCGGGGCCACGAAGCAGCCCTCGGCGATGGTGATCGTCTCGAGCTCGCGGAAGGCCTGCTGGACCTCCCGCTGCCACTCCTCCGCCCAGGCCCGCTGGTGGGGCTTTAGCGAGAAATAGAGCCAGGGCATCCACGAGAGCCGGAGCTTGTGCTGCTCGCGGCGACGAAGCTCGAGCTCGGTCATGCCAGCACGATCTTCGTCACCTCGGCAGGCGCACCGAGGCGCATCGGCGGCCCCCAGCAGCCCGTGCCTCGGCTCACGTAGATCTGGGTGTCCTCGGTGTGGCGGTGCAGGCCCGCCACGTAGGGCTGCGCGAAGTGGACCACGGCGTTGAAGGGGAAGATCTGGCCGCCGTGGGTGTGGCCCGAGAGCTGGAGACCCACGCCGAGCGACGCCGCCTGGTCGATGGCCTTCGGCTGGTGGGCGAGGAGCACGAGCTCGCGCTCCGGATCCCGGCCCGCGAGCGCCTTCTCCATGTCGGCGCCCTGGCCCTCGCCGAACTGCGCGCCCCAGAGGTCGTCGATGCCGGCCAGGTCGAAGGAGGCCGCGCCGTCGCCGAGGGAGACCCGCTCGTTGCGGAGGACCCGGATCCCGAGCTTCTTCAGGTGGGCCACCCACGGCTCGACGCCGGAGTAGTACTCGTGGTTGCCGGTGATGAAGTAGACCCCATGGCGGGCCTGCAGCCGGGCGAGCGGCTCCACGTGGCGTGCGAGCTCCGCGACGCGCCCGTCCACGAGATCGCCCGTGATCACGATGGCGTCTGGGCGCTCGGCGTTGGCCTTCGCGACGATCTGCTCGACGAAGCGCCGCCCGATGGTCGGTCCGACGTGGACGTCCGAGAGCTGGACGATGGTGTAGCCGGAGAGCTGCCGGGGGAGCCGCCCCAGGCTCACCGGCACCTCGACCACGTCGACCTCGCCGAGGCCGCCGCGAAGGGCGAGCGCCCCGCTTCCCACCGCCAGGATCGAGGCCGTGGCGGCCACGCCGCGACCGAGGAGCTCCCGACGGACGGGGTCCACCGGCTCCTTCGAGAACAGCGCCCAGAGCGAGAAGGCGCCCAGGCCCAGCCAGCGCGCGACGTCGGCGGCGACGGTGGCGGCGATCAGCAGGAAGCCGAAGCCCATCCAGACGAAGGCGATGGCGGTGGTCGGGCCAGCGATGTCCCTCGGGAGCCATCTCGCGAGGATGATGGCCGCCGGGAGGTAGATCGCCAGGGCGATGAGCGCGATCGCGCCGACGAGGGGCCAGGGCTCCGGCCAGCCCGGGTCGCGCACGAGGCGCATCCACAGGTACCAGTGGCCCAGGGCGACGATGATCGACACGGCGAGGAGGAACACGATCTGGGATGCCTTCATGGTGATCGCGGAGGCTAACCTCGCTGAATCTCGCTCGCCAGCGATGGAGCGTCGACCTCGTCCGGCGCCCGGGACGTTCTCGACCCGACGCCAGGCCCAGAAGGACCGGGCCCGGCGATCGCTGCCTTGGCCGGCCCTCTGGCGGGGTCGCGGCGCCAGAGGTGGCGGCGCCATGCGCCCGGCTACTCGGGACGGTCCTGGTCGATCGTGTCGTCGGTGTCCACGGGCTTGTTGCCCGGGATGCCGATGTGGAACGCGGCGTAACCCGGGATCATCACGGGAGCCAGCACCATGCCGATGACCCGCCCTCGATAGGGCGAGACCACCACCGACTTTCCCTTCCGGATCGGGTCGGTGATGGTGCCGAGGATGTCGCCCTCGCGCACCTCGTCGCCCAGGCGGACCTCGTTCACGAGGATCCCGCCGCGCTCCGCCCGCACCCACCGGGTCTCGTAGAAGATCCGCTGCTCGCCCAGGTTCACCCGGCTCCCCTTGATCATGCCGAGGTTCACGAGGACGTTCCGCACGCCGAAGACGCCGCGCTTGATCTCCTGGGCCTGGAAGCGCATCGGCTCGCCGGCCTCGTAGATGATCGCGGGGATCCCCGCGTCCTGGGCGGCCCGGCGCAGCGTCCCCTTACCTCCCGAGTTGTGGACGATCACCGTGGCGCCGAAGGCCTTGGCGAGCGCGAGGTTCCCGGGATCCTTCAGGTCCGCGCGGATCTGGGGGAGGTTGCTCCGGTGGAACGACCCGGTGTGGAGGTCGATCAGCTTGTCGCAGTGCCGGATCACGTTCTGGAAGATCTCGAAGGCGATCCGCGACGCGGTGTTGCCTCGAGCCTTGCCCGGGAAGAAGCGGTTGAGATCCCGGCGATCCGGCAGGTACCTCGACGAGCCCTGGAAGCCGTGGAGGTTCGCGATCGGGACGGCGATGATCGTCCCCGCCAGGCCCCGCGCCCGCGTCTGGTCGACCATCTCGCGGACGATCTCCACGCCGTTGAGCTCGTCACCGTGGATCCCCGCGGTCAGGCAGAGGGTCGGCCCGCGCTTCTCGCCGCGGATCGCCACCACCGGGATCTCGACGCCTGAGCCCGAAAACGACTCGCTGATCCGCAGGGAGAGCTCGCGCACTTCACCAGGCGCGACCTCCTTGCCCAGGATCGCGAGCGAGCCCCAGGGCGGCGGGCCCTGGGGAACCGGAGGGACGACCTCCATCTGGCCTTCCAGCTGGACCGTCCCAGGGGCGCCAGGCGAGTCAGGCGCTCCTGCCTGCTCCGCGCCCTTCGCCTCAGGCCCGCCGGGCTTCGCCTGCGGGGCCTTGTCCTTGCCCTCCGGCGCTCCAGCCTTCGCCGCTGGCGCCTTGGTCGCGGGGCCCGCCGCGGTCTGACCCTCGGCGTCGAGGACGGCAGATGCGTCGGGAGGACCGTCGTCCTCGGATGCAGAAAAACCTGGGGGAAGCTCCGGTCCCGCGTCCGGAGAGCCGGCACGCACCTCCCCCGAGACGAGGAGGAGAGCGGCGACGGCGGCTACTGGGATCGATCGAAAGGACAGCACGGGCGGGAATCTACCAGACCCCGCGATCGCGCGCTTTTTTCCCGCGCCCCGCCGCCCGAGGCCGGCGAAGGACCCTCGCATCGTGCGCCATGTGCATGGTAGGAGCAGCCGCATGGAGACCAGGCGCGCACCCTCGGGCCCCATCGACTACGCGGGCCGGGTCGATTGGCGGCAGATCTTCGGCAGGCAGGCACC
Source organism: Vulgatibacter incomptus (assembly GCF_001263175.1). GTDB lineage: Bacteria > Myxococcota > Myxococcia > Myxococcales > Vulgatibacteraceae > Vulgatibacter > Vulgatibacter incomptus. Next base: position 445,822 of record NZ_CP012332.1, on the reverse strand, counting down.
CCTCGAGGTGGAGATCGGCTCGGGGATGGGCGGCTTCGCCCTCGGACAGGCGGAAGCTCACCCCGAGATCGACCTCGTCGCCATCGAGGTTCGCAAGAAGCTCGCCCGCGAGACCGCCGAGAAGGCGCGGAGCCGGGGCCTGCGGAACCTCTACGTCCTGGACACCGACGCGAAGGTCATCCTCCCGCGGATGTTCGCGCCGAGGTCGATCGACGTGATCCACATCCAGTTCCCGGATCCGTGGTGGAAGGCCAAGCACCACGACAGGCGGCTCGTCGAGGATCGCTTCGGCATCCTCCTCTACAGCCTGCTCCGTCCGGGCGGGCTCCTCGAGGTCCGCACCGACGTGGAGGGCCGCGGCGTCGAGATGGACGAAGCGCTGGAGGCCGTCGGCTTCGTCAACCGCTTCGGCGCCGGCCAGCTCGCGCCCTACGACCCCACCGAGGTCCCGTCGAGCCGCGAGCGCGGCTACCTCGAGCGCAATGAGCCGATCTACCGCTACAAGTTCACGCGGACCGAGGGGCCGCCCCATCACGCCGCGGCGCCGCTCGCGCCGACCACGGTGGGCACCGCCCAGCGCCGAAGGTAGCGCTTTCGACGAGGCTCCGCCGCAAAGGCGGAGCCCGCGCCGTGACCGCGGTCCCGATCAGGTACGGAGCTTCGCCGCGAGCTCCGCCGCAACCGCGCGGGCACGCTCGAGCTGATCGGGCGGGAAGGAGATCGCCGCCACCACCGGATGGCCGCCTCCCCCGTACTTCTCGGCCATCTTGGCGAGGTCGTGGGTGCGGACGAAGGTCGCCCAGGGGTTCGTGCCGATCGACACCTTGGCGCGCTTCTTCGACGCCGTGACGTTGACGCCGTACCGGCACTCCGGATGCAGATAGTACGGGATGAACTTGTTGACGTTGTCGATCCCCTGATCCGCGATGTCGTAGAAGACGATGCCGCCCTCGACGGAGACGCGCTCGCGGATGAGCTCCACGTTGCGCCGGTGCCGCGCGAGGAGCTCGTCGATCTTCGCCCGGATCTCCGGCGTGACCGCGATCGACTCCAGCGTCTCGTGCTGCATGCGGCGGATCAGGCCGTGGAGCACGGCGGGGTCCTTCTCCGCCTCGATCAGCGTCATGAGCTGGAGCGCCGCCCCCTCGAGCTCGACCGCCGCCTTCGCGCTCGGGAACTTCGCGCTGTCGATCAGATCCGCCCAGTCGATGAGGTGCTGCATCGGCGTGGGATCGAAGCCGAACTTCGCCTTCGCGACGCGCGCGAGGAACTTGGTGCAGCTCTTTGCCTCCGGATCCCAGAACTTCTTGCCGGAGGCGTCGGCGCGGAAGTGCGCCTCGTCACCCTCCTCCTGGAAGGCCGAGACGTGGTGATCGAAGTACCAGTCGAGGCGCGGACTCTGGGTGTAGCGGAAGTCCACCACCGCGTTGACGTCGCCGTCGAAGAGGTCCGGGCCGAACGGGTCGCCCGCGCGGTGTGCGAGGCCCTGGTACTCCACCTCGGCGGACGGATCGACGCATTCCAGGAAGAATCGCGTGAACACGGCAGCCGAGGAGAGGCCGTCGAAGCAGTTGTCGTGGTAGCAAACCTTGAGCCGCATGCTCTTCGTCGCCTCGTCGCGCGTCCGGCGCGTTGCCGGTCGGGCTTTTCGGTGAGCCGGCCAAGCTAACCGCTGGCGAGTGGGGGTTCAAGCTTCATTGACCCGCCGCAGCGTCGACCCCGCTCGCGTGCCTACGTTTCTCGTGGAGGATCGCGATGTTCGAGCACGTGGTGGCCGCGGTCGACGGCTCCACCTCGTCCTTCCACGCCAGCCTGGTGGGCGCCCACATCGCCGCAGCGGCGAAGGGCACCATCGACCTGATCTGCGTGGTGGAGCCGGTCGCGCACCGTCTCTTCACCGGCGGCGACCGCGAGGCGGCTCGCCAGCAGTGCAAGCAGAACCTCGCCTCGGCCCAGGCCGCGATCGGCTCGGTCGCGCCGATCGCCCATCGCGTCGAGCTCGACGGCCCCGTCGCGGAGTCGATCGTCGGCTACGGCGAGGAGTCGAGCGCCGACATCCTCTGCCTCGGGAGCGCGCGGCGCGGCCTGAAGCTCGGCTCCGTCTCGATGAAGGTCGTCCGGCAGGCAGAGAGGTCGGTGGTCGTGGTGCCCTCCGGCGTGAGCAGCGGCCCCCGCCTCGCCCGCATCCTCGTCGGCTTCGACGGCTCGGACTGTTCGCGCGAAGCGGTGAAGGTGGCCGCGTACCTCGCCGCTCGGTCGGACGGCGCGCTGCGGATCGAATCGATCGTCCCTCCTCCCTGGCCGCTACCTCCCGAGGGGATCGAGCTCGACTCCGAGGACGTCGAAGAGGTCGTCGGCAAGGAGAACCTCGCCGACCTCTGCGCCGCCCGCGAGCTCGCCATGAAGGCCGGCGCCGAGGTTTCCTCCGCGACCTTCGATCTGGGACACGCCGCCCACCGGCTGAGCGAGCGCGCGGAGGAGTGGAACATCGACCTGCTGGTCGTGGGCTCCCGGGGGCACTCGCCGGCGCGCCGCTTCTTCCTCGGGAGCGTGTCCAGCCACCTCGCGTCCCGAGCGCCCTGCCCGGTGCTGATCGTACGCTGAGCCGGAGGCGAGCAAACGAAAAGGAGCGCTCTCGCGCGAAGCGCGAGCTGAAGAAGTCGGGCCCGCTGATGCGGGGCCGATTTCTTCACACGCGTCGTCTCCCCATTGGAGCGCCCCCGGCCGCTTCGCCTCGGCGAAAGCTCCTTACCTTGGACGGGCAGGAGGCGGGCGAGCGTGGGTTCGGCGCCCACGCGCCTCTCCCCCCGAGCCTCCGACGAGCGGTCCGTCCAGCCGAATCGACGCCCCGGGAGCGCGTGGGCGAGCATGGAGCAGACGCCATGAGGGAAGGTGGAGCGAGCCCGATTGCCTTCGTTCGGGTCGGCGTGGCGCTGACGACTGCGCTGGCGCTTACAGCGTGCCACCACGATCCGACGAACGACCCTCCGCTGCAGAGCGCCGGCTCGGGCGGAACCGCGGGAGCGCCCGGCGGCACGGGCGGCAACGGCGGCGGCGCTGGCGGAAACATCGGCGGCGGTACGGGCGGCAGCATCGGCGGCGGCACCGGCGGCAGCGTCGGAGGCGGCACCGGGGGCAGCATCGGAGGCGGCACGGGCGGCGTCGCGGGAACGTCTGGCGGCCAGGGCGGGAGCGGCGGACCCGGCGCCGGAGGTGTCGGCGGAGGGGTCGGTCCCGGCGGGACAGGTGGCCCGCCGCCCGACCCGGACGTCCGCAACCACCTCCACTTCTGGGCAGCAGCGAACGGGGCCCCCGGGCCCGTGTGGGGCGTCGCCGCCGATCAGGCGGGAAATATCTGGGCCGCGAACGGCGCGGCGCTCCTCCTCCTCCGGTCGGGCGGATCGGCCTGGGAGTCCTTCACCGCTGCCGACGGCCTCACTCCCTATCCCCCGATCTCGGTGGCAGGCGGCCGCGCCAACGAGGTCTACGTCGGCTACCGGGGCCTCTTCCCCAGCAGCGATCCCCTCAACGATCCCCCCGAGATCGCAAGCAGCGGCGGCGTCGACCGGATCGTCGTGAACGGCCGCCGCGTCGACCGCACCCACTTCGACATCTTCACGCCCCCGGCAGCGGAGTACCCGAACGGCCGCCACCTGCTGCGGACCTGCTACCGGATCCTCCCCGTCCTCACCGGCGAATACGCGGGCGACGTCTGGTTCGGCTGCAACCACGGCGTCGCCATGTGGAGCCAGGCCTTCGGGATCGTGCAGGAGCACCAGCATGCGGCGACCGACAAAGGCGGCAGCCTATGGGTCGGCGACTTCCGCGGCCTCGCCATCGCCCCCGACGGCAACGTCTGGATCGGCGGCGACGCGCGCAGCGGCCTGATCCACTACGCCGACGAGGGCTGGCATCTCGGGCAGTTCTGGGCCACTCTCGACCCCATCGTCGACATCTGGCCCGACGGCATCGCGCTCGACCCCGGCGGCGACGACTTCGTGATGGACCTGATCACCGACGGCGGAACCGGCCTCTGGGCGGCGAGCTTCGGCAACGGCGTCGCCCACAGGGCGGGCGACGGGACCTGGAGCTACCTCACCACCGCCCAGGGCCTCCCCGACAACCGCGTCTACGGCCTCGCGCTGGATCCGGACGGCAGCATCTGGATGGCCACCGACGCCGCCCTCGCGCGCTGGCGAGGCGGTCACTTCGCCAGTGTGATCGACGGCCTCAATGGCCTGCCCGGCGCGATCCTCAGCGTCACGATCGACCGGTCCCACTCGCCGAGGCGCGTGATCATCGGCACCAGCTCGGGCGTCGGGGTCTACGACGGACCCTGAACTCTAGCGGGCGCTGACCCCGATCTCGACCGGACCCATCCCGGTGGGCGTGTCGACCAGGATCAGGTAGCGCCCGGCCGGGACGTCCTTGGCGACCAGCGTCGTCCGGACGAAGTCGAACTCCTTCCAGGCGTCCTCGCAGGCGACGACGGCCTCGGCGTCCTCGCCGCAGCCCGGGAGGAGGAAGACGACGGTGTTGTCCTCCCAGGTTCCGGGCAGGTCGGTGGTGATCGTCAGCTCCGAAGCCGGCGCGTCGAGCACCAGCCGCGCGGCGGCTTCCGGCGCGCCCAGGGCGCTCTGCCCATAGAAGCTGCACTCGACGGGCGGATCCCAATGGCTCGCGCCGGCCGAGCTGAGGATCGCCCGTCCACCCGGGCGGATCTCGGGAGCCGCCTCGCACTTCGCGACCCGCGCCGACTCGATCTCCATGCAGCGGCCCTCGCCGCTCGGGCTCGGCCCACAGAGCAGCCCCTCCGCACACGCGATCTCGAAGAGGCCGAGATCGCAGGCTTCGCCCAGCTCGGCGATCGGGCGCGGCTCGATCTCGAGGTCCACGAGCTCGCTCCGGTTCCCGCCGGAGTCGACGAGCGCGACCTGCGCCTTCACCACGTTGGGATAGCTGGAGAAGAAGCCCCGCCAGACCGCGACGGAGTGAAAATCCCGCGAGCCAGAGGGGCTCGCCTCGAAGTTGCCCGTCCCCTCGGTGGCCCCACGCCGGAAGGCCGGAACCGGCGTGCCGTTCTCATTCAGGAAGCGGCCGAAGTACTGCGTGGCGTCCCCGTTCTCGTCGCGCCCGTCGAGGACGAGGATCAGGCTGCCCGCCACCGTGCGCAGCGCGCGGCCCGATACGATCTCGGGCGGGACGTTCGTCTCGCAGGTGGGGTTCGCCGAGATAGGCGGGCAGACCAGACCGGTCTCGCACACGGGCTTCCAGCCCTTGAGATCGCAGGCCTCGCCCTCCGAGACGACGGTCGGCGCGTTCAGCTCCACCGAGAGGGTGTTGCTTCTCGCCCTGCCGGTGTCGACCACCTCGAGCTCCACCGACCTGGCCGCCTTCGGGAGGTTGACGCTCCCCGCGAAGATCGCCGAGAACGCCGGGCTGCCGGGCTCCGAAGTCGGTGAAATGTTCGTATACAACTCGTAAAGACCCGAGAGGGCCACCGGGTTCCCGTCCGCGTCCTTCAGGCGGAAGTAGAGGCCGGCCACATGGCCCTCGGGATCCGTGCCGTCGACCTGGAACCGGTACTGTCCGCTCCCGCGCATCAAGGCCTCCGCCGAGTCGAGCCGGGGCGGGACGTTGGCCCTGCATCGCCCCTCCGACGGGCGGCAGAACAGGCCGGGTTCGCAGACCCCGTTCACGCCGTCCTTCCCGCAGGCCTCGCCCTCGGCGAGGATGGGCGTGAACGCGAGACGAAGCTCGTACGTCGGATCCGCCCGCTTCTCCTTCGCGCCCACGATCAGGAAGAGCGCCTCGCCCTTTGCCAGCTCGATCGGATCCGAGGCCAGCTCCTCCGGCAGGCAGAGGATCTCGCTCTCCGCGTCTTCACAGGCCCGGCGGGCGGAGACGACGAAGCCGCGCTCCGCGGCCAGGGTGAGCGAGAGCGTCCCGCGGCGCAGCGAGGTGAAGCGGTAGACCTGGGCCGGGCCCTCCTGGCCGCAGCCTCCGTCGTGGTCCGCGATCGCGTTCTCCACCGAGCCCGCGACCGCCCCGACTCCGACCTCGGCCACCGCGGCATCGATCGCACGGGGGTTCTCGCAGGTGCCCGGCGGCCCGTGGTCGACCACGTCGGTCCCTCCCGAACCGCCGGTACCGCCAGACCCTCCAGAGCCGCCCGGATTCTCGACTTCCTGAACGCGATCCTGGCTGCAGCCCCACGCCGAGAGCAACAGGGCGAGCACCATCATCCGCCGCGTCGACGTCCCCATTTCCGATCCCTTCCTGCAGCGAAAGCGGGACTTCCGCACGCACCGTCGCGCGCAAGCGAGAGGGCACCTCCGACGGGAGACGCCGTTCCGCTTGGGCACGCCAAATCGATTTCGAGCCCGGCAGTGTCCCCAACCCTCCGCGGAAGGTCAATGTCGGAAGCCCCGCTCGAGCGTGTGAAGGCCTTGACCTGCTCTGGTCCTGCGTTATCGAAGGTAGGTGATGCGCTACTTCTCGATCGAGGAAGCGAACCGGATGGTGCCCTTCCTCCAGCAGACCTTCGAGCGGATCCGGTTCCGCTCCATGGAGCTCGCCCGCGCGGGCATGCTCCTGTCCCAGCAGGGAGATCGCTCCCTGCCCGGGACCCCGATCCCCGAAGACCTCGCGGACGGGCATCGGCGGCTGAGGCTCCGCCGCGATCACCTCCTGTCGAAGATTCAGGAGGCCATCGACAACCTCACCGAGGTCGGAGTGGTCGTGAAGCGGGGCGACGGCCTCGTCGACTTCCCCTCCCGCCGGGGCGACAGGCAGGTGATGCTCTGCTGGTCCTTTGGCGAGCCGGCCGTCGATCATTGGCACGAGCTCGACGATGACTTCGAGGGCCGACAGGCCATCCTGCGCCCTGCCTCGTTCCAGCGCGCCTACGTGAACTGAGCGCGGCTTCCGGAGGGTAGAGAGCTCCCTTGCTGCCCTGGCTGGCGGGCGTCCCCGGAAAGGCGGGGTGTGCCCAAAGTTTCGGTTGCCCCGGCCCCGCTCCTGGGGCAGATTCGACTCCGAGTATGCCCGAGGCCAAAGTGGGCCGGCGTTCGACGCCGACCCGTCTCCCGGGCGACACGGCCTGAGGTCTTGGCCGAGCAGTCTTCGATTTCGCCGCGGGGAGCGGCCTGAACGGCCCTTCCTCCAGGCAGAGAGGCTTTTTCGTGGGGGGCGGGGCGCCCCCTGCTCATCTTTCCCGCGGCCCTCGGGCCGCAAAACCTCCGGACGCTGCCGGAGGTCGCACGGGAGCCCAGGCCGACGGGATCCGCGTCACCCCTCGATGGGGGCGCCCCTTCGGCCGTGACGACTTCGAGGGTTGCGTAACGCCCCTACCCCGACGCCCGTCTCCCACTCGTCGTCGCCCGATTGCGGCGGAGAAGCGAGTGTCCCCGGCCCCGTGGAGCCTTCGATGGCGCCCTTGGCGCGCCGCTTGGCGGCGTGCGCAAAGGCACTCCAATGTCTTCCTCCCTGGTGATCAACGCCACGGGCTCCGAATCCAGAGTCGCACTCGTCGAAAACGGACAGATCTCCGAGTTCTACCTCGAGCGCAACGCAGACAAGGGGATCGTGGGCAACATCTACAAGGGCCGCGTGGTCCGGGTGCTCCCCGGCATGCAGGCGGCCTTCGTGGACATCGGCCTGGACAAGGCCGCGTTCCTCTACGTCTCCGACGTCTACTACGACCCCGACTTCTCCGAGCGCCAGTTCGAGCTCACCGAGGGCGAGCACCCTGAGTCCGAGGGCGTCCCCGACGAGTACGCCGCGGCGATGCTCGCCCGGGGCGAGGAGGAAGGTGAGGAAGAGGGAGACGGAGAGGCCAAGGAGGCCACCGCCGCCGAAGGCAAGAAGGAGGAGGCCCGCAAGGCGAAGGCCGCTCCCCACAAGGAGAAGAAGGAGAAGCCCCACAAGGAGGTGAACATCCAGGACCTCCTCAAGGAGGGCCAGGAGGTCATCGTCCAGGTCGCCAAGGATCCCATCGGGACCAAGGGCGCCCGGATCACCTCGCACATCTCCATCCCCGGCCGGCACCTCGTGTTCATGCCCACGGTGGACCACGTGGGGATCTCGCGGCGGATCGAGAACGAGAAGGAGCGCCGCCGCCTCCGGGAGACGGTCGACGCCCTTCGCCCGCCCGGGACCGGCTTCATCGTCCGCACGGTCGCCGACGGCGTCCCCGCGGAGAAGCTCCAGGCCGACGCGCGCTTCCTGATCCACATCTGGACCGAGATCGGCCGGAAGAAGGACAAGACCGGCGCCCCCGCCCTGCTCCATCCGGACCTCGACATCGTCCTCCGCGCCACGCGCGATCTCTTCTCCGCCGACGTGGAGAAGCTCGTGATCGACGATCGCGCCGAGTACGAGCGGATCATGCGCTTCGTCCAGGCGACGGATCCGGCCCTCGCCTCCCACGTGGAGCACTACCAGGAGAGCGAGCCGATCTTCGACGCCTATGGCATCGAGCACGAGCTCCAGCGGGCCCAGCAGCGCAAGGTCTGGCTGAAGAGCGGCGGCTACCTGATCATCGACCAGGCGGAGGCGCTCACCGCCATCGACGTCAACTCCGGCCGCTACGTGGGGAAGCAGTCCCTCGAGGAGACGATCACCAAGATCAACATCGAGGCGGCGAAGGAGGTCGTCTACCAGCTCCGCCTGCGGAACATCGGTGGAATCATCATCATCGACTTCATCGACATGGATAAGAGCCAGAACCGGGACAAGGTCTTCAAGGCCTTGCAGGAGGCTCTCGGCCGCGACAAGGCGAAGACGAACGTCCTCAAGATCTCCGAGCTCGGCCTCGTGGAGATGACGCGCAAGCGAGTGCGCGAGTCCATCGGCCGGATGCTGACCGAGCCCTGCCCGTACTGCGAGGGGCGCGGCGCGGTGAAGAGCCGCATCACGGTCGCCCACGAGATCTTCCGCGAGCTGCGCCGCGAGGTGTCGGCGTTCCGCGAGCCGACGATCGCGATCAACTGCCACCCCGAGGTGGCGCGTACGATCCAGGGCGAAGAGCGGGACACCCTGCGCTTCATGATGGACAAGTACAACAAGACCATCCAGGTGAAGGCGCAGCAGCACTACCACCTCGAGCAGTTCGACCTCTACGGCCGGCAGGAGAAGAAGGAGGCCAAGGCTGCGCAGCAGCAGGCCCAGCCGCGCCGCGAGGAGAAGAAGGAAGAGAAGCGCGAGGAGAAGAAGGAAGAGAAGCGCGGCGAGCGCCGTGAGGGCCGCGGCGGTGAGCGCCAGGCCCGGGGCGGCGGGCAGCGCGGCGAAGGCCGCGGCGGCGAAGGCCGCGGCGGCGAAGGCCGCGGCGGCGAAGGCCGCGGCGGTGAAGGCCGCGGTGGTGAGCGCCGCGCCGCGGAAGGTCGAGCCGGCGAAGCTCGCGATGCCGAGGACCGTGCGAGTGAGCCGCGGGCCGCCGAGGTCCGCGCAGAGCCTCCTTCGGCCGATGAGCCCAAGGCGGCAACCGCTGCGTCGAGCCGTGTTCCCGAGCCCGTCGAGAGCGGCTCCGGCGAGGCCTAGGATGCAGGAGGGAGCGCGCCCCGAGGAGACCACGGCCGTCGAGGTACCCGCCAAGCGCGGGTCGCTCACGACCTGGCTCGGCAGCGATGCCACCCGCCGCAAGCTCCGCTGGCTGCGGGGCTTCGGCGCCGAGCGGATCCTCCTCCGCGCGGCCGCGCTCACCTACCTCTCGATCGTCTCGCTCGTGCCGCTTCTGGCCGTCGGCCTCTTCGGCCTGGCGGCCCTCGGGCTCTTCGACCTGCGCCGACAGGTGCGGGCCTTCGTGTTCGAGAACCTCGCGGTGGGCGTCCGCGAGGAGGTCGTGGAGCACCTCGATCAGCTCGTGCGCAACGCGGGCAAGGGGATGATGACGGGAGGGATCGGCGTCTTCCTCCTCACCCTCTCGGCGATCCTCCTGCTCCGCAACATCGAGAAGGCCTTCGACGACCTCTGGGGCCTGGGCCGCATGCGCCCCATCGCGAAGCAGATCGCGCTCTATCTGGGCCTGCTCGTCGCCGGTCCGATCGTCCTCGGCCTCTCCCTCGCCGCGACCGCCGCGATCAAGGGCTGGGCGACCTACTTCGGCGAAGGCCCTCTGCGGCACCTCTTCCCGCTGATCCCCTTGGCGCTGTCCGCGGGCGGCTTCGTCCTCCTCTACAAGATCGCGCCGGCAGCCAAGGTGAAGAGGCGCGCCGCCCTCGTAGGCGGGCTGCTCGCCGCCTCCGTCTGGGAGCTCGCCAAGTACGGCTACGCCACCTACGTCGTCCACGCGATCCGGTCGGACGCGGTCTACGGCCCCCTCGCCGCCCTGCCGATCTTCCTGCTCTGGATCTACGTCTCCTGGCTGATCGTCCTCTTCGGCGCGCGGATCGCCTTCGCCTTCCAGCACCCCGAGCTCCTGCGGCTCGAATCGGACCCCAGGGCCGCGGCGCGCGCCCAGGAGCTCTGCGCGATCCGCACGGCCCTGGCATGCGCCGAGGGCGAGTTCAACGGCAGCCTCGAGAGGCTCGCGCTCCGCATCGACTTCGCGGACGGGATGGTCCGCGACGTCGTCCGGGACCTCCAGCGTGCAGGCCTGCTCGTGCACGCAGACCGCGCCTGGCGCCTGAGCCGCCCCCCGGCCTCGATCAAGGTCGGCGAGCTCGTACAGGCGGTGCGCGGCACGATCGAAGGCCGCTCCGACCCGCTGGGCGCCCGTCTCGCCGAGGTCCTGCGAACGGCGGACACGGCGTCCATCGACTCCCTCTCCATGGACCTCGAGACCCTGCGGGCCTCCGCGACCTTCTCGTGATCGATGCCTTCGTTCGTCCCCTTGCGAGCGGGTAACGTTCTGATAAGGTTGAGCAACTTCCCAGCCGTCGCCTTCGAATCCGGCGTCCTGTGCGGCCCGGGCAGAAGAGGTCCCGCATGTTGAAGTCCGACCTGATCGGCATCCTCGTCCAGAAGAAGGGGATCACCCAGAAGCAGGCCGAAGCGACGGTCGAGACGATCTTCGACTCCATGACGGAGGCCCTCGTCCGCGGCGAGAACATCGAGATCCGTGGCCTGGGCGCCTTCCACGTGAAGCACTACGAGGGCTACCAGGGCCGGAATCCCAAGACCGGCGAGGTGATCCCGGTGAAGCCGAAGCGGGGCATCCTCTTCCGGACCGGCAAAGAGCTGCGCGATCGGGTCAACCGGACCGCCGGCCAGCCGCTCCCGCCCGACCTCGATCGGGACGACGACGACGACGACGACGATCTGGACGGCGACGAGTAGCTCCCGACGGCCGCTCTCTCGTACCGCCGAGACGGAGCGGAGAGGACCTCATGCGCACGGGAGTCCTGATCGCCTCGCTCGCCCTCGCGTGCGTCGCCCTCGAAGCCGGATGCAAGTCGCGGACGCCGGAGCCCGCGAGCGCACCCGAGCCGGAGGCCCGCCCTTCGCTGCCGCCGCCGAAGCCCGCGCAGCAGGAAAAGGGCGACGCGCCGCTCCCGGCGCCGGACGAGCTCCCGTCCTTCCTCGTCCGTGATCCCGCCAAGCCCGTGCTCGCAGCGGACGCGACCGGCTTCTCAGGACGACCCGAGGAGTACGGCCGGATCGACGCAGCGGTGACCGAGGAGGGGCACGCCCGGCCCGACGCCGTGCGGCCCGAGCCCTCCCTCTCGGACCTCATGGCGAAGGTCCGGGTCATTCTCCCGGGCGAGGAGGAGGAGGGATCGTTCGCCTCCGTGGTCGACGGCGACGATGGGCAGCCCGCCGCCGCCCTGCCTCGTCCCCGTGAGCCGGCAGCGCCCTCGCGGAACGAAAGCGAAGCCGAGCTCCCCGACGACGAAGCGCTCGACCCCGACATCGAGGCCGCCCCGGCTCCCGACGACGCCTGCGCCCCGCTGCGGGATGCCCTGGTCCGCCGGCAGGAATACCTGCGCAGAGTCGCCGCGGAGAGGGACACCTTTGGCTACGTGGAGAACGCCGAGGACGCCTCCGCCCTTCGCCTGCTCCAGGGGCTGCGGCGCTGCGCCGACCACCCCGATGACGAGGACTGCCGGCAGAAGCCGATCGAGGTCGACGTCCGCGACCTCGAGCCGCCACGGCATCAGTACGAGCGGTGGCCGTCCGAGCTCGAGGCAGAGAAGAAGGCGCCGGACGAGGTCCCCCACGACCCCCAGATCCTCGAGCTCCTCCACGAGCTGCGCCAGTGCGAGAGGAAGCTCTCCGCGCAACCGCTGCTCGAGTGATCTCCAAGTTTTCCTAAGCGCGTCCCTTTCGGGTCGTTCGCGAAGATCCAGCGCTTGACAGGACGTTCGGTTTCCTTATTGTCGCCGGTTTCCGGCCGGCGATCCCCTGGCGGCTTCGCCGGCGGCAGATTAACAACCGATTCAGAGTGCCAGGCGCATCCGGGTACCGGGCGCATGGCCGAATGGCACGAGGGGAGGTGTAACTGGATGCCGGGCGTACGTGTCAAGGAAGGCGAAAGCTTCGAGAACGCGATGAAGCGCTTCAAGAAGCAGTGCGAGAAGGCGGGAATCCTCTCCGAGATCCGCAAGCGTGAGCACTACGAGAAGCCTTCCGTGAAGAAGAAGAAGAAGGCGATCGCCGCCAAGAAGCGGGCTCTCAAGAAGCTCCGCAAGACGGGGATCTGATCCCCGCGCGGCTCCCCGTGGACTTCTTCCTGGGAGAGCCGCCCCTCGCTCCTCGCCCGATCGCTCGGGCGAAGAGCCGCCCCCGCGCCCGTTGGCCCGACGGCCATCGGGCGCGTGGCCGTTTATCCACCTGTCGAGGTAGCCGAAAATGGCGCTGCGCGAAACGCTCGATGCCGACATGAAGACCGCGATGCGCGAGAAGGACCAGGTCCGTCTCGGCACGATCCGGATGGTCAAGTCGGCGATGAAGTACAAGGAGACCGAGCCAGGCGCCGCCGGCCCCCTCGACGACACCGGGATCCTCGCCGTGATCGGCTCGGAGCTGAAGAAGCGCCGGGACGCGGTGGCCGAGTACGAGAAGGCGAACCGCGCCGACCTCGCCGACAAGGAGAAGGCCGAGATCGAGGTCCTCCAGTCGTACCTCCCCGCGCAGCTCTCGGAGGCTGAGCTCTCGAAGCTGGTCGACGAGGCGATCGCCGAGGCGGGCGCCGCCGGCCCCAAGGACATGGGCAAGGTGATGAAGGTCCTGACGCCGCGGATCCAGGGCCGCGCCGACGGGAAGGTCGTGGCCGACCTGGTGAAGCAGAAGCTGGCAGTTTGACCTCCGCCGGGGTGACAAGAGCTCCTTGCTGATCGGAAAGGACAAGATCCGCGAGATCGTGGAGCGGACGGATATCGTCCAGCTCATCGGTCGACACGTCCAGCTGAAGCGGGCCGGGCGGAGCTTCAAGGGACTCTGCCCGTTTCACGGGGAGAGAACGCCCTCGTTTTACGTTACGCCCGAACGCCACAGCTACAAGTGCTTCGGCTGCCAGAAGGGAGGCGATCCGATTCGCTTCCTCATGGAGTACGAAGGCAAGGACTTCATGGCGGCCGTTCGCGAGCTCGCGCAGGACGCCGGCGTGGAGATCGTCTTCGATCCCGAGGAGGATCGGAGGCTCGCCGAGCGCCGCGAGATGCTGCGCGCCTGCCAGGTCGCCGCGCGCTTCTTCGAGGAGACGCTCTGGAGCCCGCGCGGGACGCCCGGTCGCAATCACCTCTCCGGTCGCGGCGTGTCCGAGGGCACCGCCCGCGCCGCCGGCCTCGGCTACGCGCCGGCGGCCTTCCACGAGCTGCGCGATCGGCTGCAGCGCGAGAACGTCTCCCTCGAGCGAGCGGTGGCGGCGGGGCTCCTCGCCCTGCGCGACCGCGCCGACGCCAATGACGCCGGCCGCGCGTACGACGTCTTCCGCGGGAGACTGATGGTCCCCATCCGCGATCCCGAGGGGCGCGTGATCGCCTTCGGCGGACGCGTCGTGGAGGGCGAGGACGACCGCAAGTACATCAACAGCCGGGAGACGCCGCTCTACGTGAAGAGCCGGGTGCTCTACGGCCTGGACGGCGCCCGCGACTCGATCCGCCGCAGCCACGAGGCGGTCCTCGTCGAAGGCTACTTCGACGCGATCGCCCTCTGGGAGGCCGGGATCCCGAACGCGGTGGCGCTCTGCTCCACCGCCCTGACCCCGGAGCACCTCGGCCTGCTGAAGCGCCTCGAGGTCTCCGAGCTGAAGCTCCTCCTGGACGGCGACGACGCCGGGCGGAAGGCCGCGTTCCGCCTCGCCGGCCCGATCCTCGCCTCCGGCATGTCGGCGCGGGTCCTGGAGCTCCCCGAGGGCGACGATCCGGACACCTTCCTGAACCGCCACGGCAAGCGCGGCTACGAAGATCGCCTCGCGAAGGCCCCTCCCCTCTCGGCGTTCGTGATCGACGGCGCCCTGGCTGGCGGCAGCGAAGGGTACGAGGACAAGCTCCGGGCGCTCGGCGCGCTGCGGCCCGTGGTGGCCGCGCTCCCTGAGGACGCCTCCCGATCGCTCTTCCTCTCGGAGATCGCCGGGCGCCTCAAGATTGCACCCTCGGATGTCGCCGGCTTCTTCCGGCGCGACAAGCCGTCGGCCGAGATGGCAGCGCCTGTTCAGGCGCCCGTCGCGCCGCCATCGGCTCCGATGCCCAGGGGGCCTTCCGCCCTCCGCGGAGGCCTGCCCGCCGGACGCCGCGAGCTCGAGCTCGTCGCCAGCCTGCTTGCCTTTCCCGCCCTCGTCCCGGAGTTCGCGCGGGCCGTCGCGGCAGGTCTCAGCGACGGCTCGCTGCGGGAGGTCGTGGGGCTCCTCGTCACAGGGGAGCTCAGTGGAGAAGAGGTCTTTCCCCGCCTGGACAAGCTCCTCGCCGAGGCGCTGCGAACCCGGGCACGGGAGGCGCTTCGAGCGCCCGATAAGGATTGGCGCAAGGAGTTGGAGGACGGTCTGATCCATCTGGAGCTCGAGCGGCTCCAGGAGGAGCGGCGGGCCGGGATCGCGGAGCGCGAGCGCCTCGAGGCGGGAGCCCAGCATGCCCGGGACCCCGCCGAGCAGGCGGAGCTCGCAGCGGCCGTCGAGGAATGCAGCAGGCAGATCGGATTGATTCGCGTGGAGATGGAACGGCTCCGGGAGAAGTTGAGGAGTCAGCCATAGGCAGCGGAGCCGGATCGTCCTCGCCGTGTGGCGGACGAATCCGGGACCGGGGCAGCGGGAAGGTCCGGCGACGCGATGCCGTTCCCTTCCGCGACGATTGACGAGGCGCTCGCCGCTCGGGCGGCAGGGTCGGGTCGAGGTCGATAGGAGACACTCATGGCGCAGAAGCCGAACGAGAAGGCGGCAGGAAAGAGCCCGGTCACGGGTGCGCAGAGGAAGGCCGGCGAGAAGGCCGCGCCGGGATCCGCCGCGAAGAGCGCCGCCGGCAAGGCGTCGGGCAAGCCCTCGCCGAAGATCGTCGCCGCGAAGGCCGGAGCACGGCCCCTCGCCAAGGTCGCCACGGGGAAGGCGCCGGCGGGGGCCGGAACGAAGAAGCGGGCCGACGAGGCCGCGAAGAAGCCTGCGGCCAAGGCCGCGGGGCAGGCAGACGGCCTCGCGAAGGCTGCAAGGAAGTTCGTGAAGAAGGATTCGGAAACGTCCGTGAGCAAGGCAACGATGAAGCCGTCCGAAAGCAAGACCGCGCCCAAGAAGGCAGCGGAGAAGACCGCCGCAGGCGCCGCGAAGGCCAAGGCCGAGCCGAAGACCAAGGTCGAGGCGAAGACCAAGGCCGAGCCGAAGGCGGAGACCGAGGCGAAGACCAAGGCCGTGGCGAAGGCCAAGGCCGAGCCGAAGACCAAGGTCGACGCGAAGGCCAAGACCGAGTCCAAGGCGAAGAGCGAGCCAAAGGCCGACGCGAAGAAGGCCAAGGCCGACAAGGACGAGGCCAAGCCCGCCAAGGCGGCCGGCAAGGCCGAGCCCGCGAAGGCCAGGTTCGCCGACGACGACGACGCGCCGTCGAAGAAGCCGATGACCTCCGCCCAGCGTGCGCGCCTCCCCTTCCCCGGCGAGGATCCGGAGGAGGAGGAGGAGCTCGTCCTCTCCCTCGACGACGAGGAGGACGACGGCGAGGGACGCCCCGGCGAGCGCAAGGAGATCAAGGCCCTCATCGAGATGGGCCGCGAGAAGGGCTTCCTCACCTACGAGGAGGTCAGCGACTCCCTCCCCGCCGACATGGTCTCCTCCGACCAGATCGACGACGTGATGTCGATGTTCGGCGAGCACGAGATCCCGGTGGTCGACGCCGCCAAGGTCGGCTCGATGGGCGGGATGGGCTCGGCGGGTGAGCCGAAGCCGACGCTGGCGGAGCCCGAGGGCGACAAGGAGAAGGAGAAGGAGGAGGAGGAGGACGAAGACGCCGCCTTCACCAAGTCCAACGACCCGGTGCGCATGTACCTGCGCAAGATGGGCTCGGTCTCCCTGCTCACCCGTGAGGGCGAGGTCGAGATCGCCAAGCGGATCGAGGAGGGCGAGAAGGCGATCCTGCGCGCCGTCCTCAGCTCCCCGATGGCGATCGCCACGATCGTGGAGCTCGGCGACAAGCTCGCGCGCGGCAAGATCCGCGTCCGCGACGTCGTGAAGGACGCCCCGGAGCAGCAGAGCGAGCAGGAGAGCGAGTCCGAATCCGAGACCGAGGTCGAGGGCGACGAGGAGACTCCCGCCGTCGCCCGCTCCGGCGCCGAGGCGGCGAAGACCGCGCAGGTCATCAAGAACATCGAGCGGATCGAGAAGCTCGACCTCGAGTGCCGGAAGATCGACGAGCAGCTCGAGAGGAGCAAGCCCTCCGACGCCAAGGCCCGCGCGCTCCGCAACGAGCTCGCCGTCCTCCAGGACGAGATGGCCGAGGTCCTCGAGGAGCTCAAGCTCAACAAGAAGCAGATCGACCGCGTGGTCGACGACTTCAAGCGCATCATCAAGACCGTCGACGAGGCGGAGCTCGAGCTCCGCGAGGTCGAGCAGCGCGTGGGCATGGCCGCCTCCGAGCTCCTCGAGCTCGCCAAGTCGATGCGCGAGACCAAGGGTCCGAGCCGGGCGGCCAAGAAGCTCGGCCTCACCGAGGACGAGGTGGAGGAGCTCGAGCGGCAGGTGAAGAGCGCCAACCGCCGGATCCGCAACGCGCTCACCGAGGCCCGCCTCGAGGAGAAGCTCGAGCGCAAGACGGGCGGCGTGGAGCGCTGCGTCGCCGAGCTGCGCCAGACGTTCGAAGAGCTGGTGCTCGGCGAGCGGCGGGCCGACCGGGCCAAGCAGGAGCTGATCGAGGCCAACCTGCGCCTCGTGGTCTCCATCGCGAAGAAGTACACGAACCGCGGCCTGCAGTTCCTCGACCTGATCCAGGAGGGCAACATCGGCCTGATGAAGGCCGTGGACAAGTTCGAGTACAAGCGCGGCTACAAGTTCTCGACCTACGCCACCTGGTGGATCCGGCAGGCGATCACCCGTGCGATCGCCGACCAGGCGCGGACCATCCGCATCCCGGTCCACATGATCGAGACCATCAACAAGCTGATCCGCACCAGCCGCTACCTGGTCCAGGAGATCGGCCGCGAGCCGACGCCGGAGGAGATCGCCGAGAAGATGGAGCTGCCCTTGGACAAGGTCCGCAAGGTCCTGAAGATCGCCAAGGAGCCCATCTCCCTCGAGACTCCGATCGGCGAGGAAGAGGACAGCCACCTCGGCGATTTCATCGAGGACAAGGCGATCGTCAGCCCCGCCGACGCGGTCATCAACATGAACCTGGCGGAGCAGACGCGAAAGGTGCTCGCGACGTTGACTCCTCGTGAAGAAAAGGTCCTCCGGATGCGCTTCGGCATCGGCGAGAAGAGCGACCATACGCTCGAGGAGGTGGGTCAGGACTTCGAGGTGACCCGAGAGCGAATCCGCCAGATCGAGGCGAAGGCGCTCCGGAAACTGCGGCACCCCAGCCGCTCGAAGCGCCTCAAGAGCTTCGTCGACACCTGATTCGATTTCTCTGCGCCGCGTCGGTGACAACTGACGCGGCGCAGGCGTATAAGGGCCCGGATCGGGCCTATAGCTCAGCGGTAGAGCCGTCGACTCATAATCGAAAAGACGCAGGTTCGAATCCTGCTGGGCCCACCATGGTTGCAAGAAGAGACGATACGAAAGGAAGGAAGGAGTAGAAGTTGCGTGACACGCTGAAGGCACTGGAAGAGTTGCAGAAGGTCGACCTGCAGATCGCTGAGCTGGTGAAGGGCGGCTCGGAGAATCCCAGGCGCCTGGCCGAGCTCGAGTCGCAGCTCGGGGCCGGTCGGGCCGCGGTCGAGACCGACCGGGAGAAGCTCGCCGACCTCGAGAAGCAGAAGAAGTCGGTCGAGGACCTCCTCGCATCGGACAAGGACAAGGTGAAGAAGTGGGAGGCGCGGCTGACCGAGCAGCGCTCGCCCCGCGAGTACACCGCCCTCGCCCGCGAGATCGACATCGCCAAGAAGCAGAACACCACCGCGTCCGACGAGATCGTCGAGCTGGCGAAGCAGGCCGAGACGGCCCGCGACGCGCTCGAGACCCGGGAGAGCGACTTCTCTGAGTCCCAGACGGGCCTCGTCGACGAGATGAAGAGCCTCCGCGCGGCGATGGAGGTGCAGGACGCCGCTCGCAAGGTGCTCGACGAGAAGCGAGCCGAGGCGGCCAAGGCGGTCCCAGCGCAGACGCTCAAGCGCTACGAGCAGATCGTCAAGCGGCGCTCCAGCGTCATCGTCCCGGTCGTCAGCGGCGCTTGCAACGGCTGCCACATGAACCTTCCGCCGCAGCTCAACAACCAGCTCCGGACCAACGCCCGCATCGACGTCTGCCCCTCGTGCAGCCGGATGATCTACTCGCCCGAGGCGTTCGAGAAGGCCGAAGAGAACTGACGGCGTTTGGTGTCTCCCGATTCGGGAGCGCCGCCGGCGGTTCGCTCGCGCGGCCTCGCAGCCCGCTTCCGGAATCCGGGCGGTACGCTGCGAGGCGGCTCCAGTCCGCGACGTGTTTTGCCTGCCCGCGCAGGCGCGCGCGTGGCAGATTGCGCGCATGAGCCACAAGCCGTCGCCCGCCGAAGTGCTGCGCTTCATCGCCGCCGAAGAGCCTCTCGAGAAGACCCTCTCCCGCTTTCCGGCGGTGAGCCGACGGGATCTCGAGACCCTGATCGGCGCCCTCGCGCAGGCGGCAGCCGTCCGCGAGGCCGCGGTCCGCGCCGAGGCCCGGCAGGAGCCTGGCGCCGCCGCCATCGAGCCTTCCGTTGCGAAGACCCGCCAGGCCGCGGCAAAGGCGGCGACCGCCAAGCCCCCTCCCCCGCCCGCAGCGCCTCGCGGCGGCGCGGTTCGCGCCCTTCGCGTCTACTCCGACGGCGCCGCCCGCGGAAATCCTGGTCCCGCCGGCGCAGGCGCCGTGCTCATGACCCTCGACGGCGAGATCGTCGAGAGGCTGGGCCGCTACCTCGGCCGCAACACCAACAACGTCGCCGAGTACATGGGCCTGATCATCGGCCTCGAGCGCGCCCGCGAGCTCGGCGCCGAGGAGGTCCACGTCTTTGCCGACAGCGAGCTCATGATCCGCCAGCTCGGCGGGCAGTACCAGGTCCGCGCCGCCAACCTGAAGCCCCTCTTCGACCAGGCCACCTCGCTTCTGCGCGGCTTCCGTCTGACCAAGCTCAACCACGTCCGCCGAGAGCTCAACGCCGAGGCAGACGAGATGTCCAACCGCGCCATCGACGAGCGGATGTGACGTTGTCGCGCGCTCAGGCCGCGGCCCGCCGCCGCCGGTCCAGGTTCGGCAGGAACATCGCGACCGCCCCCAGTAGCGGGAGATACGCGCAGAGGTGGTAGACGAAGTCCATGCCGTGGCTGTCGGCGACCCGGCCCAGCACGGCTGCGCCGATCCCGCCCATCCCGAAGGCGCCGCCGAAGAAGAGCCCGGAGATCAGCCCCACCCTCCCCGGCACCAGCTCCTGGGCATAGACCAGAATCGCCGAGAACGCCGACGAGAGGATGAGCCCGATCACCACGCTGAGCACACCGGTCCAGGCCAGGCCCACGTGCGGTAGCAGGAGCGTGAACGGCGCGACCCCGAGGATCGAGAACCAGATCACGTACTTCCGGCCGATCCGGTCGCCGATCGGGCCGCCCAGGAAGGAGCCCGCCGCCACCGACGCCAGGAAGACGAAGAGGTGCGCCTGGGCGCTCTGCACCGAGAGCCCGAACTTCTCGATCAAGTAGAAGGTGTAATAGCTGCTCAGGCTCGCCATGTAGAAATACTTCGAGAAGATCAGCACACACAGGATCGCGATCGAGGCGACCACCTGCTTCCGCGACAGCCCCGGATCCACATCGAAGCGGGCCGCCGCCTTCCGATCCGCCCGGTGGCGCTGCCCGTACCAGCGGCTCACCCGGAGCAGCACCGCCATCGCGAGGAGCGCCGCCAGCGAGAACCAGGCCGTGTGCCCACGCCCGTTCGGCACGATCACCCACGCCGCAAGCAGCGGCCCCATCGCCGCCCCGACGTTGCCCCCCACCTGGAAGAGCGACTGCGCCAGGCCGAGCTTCCCGCCCGAGGCCATCCGGGCCACCCGCGACGACTCGGGATGGAAGACCGACGACCCCGTCCCCACCAGCCCGGCCGCGAGCAGCAGGATCGGGAAGGTGGGCGCCACCGAGAGCAGCAGGAGCCCGCTGAGGGTGAACGCCATCCCGACCGGCAACGAGTACGGCATCGGCCGCCGGTCCGTCACCATCCCCACCATCGGCTGCAGCAGCGAGGCCGTGCACTGGTACGTCAGTGTGATCAGGCCCACCTGCGCGAAGCTGAGGTCGAACCCCTCCTTCAGCATCGGGTAGATCGCCAGGATCAGCGACTGGATGAGGTCATTGAGCAGGTGCGAGAAGCTGATCGCACCGAGGACGGGGAAGACGGTGCCCTCTCCTGCTGCGGCGGGCTGGGCGACGGGCAGGGAGGCGGATCGGACGCGGGTCTGCATCGAAGGACTCGTAGAAATTCCGTGGCTTGCACGGGCGAGGACACCCCCTTATACGGTCGGCCCTCACGGCCCGCATCTGACCGCGGGTCAATCTTCATCGAATCCGGGCCAACGTTTGCGCAACGCTCACATCGGCACCTACGAGGACACGCCACGCGACGTCGTAGCCACCGGCAACGACTATCCACCCCACCACGTGCTCCCCGGCCACGCGCACCAGCGCGGGCAGCTCCTATACGCATCCACCGGAGTCCTCACCGTGATCACGGCGGAAGGCAGCTGGGTGGTGCCGCCGCAGCGCGCCCTCTGGATCCCCGCCGGAGTGATTCATGAGGTCCACATGGCGGGTCCGGTATCGACCCGCAGCGCGTACGTTGCCCGAGCGGCCGCCGGTGCCGCGGGTCTACCTGCGCACTGCCAGGTGATCGGCGTTTCGCCGCTGCTGCATGCGCTGCTCCTCGAGGCGGTCGACCTGCCCGCGTTCTACGCGCTCGATGGCCGCGACGGCCGGGTCATGGCCCTTCTCCTCGACGAGATCGGCCGCATGCCCACCCTGTCGCTCAGCGCCCCTCTCCCACGCGACCCCCGGCTCGCACGACTGTGCCGCACCCTCCTCGACGCGCCGTCGCTGGAGGTCGGCATCGACACCATGGCGGCGCGCGCCGGCATGAGCCGCCGCAGCTTCACCCGGCTCTTCCGCGAACAAACCGGGATGAGCTTCAGCGCGTGGCGCCAACAGGCCTGCCTGTTCACCGCGCTGACCCGGCTGGGAAGCGGCGCCACGATTACCGAGGTGGCGCTCGATCTCGGCTACGGCAGCCCGAGCGCCTTCACCGCAGTGTTCAGCCGCCTCCTTGGCGCGCCGCCGAGCCGCTACCTGAAATCGTCCACGTTCGACGGCGAGCGCTGACCCCGACGCCCGCCGTCCACCCGAAGGTTCATCGGCTCAGCCGCGCTTTCGCCGGGAGGGGCGCGAGGCTGAGCCGAGATCGCTATCGGCTCGGCGCCGGACGATTGGTCCGCTAGACGAGCTCGTTGATGAAGACGATCCGCGGGTCGAAGCTCGTGCAGTAGCGAGCCGGCAGTACCCGATGTCTACCCATTCCTTCGCACCAAATCGCCCCATTTAAATTCAGACAAGAACCTTCTCCTCACCATTGCTTAATCGGAAGCCACGGCGTGCCATCTGGATTTATTACCCCGGCACGTGGGCATGAGGGACTTGCGCACGTGGATCGGGATGCCCAGCTGGGTTATGTGGGCCGTCAATTCGCACGCCGGTCGGCTTCCCGGCTGAGTCTCGAGCTTGGATAAATCGCCCATCTGGCGAACCAGTAATGCGCCCCCGGTGGCGCGGACACGACCTTGCCCCTTGGATCCACATAGAAAGACCGTGCTCATGAGGCCTCAGGCCGCGCGCAGCTGACCTCTAGCTGGTTCCTGCGCACCCCTGGCCGCAGAAAGGCCTGCGCCGGTTCTTTTCTCGGCAACCGCTGGCCCGGGACCCTCCGCCTTGCGCCGCACTGGTCTCCTCTCGCGCCCCTTCCTCCGGAAACCTCCGCCAGGCTCCCCCTTGCTTCGGTGGAGCGCCGGAATAGAATCGCCCGAATACCCACAGGAGAATCCATGCGCCGGCTCGCCGCTGCTTTCGCCCTTTTCGTCTTCGCGTCATGTGGCGACGGCGCCACCGACTCCAGCTGCGACTACCCCACCACCCAGGGCCTCACGATGCCCTGCTGCGAGTCGAGGGGCGTGGACGCCTGCGGCGCCGGCTTGTTCTGCGCCGCCTTCGACGGGAGGCGCCAGGCGACCTGCTATTCGGAGCGCTCCCGCTCCGACGGAGCCTCCTGTACCGCCGACCTCCACTGCATGAGCGGCTCTTGCGATCCGTCCGCCGAGCGCTGCCGCGCGCTACCGGGCACGAAATGCGAGGCCGCCTTGGGCTGCGCTCCCGACACCACCGGCCATCGCTACGTATGCCTGGACGCCACCTGCGTTCCCGTCGGGAACGGCGGGTACGACCAGCCTTGCGTCGATGCGACCGACTGCGCGAGCGACGTCTGCGAGAACAATCACTGCGTGGGCGATTGCCGGATCGGCAACGGACGCGGTCCCTGTACGACCGATCGATCGAGCGTGGCGTGCAACAACTGCATTACATCCGCAATCGGATCCACCACTTGCTGGAATCCCTGCAATAACCTGATCAATGAATGCGCGTCTTGCAGAGATAAAATTTGCGAATGTGAATGCGAGGTAAACATCTGCGTCGCCGCCGCCTGCCCCGGATTCGCTGCCTGCTTCTGAGCGCCGACTCTTGCCCCGGGGGGGCATCGGCTCAGCCGCGCGCTCGCCAGTCAAGTTCGAGGGGCCGAGCCGTTCCGGCCTATCGAGCCGACCCCGAGGTACCGGTCCGGTAGACGAAGTCGCTGATGGAGACGCGGTAGGTCCTGGTCCGCGGGTCGAAGCTCGTGCAGTAGCGGGTCGGGTAGTACCCACTCTCGGCCCAGGCCTGCGGCTGCTTGATCGGGAGGCACGCGTTTGGCGTCCGCGCAAGGGAGTCGAGCGTGATCATCGGCTCGTAGAACGTGACCTTTCCGTCGAATGACCCGTAGATGAAGGTCCGCGTGAAGAGGCCTCCGGGAGCGAACTCCGGCGAGGTGAAATCGATCAAGTGGTTTCCCATCTGCGGCTCGAACGCGCCGACATTGACGTAGTCCCGCGGCACGAACTGCGCGGGCACATCCGTCACGCCACGCTCGAAGTCATTCGGGCCGATGCGCATCACCTCAGCCAGATCCTGCATGTAGAAATGGAAGTCGAAGTGCGGCAGCTGGTACATCTCCGGCGGGTGCCCGGACGGGTTCCAGTCGAGCATCATGTATTGGAGCCTCATGTTCCACGCCTGGTTCGGGAAGTAGAGGACCCACATCCGCTCCTGCGACGGCAAGTTCCTGAGCGCCGATTCGGGGATCTCGATTCCGAGCTCGACCGGGACCTTGTGGTTGCCGATCGCCGCCTTGTCCTTGATCAGCACGACGTAGGTCCGGACCTTGGCGCCGCCGACGGTTGCGGAGTCGCCATAATGGATCTCCGGATCGTCGCGATCGGCAAATGCCGGCTGGGACCAGGCACAACAAAGAGCGAGCGCAGCGACTGAACTGCAGACGTGCTTGAGCATGAGTTGGGACCTCGTGGGTTCGATCTCGACCGTGCGTCGAGACGACGACTCGGCTTTTGCGTTGCGGCGGAGGAGATGGCGCAGATCCCTCGGGACACCTGATCAGGATGGTGCACCGATCCCACTCAGCGGCCCGAGAGAGCGCGAAGGTAGGGAATCACCCCACCGCTCACAATCCGATCTGGACGCAGCGGCGCGCCTCGTTCAGGGCGACGACGTATGCGAGAGCACAAATCGGCGGCCGACGGTCGGGGAGCGACTTCGGTGCGGCAGAGCGCGCGCGAGGCCCCGGGCGCGGCCCGGTGGCCGCTGCAGGGGCAAGCCCGCAGGGTCGTGAGAGGAGAAAAGTGCCGAAGTCGCCCTGTAAGCCGGGTTCTGGATCCCGCCTTGCGGCGGTAGACGGACATTCGTCTAGGCCTGCCGTTGCCGACAGGCTCGAGCGGGCGTACCCGGAGGTCTCGGGACGGGCAGCCCCTGCCCTCCTCTCGGAGGGCGCCTCCCTATTCGCCCTTGCTTCAGGTGGGGTTTAGCCTGCCACCCCTGTCACCAGGGGTGCGGTGCGCTCTTACCGCACCTTTTCACCCTTACCGGCCCGGGAAGGACCGGCGGTATGTTTTCTGTGCCACTTTCCGTCGGGTTGCCCCGCCTGGCCGTTAGCCAGCACCTTGCCCTGCGAAGCCCGGACTTTGCCTCCCGTGGGCCGTTTCCTGCACCCACCGGCGTCCGCCCGGACGACTTCGGCGCCGCAGGCATAACACACGACGGGCGGCGAATGTTGCGATTCGACGACCGCGCAACGAGGAGCCGCTCAGGGCTCGCGGTGCAGCTCGGTGTCGGCGGCGGCAGGGATCGCGCCGGGCGACGCCGCGTGCGAGGCCTCGGGCGCTTCCTTGGTCTTCCGGGACGCCCAGAAGAGGAGCCCGACGCCGATGGTGATCGCGGTGTCGGCGACGTTGAAGACCGGCCAGCGCCACACGGAGATCATGTCGGTGACCTGGCCGTCGTGCAGGCGGTCGATGGCGTTGGCGATGCCGCCGGCGGCGAGGAGGCCCAGGGCTGCGGCGCCGGAGGGGCGCGTAGCGAGGGCGCGAAGGCTCCACACCACGACGCAGATCAGGACGAGGGCGCCGACGCCCAGGATCCAGTGGGGCATCCCCTCCATGATCGAGAACGCGACGCCGCGGTTGTAGGCGAGGCGGAGCCAGACCCAGCCGGGCACGATGGTGATCGGCCCCTCGGCCAGGTGCGCCTCGGAGAGCACCTTGGTGGCGTAGTCGAGGATCAGGGTGATCAGGAAGAGCGCGATCCCGAGCCCGGTGGTTCGCTTCAAGAAATGCCTCCGCTAGGGCGCAAACCGGTGACGGGCGCGCCGAGATTCCGCAGCCTGGTCGTCTGATACGGCATGCCGTACCGAAAAACAGGCTCCCTGCGCGGGCAGCTTCCCGACAAAAGCCCCTGGCATCAAGCACTTTCCGACGTTCGGAGCGGCCGGGTCGGGTATCCTCCGCGGCCTTGCTCGGGCGAGCGCCCGGCCGGACGCCTCTCCATTCAAGGAACCTCGCGAACATGCAGCTAGACGTGACCCAGCCTTCGACGGGCGAGATCATCGGATGGGCGATCCTGGTCGCCCTCGGGATCATCCTGCTGGTCGTCTCGTTCAAGATCCTGCGGGGAAGGCGCCGGAAGCTCAAGGAGCTCCGCCCCGCTCCCCCAAAGCCCCCGACGCTCGAGCAGCAGCTGAAGAAGGAGCGCTCGCGCCGGGAAGCCGCCGAGGAGAAGGCCGAAAAGGCCCACGCGAAGGAAGAGGCGGCAGAGGCGAAGGAGCAGGAGGCCCGCCGCAAGCTCGAGTACGACGAGCGCAAGCGCGCCGAGCGCGAGGAGCGCGCAAAGCGCCTCGCGGAGCTGACGCCCGAGGCCAGAAAGGCCCGCGAGGAGGAGCTCGCCAAGGCCGAGCGCGAAGCGGACCGGGCCGAAGCCGAGGCGGATGCGGAGCGCCGCAAGCGCAAGGCCGAGGAGGAGGAGCACAAGAAGGCCGAGTACCGCGAGCGCAAGGAGGCGGAGCGCCTCGAGAAGGAGCGCAAGGCCCGGGAGGCCGCGGAGGCCGAGGCCGCGCGCCTGCGCGCTCTGGAGGAGGAGCACGCCCGCCGCGAGGCGGAGCGCCTTCGCCAGGAGGAGGAGCGCCGCCAGAAAATCGCCGCGGAGTCGGGGAGGACGCTGATCGAGGGCCTCACCCGCACCCGCGAGGGCGGCTTCGTGGCGAAGCTGGCGGGCCTCTTCGGCGGAGGGGCCGCGGAGGTCTCCGAGGCGACGATCGGCGAGCTGGAGGAGATTCTCTTCACGGCGGACATCGGGGTGAAGACCTCGATGCGCCTGGTGGAGGGCGCGCAGGAGCGTCTCCGGAAGAAGGAGCTCGCGAACCCCGGCAAGCTGCGCGCGGCGATCCGAAAGGACGTGGCGGAGATCCTCGGCCAGGCCCATGCCGCAGACACCCGGCCCGTCCTGGACGGCCTCGGCCTGCCCATGGACGACACGAAGCCCTGGGTGATCATGGTCGTGGGCGTGAACGGCGCCGGGAAGACGACCACCATCGGCAAGCTGGCGGCCAAACTGGAGGCCCGCGGGAAGCGCGTGCTCCTCGCCGCCGGCGATACCTTCCGCGCCGCCGCCACGGAGCAGCTCGACGTGTGGGCGGAGCGCGCGCAGGTGCCGATCGTGAAGGGCGCGGAAGGCAGCGACCCGGGTTCGGTGATCTTCGACGCCGTTCAGCGCGGCGTGCGCGAGTCCTTCGACGTGGTGATCTGCGACACGGCGGGCCGGCTCCACACCAAGGCCTCGCTGATGGAAGAGCTCAAGAAGGTCCAGCGCGTGATCGGGAAGGCCCGCGCGGACGCGCCGGACGAGGTGCTCCTCGTGCTGGACGCGACCATGGGCCAGAACGCGATCCAGCAGGCCCGCCAGTTCCACGACGCCCTCGGCGTGACCGGGATCGTGCTCACGAAGCTCGACGGCACGGCGAAGGGCGGCGTGGTGATCGGGATCTGCGACGAGCTGAAGATCCCCGTCCGCCTGATCGGCATCGGGGAATCCCTGGCCGACCTCCGGCCCTTCGAGCCGGAGGAATACGTCTCGGCCCTCTTCGGATCGTGAGTTCGATTCGACCTACCGTTCTCCTCTTCAGACGAGGGCGGTAGACACAAGGGGAGCGGTTGCGCTGCGGATCTTTCCCAGCTCAATCCCTGACGGCAGGGGCCCCGACGGGTCCCCGCTCGGGCCCCTACCCCTTCACCGAGAGCAGCTCGCCCGTCCACGAATCGAACTCGAGGTGGACGTTTCGCTTCTTGCCCTCCTTGTGGCGCCGTCCCTGGTCGTCCTCGTGGCGCCGTCCCCGAGGGTCGTCGGAGGCGTGGAATTTCACCTTCCAGAGGTCGTGGCCCTTCACGAGGTTCGCGCCCACCAATCGGCAGTCGTAGGCCCTCTGGCGGCACCAGGACTGTCCCAGGGAGACCGCCTCGTTCCTCGTGAGCGGCTCGGGGCGCCGCGGCGGCCTGCCTCCGGCGACGCCCAACATGCAGGCGGGCAGGATCAGGGACGCGGCGAGCACCAGGGCAGCAGCAGAGCGGTTCATCTCGTTCCTTGGGAAACAGTCCAAAGGCCCTCTTCCCCCATCCTCAACACAAATGCAAATTTCATCAGCCGCAACCCATTTGCATTCGGTTAGGACTCCTTTGACAAAACGTGGCGGGAATCGGCACGCACGGTCGCAAGGAAATCAACCGCTCGCGCAATCGTCGCGGCGCTTGCGACGCCTGCTTTTCGTGGCCAGGGTCTGCTCGTACCTGTTGAGGACCGGGCCATCGAGCCAATCAGCACTTGATCGATTCCAAATGCCGCGAGGAGGGCAGGCCCGATGTCGAAACGGCTCTCAGGAAAGGTCTGCATCATCACGGGCACCGGTAGCGGCATGGGCCGTGAAGCGGCCTTGACGTTCGCGCGCGAGGGCGCTTCGGTCGTCGGGTGCGATCTCCAGGTCGACGCGGCTCAGGCCACCGTCGAGGCGGTTCGCGCCGACGGTGGAACGATGTTGTCCCTGCAGCCATGCCATCTGAGCGAGCCAGCCGACTGTCAGGAGCTGGTCGACTTTGCGATTCGAAATTTTGGCCGGATCGACGTGCTCTTCAACAACGCCGCCAAGGGCTCCTTCAACTGGATCGAAGACATCTCGGACGAGGAGTGGGACCGCAATCGCCGGGATGAAGTGGATCTGGTCTTCTACCTCACGCGCGCTGCGTGGCCTCATCTGAAGGCCAGCCACGGGGTGGTCGTGAACACCGCCTCGCTGACCGCCCTGATGAGCTTCAAGAACCTGGGCTCTCTTGCGCACACCACGGCGAAGGCGGGCATCATCGGCATGACCCGGCAGCTCGCCATGGAAGGCCGCGAGCATGGGATTCGCGCCAATTCGATTTCGCCTGGATTGATCGAGACACCCCAGATCCGCGAACAGATGAAGGACCCGGAGTGGGCCAGTTCCATGCTCGGCAAGACGCTGTTGGGTCGTCTGGGCCGGCCGGAGGAAGTGGCGAAAGTGGCTCTCTTCCTGGCCTCCGATGACAGTTCGTACGTGACCGGAATCGACATCGTCGTCGATGGCGGAATGAAGGTCTGGTGATCGGCGGCAGTCAGTCCCGGCACCTAGATCACGTCTCTCCAACTCCCGCATCGAAGCGAAGAACACGCCCGTCCCTCCCCGGAAATTGAGGCCTGGCAGGCCAAGGTCGGCTCAACGTCTCAGCAGCGGCCAAGCGGCTGGCCCTCGCGATGATCAACGGGGGAATGGAGCCGGACGCGTGGGAGGTTGCGAACGCGGCGGCGACCAGGGTCACGCGAGAGGAGCGGGGCCCCTCGAGGCGGCGCTGTAGGTGCAGAGGGCAGAGGCCCTTCCCTTGGCAGCACCGCCTGTGCTCGATCAGCTTCCTCTCGGCTGAAGTCTGCCAGCGAGCATGATATGGCCGACGTCGCAAAGGTCCTCTTCCGCTCTCCTGCCGATGGAGCGTGGGTCCGGCCTGACTGCATGGAGATTCGATGCGTAGTTCCCGTCCCGACCGCAACACCGTTCTCCTCTTCGACATCGACGGAACCCTGGTGAGCACCGGAGGCTGCGGCCGCCGGGCGATCGAGCGCGCGTTCGAGCGGGCGTTCGGCCGCAAGGGCGAGTTCAGCTTCCCCTTCGACGGGATGACCGACCGGGCGATTGTCCGGCAGGCCCTCATGGGCAGCGGCCTCCCCGCGGACGAGGCGACCATCGACGGCTTCCTTCCGGTCTACATCGCGACGCTGGAGGAAGAGGTGGCGGTCGCGCCCTGGTATCGCCTCCACCACGGGATGCGGGAGGCGGTGGAGACCGCCGCTTCGCGGAGCGGCTTCGCGGTGGGCCTGGGCACGGGCAACGTGAAGGACGGCGCACGGGTGAAGCTCCAGCGCGTGGGGATCCACGACGCCTTCCGCTTCGGCGGCTTCGGCTGCGATCACGAGGAGCGGCCGGCGCTGATCCGCCGTGGCGCCGAGCGTGGCGCCGAGCAGCTCGGCGTGCCGCTGTCGGAGTGCCGCGTGGTGATCATCGGCGACACGCCGAAGGACATCGCGGCGGCGCGGGCGATGGGCGCCGAGTCGATCGGCGTGGGCACCGGCTCGTTCGGCCCGGCGCAGCTCCTGGCCTGCGGCGCCACCCACGCGTTTCGTGACTTTTCCCAGGACGGCGCTCTCGACGCCCTTCTGGTCGGCTGAAACGGGTGCGCCCGATCCTCCCCCGTAAAGCGCGAAGGAGGGTGGAAATCGGGGCACCGGACGGGCCAAACTGCCGGAGTGGTGAAGCGCCCTGGCGGGAAGGTCCATTCGGGAGCGGCGATCCCGGCACTGCCGGGGCGGACAGGGCGCGGAGGATCACGGGCATGAGCATGCCGAGCGTCGACGAAGGAGCGAGCGTACAGTCGCCCGTGGATTCGCAGGGCGAGGCTCGGGCATTGCTGACGGCTGAGGTCGGGACGCGCCGAGCGGGCGTGTTGCGCCACCTCGGCGCCGGCATGCGGCCGCATCAGTGGGTGAAGAACGGCTTCCTCTTCGCGCCCCTGGTCTTCGCCCACAAGCTCTTCGAGCCGGCCCTCTTGCTGCGCTCGGTGGCTGCGTTCTTCCTGTACTCGCTGATGGCCTCCGCCGTGTACCTGGGCAACGACGTCCTCGACGTGGAGGCCGACAGGCGCCATCCGGTGAAGCGCAACCGGCCGATCGCCAGCGGAAAGCTCCCGGCCTCGCTCGCCGCGGTGGTGTCCGTGGTGCTGGCGCTGGGCTCCCTCACCGGGGCGGCGCTCCTCGTCCCGGAGCTCGCCGGGGTGCTGCTCGCCTACCTGGTGATGAACGCCGCGTACTCGTGGCGGCTGAAGAAGCTGGCCTACGTGGACGTGTGCGTGATCGCGCTGGGCTTCGTCCTGCGCGTGCTCGCCGGGACCGTCGCCATCGGGGTGCCGCCGAGCAACTGGATCTTCCTCTGCACCTTCGCCCTCGCCCTCTTCCTCGGCTTCGGGAAGCGCAAGCACGAGCTGCTCTCGGCCCAGGGGAGCGGCAGGGACGCGGCGACGACCCGAAAGGCGCTGGGCGCGTACACCCTCGCCAACCTCGACATCGCCCTCGCCGGCGCCGGCGCCCTCGCGGTGGTCAGCTACTTCCTCTACACCGTGGCGCCGGACACGCTGGGGCGGTTCGGCTACCTGCTCGCCTACACCCTCCCCTTTCCCGCCTTCGGGATCTGGCGCTTCACCCGCCTGGTGGCCCACGCCACCCGCGCCAGCAGCCCCACGGAGGCGCTCATCACCGATCCCCCCTTCGTACTGAACCTGGCGGTGTGGATGGCCGCCGTGGTGGCGATCGTCTACTGAAGGTATAGATCCCGCGTGGCCGATCACGAGTCCTGGGGCCGATTTCCGAAGGCGAGTCAGCGCGCGCTGCCCGTGCAGTGGCGCGGCGATTCGCTACCCGCGAGCGACGCGACGCTCCTGCCGCATGGTCTCGGGCGGAGCTACGGCGACAGCTGCCTGAACGACGGCGGCGCGCTCCTCGCCACCCGCGGGCTCTCCCGACTGATCTCCTTCGATCGCGCGGGCGGCGTGATCCGCTGCGAGGCTGGTGTCAGCCTGTCGGAGATCCTCGACCTCGTGGTCCCGGCGGGCTGGTTCCTGCCGGTGACACCAGGCACGAAATTCGTGACCGTCGGCGGCGCCATCGCGAACGACGTCCACGGGAAGAACCACGTCGCCGACGGGACCTTCGGGCGCTTCGTCCGCTCGCTGGAGCTCCTCCGCAGCGACGGCACCCGCCTCGTCTGCAGCCCCGAGCAGAACGCGGAGTGGTTCCAGGCCACCATCGGCGGCCTCGGGCTCACCGGGCTCGTCACCTGGGCGGAGTTCCAGCTCCGGCCGATCCACAACCCCTTCATCGAGGCGCAGACCGTCCGCTTCGGCGGCCTCGACGAGTTCTTCTCGCTCAACGACGAGTCCGAGCGCGACTACGTCTACACGGTGGCCTGGATCGACATCCTGGCCACGGGGAAGCACCTCGGGCGCGGGATCTACCACCGCGGCAACCACGCGGCGCCGTTCCCGGACGGGCCGCCGCCCGTGCGCCGCCCGAGGAAGCTCACCGTCCCTTTCGACTTCCCCGGCTTCCTGGTGAACCCGCTCACCGTGCGCGCGTTCAACTTCGCCTACTACAACCAGCAGCTACGCAAGGTGAAGTCGGCGAACACGGAGTTCGAGCCCTTCTTCTACCCGCTCGACAAGGTGCTGCGCTGGAACCGCGTCTATGGAAGGCGCGGCTTCCTCCAGTGGCAGTGCGTGGTGCCGCCCGAGGCCGCGCGGCCGATCCTGGCCGAGATCGCCCGCTCGCGGGAGGGCTCGCCGCTGGTGGTCTTCAAGACCTTCGGCTCCAAGGCCTCGCCTGGGCTCCTCTCCTTCCCGAGACCCGGCGCCACCCTCGCCATCGACTTCCGCAACCGGGGCGAGAAGGTCTTCGCCCTCCTCGACCGCCTCGACGCCCTCGTCCGCGAGTCCGGCGGCGCGATCTATCCCGCAAAGGACGCCCGGATGTCGGGCGAGACCTTCCGCCGCTCGTTCCCAAAGCTGGACGAGTTCTCACGCTTCGTGGATCCTCGCTTCTCCTCCAGCTTCTGGCGCCGGGTCGACGGCGCGAACGGACGACTCTCCCCATGAGACGCATCGTGATCTTCGGCGCCACCTCCGCCATCGCGCAGGAGACGGCGAGGCTCTTCGCCTCCAAGGGGGCCCGGCTCTTCCTCGTGGGCCGAAACGCCGAGCGCCTCGAGGCGGTCGCGTCCGACCTCCGCGTCCGCGGCGCCTCCCAGGTGGAGCACGAGGTCTTCGACCTCGACCACATCGACGGGCATGGAGGGCTCATCGACCGCGCCGAGGAGCGCCTCGGCGGCCTCGACACCGCCCTCGTCGCCCACGGCACCCTCCCCGATCAGGCCGCCTGCGCCTCGGATTTCACCGTCGCCGAGGCGGCGCTGCGCACGAACTTCGTCTCGGCGGCCTCGCTCCTCACCCACCTCGCCAACCGCTTCGAGGCAAGGCGCTACGGGGCGATCGCGGTGATCTCCTCGGTGGCGGGCGATCGCGGCAGGCAGAGCAACTACGTCTACGGCTCGGCCAAGGCGGCGCTCACCGCGTTCGCGAGCGGCATGCGCAACCGCCTCCACGCCGCCGGGGTCTCGCTGGTGACGGTGAAGCCCGGCTTCGTCGACACGCCGATGACGGCCCACGTGCCAAAGGGGCCGCTCTTCGTGGGCCCCGCCGTGGTGGGCAAGGGCATCTATCGGGCGATCATGCGGGGCCGCGGAGAGGTCTACCTGCCGCGTTTCTGGTGGGCGATCATGGCGATCATCCGGTCGATCCCCGAGGCGATCTTCGTCCGGCTGAAGCTCTAAGCGCGCACCACGCTACGCCTCGAGCCCCACCTGCGCGAGGAAGTCGAGGGAGCGGAGCGGCTTTCCGACGATCTCTCGCGTGAAGCTTCGCACCAGGCCGCTGGCCGCCCGCCTCGTCCGCGGATCATCGACGGCGACACCGGCGAACGGACCCGCTGCCTGGAGCGCGCGAACCGCCTCTAGCGTCTGCGCGTCGGCCCGGATCGAGCCGGGCTGTGCCTGCCCCGCACACGCGCCACAGACGATGCCGCCGTGTGCCGGATCGAAGAGCGCGCCGCCGTCGGCCCCAGCTCCGCATAGCGCACAATCCGTGAACCGAGGCGACACACCCGCATGCCGGAGCGCCGCGAGCTCGAACGCGAGCAGGTCCTCGGGTCGCGCGGGCTCGCCGCAGAGGGCACGCAGGTAGACGGCGAGCAGGTCGAAGAGCTCCTCGTGGGGCTCGCGATCGCGGCAGAGCTCTCGGCAGAGCTCGGCGGCGTGGCCGGCGTGGGCGATCCGGCCCAGGTCCTCGCGCAGGCCGGCGTGGCCGTCGTGCAAGCTGCACGAAGCGAGGAAGAGCAGCTCCCCCCGCCGCTCCTGGAGGC
The DNA here is from genome assembly GCF_001263175.1 of Vulgatibacter incomptus. Taxonomy (GTDB): domain Bacteria; phylum Myxococcota; class Myxococcia; order Myxococcales; family Vulgatibacteraceae; genus Vulgatibacter; species Vulgatibacter incomptus. Next base: position 412,093 of record NZ_CP012332.1, on the reverse strand, counting down.
GCACCTCGAGCCGGGTGAAGGGCTCGAGCACCCCGGCGAAACGCCTCTTGGACTTGCGCGCCCCGGCGGCGAAGGCGGAGAGCCTGCCCCGATCCCGGGTGAGGAAGGTCACGATCCGGTCGGACTCGCCGTAGTCGACCGAGCCGAGGACGATCGCCTCCGAGCTCCGCTCGTTCACCCCGCGGCCTTCACGACAAAGAGCAGGTAGGCCGCCAGGGCGATGAGCACCACGGCGGCGCCGAGGAAGACAAAGCGGATGGGCATCGGGCCCGCGGCGCCCTTGAGCGTGAGCCGCGGGACGCCGGTGTCCTCCGGCGGCGGAAGCCGGCTCGCGTGCTCCTCGTAGCGAAGCACCACCTCGTCGGGGTTCAGGCCGACACAGGCGGCGTAGGCGCGCAGGTAGCCGACCACGAAGGTGCGCCCAGGCAGCCGGTCGAAGCGATCGTTCTCGAGGGCCTCGATGGCGGAGGGGGAGAGCTTCGTCACCCGGATCACGTCGCCGGGCGACATTCCACGCAGCTCACGCTGCTGCACCAGGTAGCGGCCGAAGCTCTCCATCGTCTCAGCCCCCTGGGATCCTCTCCGCATGACCCGCGCACTCGACGGCGAGCTCGTCGTCCTTCGCCTTCTCCTTACAGGAGAGGAACGCGAGGCGGGCCTCGGAATCCTGGCCCTTCTCGAGGAGGAGCAGACCGCGGCGGAAATCCGCGTCGGCCACCTCGGGGCAGGACTTTCCGTAGCGCTCCACGAAGCGGAGGGCTTCGTCGACCCGGCCCTGCTCCTCCATGATCTCGCCCAGGTTGCGGTAGCCGAGGCAGAAGCCGGGGTTCACGGAGACCGCGGCGCGCAGGTGCCGGAGCGCGCCGTCGACGTCGCCCAGCTTGTACCGGCACCAGCCCAGGTTGTTCTCGACCAGGTAGGGCTCGCGGAAGAGCAGGTCGCGGCGGGCCTCCTCGAGGAGCGGGATCGCGTCGGCGCACCGACCGGTGGCCATGTACACCGCGCTCAGGTTCACCTTGGCCTCGGTGTAGTCGCGGTCGAGCTCGATCGCCTTTCGGTACTCGAGGATCGCGCGGTCGCCCTCGGCGAAGTAGATGTGGAGCAGGAGCGCGTAGAGGTTGTGGCTCTTGGGGTCGGTGGGATCGAGGGCCACCGCCTTCTCGACCTCGGCGAGGGCGGCCCGGGGATCGCCTCCGGCCACGGACTGCTGCGCGATGTCGAGGTGGGACGCCGCCAGCTTCCGATCCTTGTCGGAGATCGTACGGCAGCCCGTTGCGGCGAGCAGGAGAGAGGCGGCGGCGAGAAGGAAGAGCTTCGGCATCGTGGGCACTAGAAGCTGGCGAGCAGCCGGGCGAGCTTCGAGACGTCGACCGGCGCGAGGGGCGCCTCGTCCAGCGGCTCCACCAGCTCCTCCAGGAAGAGCTCGGGCCCGGGGGTCGCGGAAGTGATGAAGGGGGAGTTCATCGAGGGGCCCGCCGTCACCGGCTGGAGCATCGAGCTCCCGGCGAGGCGCGACGGCGCGGGATCCCGCTGGAAGGGCGGCAGGTTCCCGAGGATCTCCCACTGCGCTTCGGGCGTCAGCTCGCGAAACGGGACGTCCTCCATCATGAAGCCCATGGACTCGCAGAACTCGAGGGCCGCGTTCATCGCGCCCTGGTAGTCCCGGCGGGCCTCCTGCGCGTCGTCGGGCGTGTAGATCACGGCCTCCCGCGCCTGGGAGAGCCAGAGGTGGACGACGAGGCCCGGATGGCCCTCGGCGCTGCGCAGGCCGACGATGAAGGCCGAGGTCGCCTGGGACTCGCGGCCGGGGACCGCCACGAAGGGCGAGTTGATCGACTCCACGATGGAGAGGATGCGGTCGGGGCTCGCCTCGATGTGCTTCTGCATCGGATCGATGGAGAACATGGATCCTCTGGAGGGATTGCCCTTCCGCGGGGACGGCGCTCGGGTCCGCCCGGGCCTTCCGTCGACGGACTTCGCCAACTTCCGGACAGGCTCCCCGAAACGAGCGGGCGCGTCAAGCTTCGGGCGTTCAGACGCCGCGGGCTTCGGTGCCCCAGATCAGCTTGTGGAGCTGAATCTGCATCCGGACGTCCAGCCCCGACTCGAGGATCCACGCCGCGAGCTCGGAGAGCTCCACCTGGCCGTGGGTGGGCGAGAAGAGGAGGGCCGCGTGCTTGCCCTCGAGCTGGAGGCGCCGCACGACGTCCGCCGACCAGTCGAAGTCCTCGCGAGAGCCGATCACGAACTTCAGCTCGTCGCGGGGCCCCAGGGTCCGGAGCCAGGAGAGGTGCTCCTCCGTGGCGCACTCGCCGGAGGCCGGCGTCTTCACGTCCACGATCTTGATCACCTGCTCCGGCAGCGAGTCCCACCGCTTCTGGCCGTGGGTCTCGATCGCCACCTCGTAGCCCCGCTCCAGGAGGTCCCGAGCGAGGGCGGGCAGCTCGCGCTGGAGCAGCGGCTCCCCGCCGGTGAGGGTGACGTAGCGGGTGGGATGCCGGGCGACCTCGGCCAGGATCTCCTCGCGGCTCCGCTTCGTCCCGCCGTGGAAGGCGTACGCGGTGTCGCAGTAGCCGCAGCGGAGATCACAGCCCGTGAAGCGGATGAACACACAGGGCCGACCCATCCGGGTGGACTCGCCCTGGAGCGAAAAGAAGATCTCGGTGACGGCGAAGGACATCGTTGAACGAACGCTCGAAGGGGACCGGCTACTCCGGCGCGACCGGGGATCCGGGCGCCACGGCCAGCTTGGTGGCCGCATCCTGCCCGAAATGGGTGCGCAGGTGGCGACGTTCCCGCGCGACCTTCCGCGCGAAGGAGAGCCAGCGGTCCGGGACGGTCCCCGACGAGGCGAGCTCGCGGGCGACCGCCACCGGGCCGGCGTTCCACGCCGCCAGCGCTCGGTCGAGGCTCGAGAAGCGCCTGGTCATCAGGGCGAGGTAGCGGATGCCCAGGCGGAGCTGAACCACCTCCTCGGGCTCGAGCGCGGACTTCTCCGGGAGCTCCTCGTGCTTGACGATCTCCCGGGCGGCCACGTCGCGGATCTGGAGCAGACCCTTGGCCTGTGCCGCTGAGACGGCGTCGGGGACGAAGTCGCTCTCCACCGCGATCACGGCGAGGATGAGCAGGGGATCGAGGCCCGTCTGCCGCGACTCCTCCACCAGGGCGTTGGCGACCTGGCGGCGGAGGGAGGGCGCGAGGCTCGCCGGCGCTCGCCACTCGAGGTAGCGCGCAATCCCCTCGACCTCGGGATCGAGGGCGAAGCGCGGCTGCTCCTCGCGCTGGCTGGGGCTGAGCCGCAGGGGCGCGGACGCGAGGAGCCCGAAGACGAGCACTCCGACGACGCGCAGCGGCCAGCGGGAACGGACCTTCAAGCCTTTCCTCCGAACGGCGACCGGGATGGCCGACCTCGAACCGGCGCGCACCATAGTCGCGACCCTCCCTCACGACAAGCGCTCAAGTTGCATGAATCAACCGCCCATCAAGATGCCATCATCAGAGTGATGTCGGTCTACACGCCGAAAAATCCCATGGTCGTGGCATGTCCGCTGTTCACCGAAATCGCTTCGGGAGCACGCCAGCGACCGGATGATTCGCAAATGAAACCGACAACTTGGAGGATTCGAGCGTTGGGATGCTTCGGGGCGGAGGCGGTCCGGCGCCGCATCCGACGGACGACGGTCGGAGCAGGGGGACGCGGCCGGCCGGCGAAAGGTCCGAGCGGCGGTCCTTAGGGCAAGGGTCCGACGCCGATCGAGGGCCCGCGGGAGGCCTTCGGGCCCTGGCCCTGCCGCCGGCGCCCGACCCGCTTGAGCCTCTCGTCGAGGGCCCCGATCCGGGCGGTGAGCTCCGCGAGATCCCGATTGGTGGCGAGTCCGAGGCGGCCCAGCACCCCGGCAGGGAGCGTCCCCAGCCGAGCGAAGACGTCGCTTCCGGCCTGCTCCGCCCTCTCCCTCAGCTCGGCGAGGCGGGAGACGAGCTCCTTCGAGCGAGGGCCGTCCAGCCGCGCCCAGGCCGGCAGCTCCGCCAGGCGCCGAAGCGCCTCCCGCTCCAGCGCATCGATCGCCTCGGGCCAAGCGGTCCTGCGGCCGGAGCCCTCGCTCGAAATCCGCATCGAATCCCCCATGTGCCGCACGATCCGGCGGCTGGAACGGTTTAGGGCGCGCCAGCCGGATGTTCAATTCCTCGAAAGGGGTCGAGTCCAGACGGGGAGTCGAGGTAGATCGCCGCCCATGTACCCACTGCTCCGACCGCTCTTTTTCCTCGTCGATCCCGAGCGGATCCACCACCTCGTCGCCCGGTTCCTGCGCCTGATCGGACGCAACGTCGCCCTCGCCTCCCGGATCCGCAGGAGTAGGACCCTGGGGGATCCCCGCCTGGCGGTCCGCGCCTTCGGCCTGGATTTCCCCGGCCCCGTGGGCCTCGCCGCCGGCTTCGACAAGGGCGACGGCCTCGCCGCCGGCGCCTTCGCCCTCGGCTTCGGCTCGGTGGAGGTGGGGACGATCACGCCCAGGGCGCAGCCGGGCAACCCGCGTCCCCGGCTCTTCCGCCTCCCGCGGCAGCAGGCGCTGATCAACCGCATGGGCTTCAACAACGCGGGCGCGGAGGCCACCGCCAGCCGCTACGCCGAGCTCGCTTTCCGGCCCGGCCCGGTGGGCATGAACCTGGGCAAGAACAAGGACACGCCGTCGGAGCGGGCGCCCGAAGACTACCTGACCGCCTTCGAGACCCTCGCCGGCGTCGGCGACTACTTCGTCGTGAACGTGTCGTCGCCGAACACGCCCGGTCTACGCGACCTCCAGGCGCCCGCCGCCCTCCGCGCGATCCTCGGGCCCCTCGTGGCGGCAGCCAAGGGCCGGGGCGGCAAGCCCGTCCTCCTCAAGCTCGCGCCGGATCTCACCGATGAAGCAGTGGACGAGCTGGCCGACCTCGCCGTCGAGGAGGGCCTCGCCGGTCTGATCCTCGCGAACACGACCATCGGCCGCCCGACGGCGGAGTCGGAGGCGATCGCCCGGGAGGCCGGCGGCATGAGCGGCGCGCCCCTCCTCCCCCGCTCCCTGGAGATCGTCCGCCGCGTGCGCCGGCGCCTCGGCGATCGGCTCCCGATCATCGGCGTGGGCGGGATCTTCGGCGCGGAGGACGCCTACCGCATGATCCGGGCGGGCGCGACGCTGGTGCAGGTCTACACCGGCTTCGTCTATCAGGGCCCCGGCATGGTGAGGACGATGGAGCAGGGCCTGATCCGCCTGCTGGATCGCGACGGGCTCGCGAAGATCGCGGACGCGGTGGGCCTCGACGCAAAGGACTGAGCCGCTACGGGCCGCCGCTCCTTCGCAGAGACGGCGGCCCCGAGCAGCTCCGAGACGCTACGCCAGGTCCCGGACCATCACGATCGCGTCTTCCCGCTCCTCGGCGTAGTAGCCCTTCCGGATCCCCACCACGCGGAAGCCGAGCCCCTGGTAGAGCGCGATCGCCCCCTCGTTGCTGCGCCGCACCTCGAGGGTGGCGACGACGAGGCCCGCCTTCTGCCCGCGATCCAGGAGCTCCTCCAGAAGCATTCGCGCGATCCCGCGACGACGCTGCGGCGGATCCACCGCGACGTTCAGGATGTGGATCTCATCGACGACGACCCAGAAGATCACGAAGCCCACGATGACCGGCTCGCCATCTTCCCGAGGCTCCAGCGCCAGGAGGATCGTGGACCAGTCATGGGTGAGCTCGCGCCGCAAGAGCTCCGGCGACCACGGGTGCGCGAACGCGCGGTGCTCGAGGGCGGTCACCTCGGCCAGCTCGTCCAGGTGCATCCTGCGGAGCAGGAACCCGTCCCGCGAGGCCTCTTCTTCGTCGAAGAGGCGGGCCCGATTCCTCATCTCCCCTCCGTCCCGCCTGTGAAGCCGTGGAGCACCCGCACCTCGGCCCGGCTCCGGAGATCGTCGACGAGGGCCGCGACCACCTCTTCCCTGCGCTTCTTCTCGAGCTGGACCCGGAGCGGCTCCCGCGCGTCGGCGTAGGAGGTCGCCCCGAGCTCGGACCTCCGCGCGTCGTAGGCCGTCCGGACCTCGGCCTCGGAGACCGTGGCCCCGAGGCGGAGCCGCGAGGCAAGGTAGCGGTCGACCACGAGCTGGCGCCGGAGCACCCGCGAGAGCTCGGCCTCGGTCAGCTCGTTCCGCTCGAGGAAGCGCTCGTATCCTCCCGCGGCCTCGAGCTTGCCGCGGAAGGTCTCCAGCGCGGCGCCGAGCTCGGCGGGATCCGCCACCGCCACGGCGAGCTGCTCGGCCTCTCCCAGGAGGAGGTGCTCGGCGATCAGCCAGTCGAGGGTGGCCTTCAGGGTCTCCGGTGCGAGGGGGCCGTCGGCGGCGAGCGACGCGCCTCGGGAGACGAGGGCGATCCGGGCCTCGAGCTCCAGATCGGAGAGCGTGATCAGCGTGCGGTGGCCGCGCGAATCGCCGGTGGAGATCACGGCGACGACCCGATCCACGAGCTGACCGGCGCCGATTGGCTCGGCGCCCGCCCCGGAGGCAAGGAGGCAGAACAGGAGGAGGAAAAAAACGGAGCGCACGTCGGCGCCAATCGTAAGGCGGATGACGCGCGACCGGCAAACCGGATCGCGCGCGAGAGGGATCCACTTTCCGTTCATTTACTTTCCGGGCGTGTGGTTATCTTGGGCTTTCGATGGCAACGAACTCCGATCTATACGGCCTCCTCGGCGTGCCCAAGACCGCCACGGCGGACGAGCTGAAGACGGCCTATCGGCGCCTCGCCCGCAAGTACCACCCCGACGTCAACCCCGGGGACAAGGCCGCAGAGGAGAAGTTCAAGGAGATCAACAACGCCTTCGACATCCTCTCGGACCCGAAGAAGCGCCCCCTCTACGACGAGCTGGGCATGGACGCGGCCAAGATCGGCTGGGATCCGGAGAAGGCCGCCGCCTTCCGCCAGTGGAAGACCGGCCAGGGCGCCCCACGCGGCGGAAGCCCCTTCGATTTCGAGGGAGTGGAGGCGGTCGACTTCGGCGATCTCTTCGGCGACCTCTTCGGGACGGGTTTCGGCGGCGCCCGGCCGGGAGCCGGCTTCCGCGGCCCCGGGGTGCGGAGGCCCGAGCCGGGCCAGGACTTCGGCGAGAGGGTCGAGATCGATCTGGTCGAGGCCGTCCAGGGGACCGAGCGCCAGCTCCGCCTGCCTCGCAAAGAGGGCTCCCGCATCACCGTGAAGATCCCCGCCGGGATCGCCGACGGAGGAAAGGTGCGCCTCGCGGGACAGGGCGGCCCCGGCGTGCGCGGCGGCCCGCCGGGCGATCTCTACCTCGAGATCCACATCCGGCCCCACCCCTGGATCCGCCGTGAGGGCGACGATCTCCACGTGTCCCTCCCCCTCACGGTGGGTGAGGCCATCTCCGGCGCCACGGTCGACCTCCCGACCTTCGACGGCACGGTGCAGCTCAAGGTCCCGCCGGGAACGCAGAGCGGCAAGAAGCTGCGCCTGCGCGGAAAGGGAGTTCCCCACCTCCGCGGCACCGGGCGCGGCGATCTCTACGCGGAGGCCCGCGTGATCGTCCCCTCCGGAGATCGCGCGAAGGAGCTTGGAAAGAGCCTCGACTCGCTCTATTCGGAGTCGGTGCGAGCCGGGCTCGTACTCTAGTATCGGCGGTCGAATGATCGTCGCCGGGGCAGCGCCCATGCGCCACCGCCCCTCGAAAGGAAGTGCAGCTTGGGCCTGTTCGATTTCCTTGGAGGCAGCAAAGAGGATCGCGAAACGAAGAAGATCCGCGAGCTCTCCAAGAAGACGCAGGAGAAGTACGGCGATCCGGCGACCCGCGCTCGGGCTCTCGAGGGCCTGCGCGACATCGGAACGCCTGCGGCGATCGGCGCCCTCCTGCAGCGCTTCGGGGTGAAGACCGAGCCGGGCATCACCGACGCCGAGGAGAAGGAGTACACGCTCAGCCTAGTGACCTCGTTCGGCGACAAGGCCGTTGAGCCGGTGCTCGACTTCATCCGCCGCAGCGACAACGTCGCGTGGGCGGTGCGCTGCCTCGACGAATTGGTGCCGGAGCCTGAGCTCGTGACGCTCCTCTCGGGGATCCTGCAGAAGCTCTCGCAGGAGTACGCCCGCGATCCCGAGAAGAAGGTCGTGCTGGTGAATCGCCTCTCGACCGTCCGTGATCCCGCCATCGTCCCGGTCCTGCTGCCCCTCCTCGAGGATCCGTCCGACGAGGTCCGCACCTCCACGTTGAACAACCTGGTCTCGCAGGACGCCACCTCGGCCGCCGGCGCGATCGCGGACTGCCTCGTTCAGGCGGAGGCGCCCAGGGTCCGCGCCGCGGCCGCCGCTGCGCTGGCGGATCTCGCGGCGCCGGTGGAAGATCGCCGCGACGCGCTCGCGGGCAAGCTCCCGGCGGGCTTCGCCCTCGACAAGGACGGGATCGTCCGGCGCAGCTAAAAAGGGCCAGGGCGGAGCCGGAGGCGGAGCAAACGAAAAGAAGCGCTCTCGCGCGAAGCGCGAGCTGAAGAAATCGGGCCCGCTTCTGCGGGACTGATTTCTTCATGCGCGACGGTCCGCTGCACGACACCATCCGGAATCGTTCCTTGACCGCCCGGAAGGGCAGGCCTTACATCCACTTCTCCCGGGGGGGACCATTTGGAGGCGTCCGGTCCGCCGGCGGCCTTCCTGGAGGCCGCTTGACGACCAACGACTCGAGAAGCGGAACGCGGCGGCTCACGGGACGAAAGGCTGCGCCCGGGAAGACGGCACGCAAGGCCCCGGACCGGGAAGCAGAAGCCGCGACGCTGCCGGTGACCACCCCGCTCTTCGACGATCTCCAGGACATCCTCGCGGAGGAGCGGTCCCCCGACGCGCTCAAGAAGGGGCTCGCCGCCCTGGCGGGCGCGTTCCGCCCCCGGTCGAGCTTCGCGGTCGTCCACGACGTCGCCTTCGACAGGCTGAACGTCGCCCTGGCCCGCGGGCGGTCCGATCCCCGGGTGAAGGCCTGCTCCCCTGGCGAAGGCGCCATCGGCCGCTCTTTCGCCGACAAGGCCCAGGTGGTGGAGAAGGACGGCGCCCTCGTCGCGGTGCCGATGGTCGCCCGCGGCGAAGCGGTGGGCGTGCTCGCCATGGTCGGCGGCATCTTCGCTCAGCCGACCGGCCCCTCCGCTGACGAGCTGGCGCTGGTCCAGGCGATCGCCAACGCCTGTGGCGCCGCGCTGGACATGGGTCGGACCCGCGCCGAGCTCGAGCGCCGCACCCGTGAGCTCGAGACGGCCAACACCCGCCTGAGCGAGGGCGACCGCACCCGGGACGCCTTGCTCTCCCACATTTCCCACGAGCTCCGCACGCCGCTGACGACGATCAAGGGCTACCTGGCGATGGGCCTGAAGGGCCGCCTCGGGGAGCTCAGCGAGAAGCAGCTCAGCGTGATCGGGATCTGCGACCGCAACGCGGACCGGCTCCTGCGGCTGATCAACGACCTGCTCCTGACCGCCCGCCTCGAGGCCGGTCAGATGACGCTCGACCCCAAGGCGCTGGGCCTGCGCTCCGTCCTCCAGGAGGCGGTGCAGTTCCTGGCGGGAGACGCGGAGACCGCCAGGGTCGAGCTCTCGGTAGAGGCGCCAGAGGGTGAGGTCTTCATCCGGGGCAACCGCGACCGGCTGGTGGAGGGCTTCATGCACCTCCTCGAGCGCGGCCTGCGCGGGCGCCGCGACGGCGAGCACATCACCCTCACCCTCCTCCCCAGCGGCAGGAGCGCCTCCGTGCAGCTCCTGCTCTCCGGGATCCAGCTCCCCCCTCCGAGCTCCCTCGGCTCTTCGAGGCGTTCCGCTCCGACGGCGGCCCCGCCAGCGTCGGGCTCTCGATCGCGCGGCGGATCGTCGAGCTCCACGGCGGCCACCTGCGGGCGGAGCAGGATCCGGAGGGTCTGCGCTTCACCGTGCAGCTCCCGCTCTTCGCCGGCGCCGTCACCTCCAGCCAGGTGGCGCGGCCGCAGAGCCAGGGCGAGATCCTCGTGGTCGAGGACGACGACGACTGCCGCGACGGCATCGTGGAGTACCTCGAGGCCGAGGGCTTCCAGGTGAGGGCCTTCGCCGACGGGCGCTCCGCCCTGGAGCGGATCCAGGAGGTGCCCCCGGCCCTCGTGCTCCTCGACCTCCGGATCCCCGGCGTGGACGGCGCGGCCCTGGTCCAGGCGGTTCGCGAAGGGAAGCGCCGGGCGAAGGCGACGCCGATCTACGTGATCTCGGGCGCGATCGATGCGCAGTCCGGCACCGAAGTCGCCTGGGGCGAGCGGGTCGATGGCGTCTTCGAGAAGCCGATCAACTTCCCGTACCTGCTCGAGCGGGTCCGGGAGTACGTGACCGCCGGCTCTTGACGTAGGATGTCGACCACCGAGACGAAGGCCGCACCGGCGGCCATGCACACCCGCTACGGCCCGTTGTTCCGCAGGCTGTTCCGGCATTTCTTCGAGCCCGTCCGCTTCCCGGACGAGGCGCAGGCCCTGCTGGAGGATCTCGCCCGCCGCGGAACGATCGTCTACGTGATGCGGTCTGCGGGCATCCTCAACTTCCTCTACTTCAACTGGGCGTTCGCGCGCCGCGGCCTCCCCCTGGCGCGGGCAGTGCTCGGCCTCTCGACCTTCCTCTACCGGCCCCTGGTGCTGATCCTCCGGCGGCGCACCGCGCGGGGAGCCGAAGCGGTGCTCCAGAGCGCACGCGCCGGTGAAGCCTCGATGGTCTTCCTGCGCCGCCCCTCCGTGCTGCGCTCCCGGGGCTCGTCCACCGACGATCCCTTCGCCGCCCTGGTGGCGCTGCAGCGCACCACCGATCGCCCGATCTACCTCGTCCCCCAGCTCCTGATCTTCAAGCGCGCGCCGTCGCGGCTGCGTCCTGGCGTCACGGACGTGGTCCTCGGCTCGGCGGAGGTCCCGGGCCGGATCCACGCATTCACGTCCTTCCTCTTCAACTACAAGCGGTCGGTCGTGAAGGTCGGGATGCCGATCGACCTCTCGGAGGTGGTCCGGGCGGAGACCGGCGTCCCGGACGAGATCCTGGCACGGAAGGTCCGGGGCAGCCTCGGCGTCGGCCTCGCGAGGGAGCTCCGCTCCGTCGTCGGGCCGAGGCTCAAGAGCCAGCGACGGATGATCGACGAGACCCTGCGGGACCGGGCCTTGCGCGCGGAGCTCGTCAGGGAGGCGGAGGCCTCCAGCCGCGACCTCGCGGTGGTGGAGGAAGAGGCCCGCCGTTGCCTCCGCGAGATCTCGGCGAGGTACTCGCCCGCGTGGATCGACGGCGCGAACGCCGTGGCGCGCTGGCTCTTCAACCGGCTCTACGACGGCATCGACATCGACGAGGAGGGCCTTCGCGCGGCGGCGGAGGCGAGCAAGCAGGCGCCGATCGTGATCTGCCCCACCCACCGGAGCCACATCGACTACCTGCTCGTCAGCCACGTCCTCGTGGAGCGCGGCGTCACGCCGCCGCTGGTGGCGGCAGGCGCCAACCTCTCGTTCTGGCCCCTGGGGCCGATCTTCCGGCGGACGGGCGCCTTCTTCATCCGGCGCAGCTTCAAGGGCCAGCGGGTCTACGCGGCCTCCCTGTCGGCCTACATCCGCAAGGTCTGCCGTGACGGCTACACCCAGGAGTTCTATCCGGAGGGCGGCCGCACCCGGACCGGGCGACTCCTCCAGCCCAAGTTCGGCCTGATCTCGATCGAGGTGGACGCCTGGATCGCGGGCGCCCGCGACGACCTCTGCTTCGTGCCGACGGCGATCGACTACGAGAAGATCATCGAGGCCCGCGCCTACGCCCGCGAGCTCGCCGGCGGCGAGAAGAGGCGCGAGGACATCCGGGGCCTGCTCAAGACCCCTGCCGTGCTCCTCTCGCGATGGGGACGGGTGCACCTCCAGGTCGCCCCGCCGATCTCCCTGGCGGCGCTGGCCAAGGAACGTGGCTTCGATCGGAGCTCGTTCCGGAGGGACGAGCGCAAGGCCCTGATCCGGGCCCTCGCCCACCGCATCGCCCGCGGCATGGGCGACGTGCAGACGATCACCGCCTCCTCGCTGACGGCGGCGGGCCTCCTCCATCCTTTCGGGCCGGTCCTCCGCTCATCCGAGCTCGAGGCCCGGATCCGCCTCCTCCGCAAGCTCGCCGAGGCGAAGCGGGCCCGCTTCTCGAAGGCGATGTCCATCGCACCGTCGGACCCCACGATCCCCGGTCCGATCCGCGAGGCGCTGGCGGGCTTCGAGGCCGACAAGGCGGTGAAGACCTTCGAGCAGGACGGCGAGCGCGCCTTCCGGGTCGAGGCTCACGCCCGGAGTGCTCTCGACTTCTACAAGAACAACATCGTCCACCACTTCACCGAGGAGGCGATCGTCGCGGCGTCGCTCCTCGCGCTCGGCGGCGCGACGACGCGGGCGAAGCTCACCGAGCCGATCGGCTGGCTCTCGCGGCTCCTCAAGAACGAGCTCTCCTTCCGGACCGACGTCTCCATGGACGCCACCATCGACGAGGCCCTGGAGCGCCTCGACGCGCTGGGGCTCCTGGTGCGCGAGGCCGAGTCCGTGCGGATCCGGGAGGGGCAGGAGCCGGGCATGCGCCTCCTCCGGGGACAGCTCGCCGACCTGATCGAGGCCTTCCGGCTCCTCGCCACCACGCTGGACGAGCTCTCGGGCGGGCCCATGGATCGCAAGCGCCTCGTCGAGCGCTGCTTCGTCCGCGGCAAGGAGGCCCTCGACTCGGGCGTCATCCAGGGTGCCGAGGCGCTCTCCAGGCCGACCTTCGAGAGCGCCATCGCCTGGCTCGTGGAGCAGGGCCACCTGGTCCCCGAGGGCGAGAAGCGCCTCGGGCTCTCGGAGGAGTGGAAGCCGCGGGAGCCGCGCCAGGCCTTCGTGGATCGGCTCGATCGCTTCCTGGCGGACGGGCCCGCCTAGCGGCCGGACGGAGCAGGCGCGGGAGCCCGCGCCGCAGTCGCGGCGGATCCCTCGACGCGATCGTCAGGTGCTGGGGCGATCCCGGCGGAGCGGCAGCACGGCGGAGCGAGTCAGGGTCATGCCGACCGGCAAGCGCTGCTTCAGCTTCGCCGCAACGACGAGCGAGGTGACGGTGAGCGGCACCGCTGCGAGCAGATCCACGCCGTAGTGGAACCGGCCCGCGAGGGTCCCCGCGATCAGGCAGAGCAGGATCGGGAGCGCGATCCAGAAGAAGCGCCGCGCTTCCCTCCACGCGTAGGCGAGGACGAGGAGCGAGACCCCGGTGTGGCCGGAGGGGAAGCAATCGCGGGCCAGCGGCGAGCCGCGGAACATCAGGTCGATCTGCGGCGCGAGGTAGCCGTGGACGGGCCCGTCGAAGAACGCCGCCTGGAAGTAGCGCGGCCCCATCGCCGGCACCAGCGCGTAGAGCGCGTAGTTCACCGCGTAGAAGAACATCAGCGCGGTCACCCACTCGTCGAACTGGATCTCCTTGCGCTTGAACCAGAGCACGAGACCGAGGGCCAGGGGCCACACGAAGTAGGTGGTGTAGGCGCCCAGGAGGACGTCGTTCAGGAGCGGCGGCACCTGCGCCTGGAGCCAGATCGACGGCTGCAGCCCGAAGATCCGCTGATCGGCGCGCATCAGCAGGTCGTCCGCGATGGGGATGTTCACCGCGTCGAGGATCGGGTTCAGGTTGAGGTAGAGCCCGACGATGTAGAAGATCGGTCCGAAGTCGGCGCAGAACCGCACGTAGCGGTTCGTGGCGAATCGGGCGTGCAGGGCGCGGAGCACGAGCGGCGAGATCGCGATGGTCGCGCAGACGAGCGCCGCGGGCTGCCAGCCGCCCACACGGTCGTGGTTCCAGAGCAGGATCGTCAGGGACAGGACGCCGGCGATGACCGCGATGAGCTCCCCAGAGCGGATCGTCAGGCCGTCTTCCCGGTCCATCTCCTGCTCCCGATCGGCAGAATCCGGCGCGCTCGCCTCTCGCTCCATCTCTCCCTCGGACGCCTCTTAGCCGCAAGAACTCCGGCAGACCATCCCGGGGCGCCATGCAAGCGCAGGGCCCGGGCAGAAGCGGTTGGCTTCTAATCGACCCCCCGGAGCGCGTCAAGCCGGGGTGGAGACCGAAGCCTGAGGCTCTCCATCCGTTCGGGTCTATGATGCGGCGGGCGCATCGGCGCGGCAAACCCCTGTCACCGGAGGGCCAGGTTTGTCAGGCAGCCAGCACCCGATCGAGGATCGCTCGCTGCTGTCCTTGCGCCCTGGGGCTCGAAGTTGACATTTTGCAGGTCGATCGGTATCTGACGCCCCAATCTGGACGGATGCTCGGCAGAGCGTCGATTGGACTGCCAGGCGTCAGCAACGGAGGGCCTTTACATGGCCGACGTGTTCGGGAAGGCGTTCGAGTGGCGCGAGCTCAAGGTCGCGCGGGCTACGGGGCTCTATCCTTATTTCAAGCCCATCGATCAGACCGACGGGACCCAGGTGAACGTGGGTGGCCGGCCGGTGATCATGGTCGGTTCCAACAACTACCTCGGCCTCAGCCTTCACCCCGCGGTGAAGGAGGCGGCGGCCAAGGCCCTCGAGAAGTACGGCACGAGCTGCTCCGGCTCCCGGCTCCTCAACGGCACCCTGGATCTCCACGTCGAGCTCGAAGAGAAGCTGGCGCGCTTCCTGGGCAAGGAGATGGCCCTCTGCTTCAGCACGGGCTTCACCACCAACCTGGGTACCCTCTCCGCGATCCTCGAGCGCAAGGACTACGTCTTCTCGGATCGCCTTAACCACGCGTCGATCCTCGAGGGCATCCGCGGCTCCTTCGGTGAGCACAAGCGCTACCGCCACAACGACATGGCGGACCTCGAGAGGCTCCTCGGCAACGCGCCCGCCGAGGCCGGCAAGCTCATCGTCACCGACGGCGTCTTCTCGATGGAGGGCGACTTCGCGGACCTCCAGGGGATCATCGCCCTCAAGAAGAAGTATGGCGCCCGCGTCATGGTCGACGAGGCCCACGGCCTCGGCGTCCTCGGCGCCCACGGTCGCGGCCTCAGCGAGCACCTCGGCGTCGAGAACGACGTCGACCTCGTGATGGGCACCTTCTCCAAGTCGTTCGGCTCCCTGGGCGGCGTCATCGCCGGTCCCAAGGAGGTGATCGAGTGGATCAAGCACAAGGCCCGCGCGATGGTCTTCCAGGCGTCGATGACGCCTGCGTCGGTGGCCGCAGCCCTCGCCTCGCTCGAGATCATCCAGGCCGAGCCCGAGCGCCGCGAGCGCCTCTGGCGGATCGCCAACAAGATGCGGAACGCCTTCCGCCTCCTGGGCTACGACACCGGCCTCTCCGACGGACCGGTCGTCCCGGTGCACATCGGCGATCAGATCAAGTGCTTCCGCCTCTGGAAGGCGCTCTACGAGAACGGCGTCTTCGCCAACCCGGTGATCCCGCCGGCGGTGGAGCCGGGCCACTCGCTGATGCGCACGTCCTACATGGCGACGCACACCGACGAGCAGCTCGACCGCGTGATCGAGCAGTTCGAGATCCTCGGCAAGAAGTTCAAGGTCCTCTCCGAGGACGCCCCCACCGCCGCGGACGTGATCGCCCAGGTGGGCTCCATCGAGACGGCCCGCGAGGGAGCGCCCCGCTTCGTCGCCGCGAACGGGAACGGCCAGGCCCGCCGCCCGACCAACGGCCAGGGTGCGTTCGGCGCCCGCGGCGACATCGCCCGGAAGGTCTTCGACCTCGTCGAGACCGCCACGTGGCGGGCCGCGAACTTCGAGATGCCGACCCGCGAGCAGATGAGGGGCCTCGTCCAGGAGCGCCTCGGCGACGTGACCGGCGCGGTGATCGAGCGGGGCTACAAGCTCATGGAGCTCGCCAACCGCACCCGCGGCGGCCGCAAGATGAGCTACGACGAGGAACACGACTGAGCCGTCTCTAAGTCCGACGTTCAACGACCGGCCGCGGCTTCGCGCGCCGGTCGTTCTCGTTTTGTTGGATACGTTGCCAAGACTGCCCCCATGCGGTAGTTCACGCTGCGATGAAGACGACCCAGCAGCCAGGCAGCGGAAGCGAAATCCAGGTCCGGCCCGTCGCGTCGGCCCGAGACCTCCACCGCTTCGTCGAGCTCCCCCTCGAGCTCTACGTCGGCGATCCGAACTTCGTCCCTCCCCTCCTCATGGAGCGGAAGGACTTCCTCGATCCGAAGAAGAACCCGTTCTTCGACCACGCCCCCCACCAGCTCTTCCTGGCGTGGGAAGGCGAGACGGTCGTGGGCCGGATCGCCGCGGTCGAGGATCGGAACTACAACGAGTTCCACGACACCTCCTACGGCTTCTTCGGGATGTACGAGGCGGTGGACGATCCCGCCGTCGCGAAGGCGCTCTTCGAAGCGGCCCGAGCCTGGATCCGCGCCCGCGGCCTCCGCCAGATCATGGGGCCCATGAACCTCTCCTCCAACCACGACATGGGCCTGCTCGTGGAGGGGTTCGACGATCCACCGGCCCTGATGATGCCGTACAACCCCCGGTATTACGTGCGGCACTTCGAGGACGTCCTCGGCCTCGCCAAGGCGAAGGATCTCCTGTCGTGGAAGATCGACACCCGCACCGATCCGGATCCCAAGATCGCGCGGATCGCGGAGAAGGTCCGGATCAAGGAGGGGATCGTCGTCCGGCCGGTGAACCTGGACGACTTCCAGGCGGAGACGCGACGGATCAAGGAAGTCTACAACGCCGCCTGGGAGAAGAACTGGGGCTTCGTCCCCTTCACCGACGCGGAGTTCGAACACGTCTGCAAAGACATGAAGGCCTTCGTGAAGGAGGACCTCCTCCTGATCGCCGAGGTGCAGGGTGAGCCCGTCGCCTTCACCATGACCCTCCCCGACATGAACCAGGCGCTCAAGTACGTCGGCGGCAGGCTTACGACGTTCGGCCTGCCCATCGGCCTCGCCAAGCTCCTCTGGTACTCGCGCAAGGTCGAGCGGATCCGGCTCTTCACACTCGGAGTGAAGGAGAAGTTCCGCAAGCGCGGGATCGACGCGATCCTCTGCCTCGACTCCCTGAAGGCCGCCCGGCGCCTCGGCTATCCCGAGGCGGAGGTCGGCTGGATCCTCGAGGACAACATCCTGATCAACCGCACGATCCAGTCCATGGGCGGCCAGCTTTCCAAGACCTACCGGGTCTACGAGGCGGAGGTCTAGGCGATGCGAGTCCTCCTCACCGGCGGCTCGGGCTTCGTGGGCCCGGCCGCGGCAAAGGCCCTTTCCCGCGCCGGCCACGAGGTTCGCTGCCTGATGCGCGAGACCTCGGATCGCAGCGGCATCGAGGCCACCGGGATCCCCGTCGAGTACGCGCTCGGCGACGTCTGCGACGCGGCGTCGCTCCCGGCGGCGGTGGAGGGCGTCGACGCGGTCGTCCACGTCGCGGGTCTCACCAAGGGGCTGAACTCCCAGGACTACTACCGGGTGAACGCCTACGGCACCCGCCTCCTCGCCGAGGCGGCCGTCGGCGCCGGCGTGAAGCGCTTCGTGCATTGCTCGACCCTCGCCGTCGCAGGCCCGATGCCGGAGGGCAGGCCCTCCGTCGAGGGCGACACCCCGGTGCCGGTCTCGAACTACGGCAGGTCCAAGCTCGCCGGCGAGGAGCTGCTGCGGCGCCACGCCGACAAGCTCGAGATCACCATCGTCCGCCCGCCGATCGTCTACGGCCCGCGCGACAAGGACTTCTTCGAGGTCTTCAAGATGGCGTCCCTCGGGATCGCCCTGAAGCCCGGCCTCTTCGGGAGCAAGCGCTACTCGATCATCCACGTGGAGGATCTCGGCTCCGCTCTCGCCATCGCGCTGGACAAGGGACATCGCGTCCACGATTCCCGCGGCGGCGACGGCATCTATTACGTCTCGGACGGCGGCATCTACACCTGGGAGGAGCTCATCCGCCGGACCGCGACGGCCCTCGGACGCGACAAGGCCGTGGTGATCCCCGTTCCCGAGGTGCTGTCGTGGCCGGTGGGGCTATGGTCGGAGGTCGCCGCGAGGATCACGGGCAAGCCGCAGATCATCTCCTTCGACAAGATCCGCGAGACGGCGGGCCCCGGATGGTCCTGCTCGATCGACCGCGCGCGGGACGAGCTGGGCTTCGAGCCCGACTACCCCCTCGATCGCGGCCTCGCGGAGACCGCGAGCTGGTACCGCGAGAACCGCTGGATTTAGAGCTTTATGATCTTGCCGATTCTGTAGTAGGCTCCAGGCGGACCGTCATAGCCATGGGATGCCGCTAGCCTTGGCATCCCGTGTTGCCATCGGATACGCTCGGCTATCGTCTCGCTGCAATGGCCCATCCAGGGCCAGGGGATGGCTCGAGGCCTGCGGCTCGAGTCAGGGCAGCCGAGCGAGGAAGGGCAACCGATGTCCGGCCGTCTCCATTCCAGGCGTTTCGTTTCTCCGCTGTCCCACTGCCTCGCGGCTGTACTCGGAACGGCCGCCATCGCAACCGGCTGCGGCGCGCCCCTCGAGAGCGAATCTGCCGACGTGCCGACCGGCTCGACGAATAGCGGGCTCACCACCAGCTACATCGATCTCGTAGCAGGCGACTCTCATACGTGTGCCCTCGCAGCCAATGGCCAGGCGTACTGCTGGGGAACCGGAGCGAACGGCGAGCTCGGCGCGGGAAAGACCACCGTTTCCAATTCCGGCATCCCCGTCTCGGGAAGGGAGCGCTTCAAGTCTCTGACCGCAGGCCTCCATCACGTCTGCGGTGTCTCCGATAGCGGGACCTTCTGCTGGGGCAAGAACGACGCCGGCCAGCTCGGCACCGGGGATTACGCGGATCGCAACGCGCCCTCGACCGTGACCGGCGGGCACTCGTTCACCGGTCTTCGTGCAGGCGCGGCGATCACCTGTGCCCTCGATGGCTCCGAGCCCTGGTGCTGGGGCGATCGCGCCGGCTCCTCCCCCGACCCCGTCCCTGCGAAGGAGAAGGAGTCGTCTCCCGATCCCGTCCCGGCCCGCGAGCGCATGTCGTCTCCCGATCCGGTCCCGGCGAGGACCTCGTCCCCCGACCCGGTCCCGGCGAGGGGCTTCGGCTCGCTGCGCGTCGGCAGGAGCCACGTGTGCGGGCTCGGAGTCGATGGCGGCCTCTTCTGCTTCGGCGACAACGAGCGCGGTCAGATCGCCTGGGGCCTCTCTTCGCCCGATCCGGTCCCCGCCTTCATCGGCGTCTGGGGCCCGGATTCCAACGGCGTGATGCCCGACATCCGCACCTTCGCCCTCGGCGCGGCCCATAGCTGCGCCACCGCCGTCGAGAACGGCAAGTCGGTGACGAAGTGCTGGGGCGACGGCAAGCGCGGCCAGCTGGGCAACGGCAGCTACCCCGTCGATCCCTCCGGCCGCGTCACCGTGTCCGGCAACGTCGCGTACGTCTCGCTCGTCACGGGCGAGAACCACACCTGCGGCCTCGCCTCGAACGGCGACGTCTGGTGCTGGGGCTCGAACGAGTACGGCCAGCTCGGAGACGGGACCTCGGTCGATCGGTCGGCGAATCCGGTGCGCACCAAGGGCCCTGCGTTCCAGGCCCTCGCGGCAGGCCGCGCCCACACCTGCGGCATCGCCACCGACGGCCAGGTCTACTGCTGGGGCCGCAACAACGAGCTCCAGCTCGGTATCGGCTCGGGCCAGGCTGCGAACGTGCCCACCAAGGTGAGCATCAAGAACTAATCGGCCTCTGGGGCCTCCCGTGAAGATCGGGAGGCCCAAACGAAAAACGCCTCCGACTCGATGTGAGTCGGAGGCGTTTTTCATGCGTGCTTCATTCGACCACAAGTGGAGAAGGCTGAATACTCGACCCGGGCTACGCCTTGCCGGCGTAGATGTCCATGATCGTGTTGAGGAGCTTCACGGCCTCGTCGTGGGGGCGCTGGAAGGCGTTGCGGCCCATGATCGAGCCGAAGCCGCCGCCGTCACGGATCCCGCGGATCTCCTCGAGGACGGCGTCGGTGCCCTTGGCCTCGCCGCCGGAGAAGATCACGATCCGCTTGCCGTTGAAGCAGGACTGGACCACATGGCGGACGCGGTCGGCCATGGTGGCGGTCGGGATGTTGAACTTCTCGAAGACCTTCTGGTTCTCCGGCTGCTCCACGTGGGCGGTGGGCGGCTTCACCTTGATCACGTGGGCGCCGAGCTGCGCCGCCACGTGGGCCGCGTAGGCCACGATGTCGACGGCGGTCTCGCCGGCCTTGGAGAGGCCGGAGCCGCGGGGGTAGGCCCAGAGCACGGTGGGGATGCCGACGCTCTTGGCCTCGAGGATCATCTCCCGGATCTGCTCGTACATCAGGTTCCGCTCGGCGGAGCCCGGGTAGATGGTGAAGCCGATGGCGGAGCAGCCGAGGCGGAGCGCGTCCTCCACCGAGCCGGTGATCGCGGAGATCGGCTCGCCGACCTTCGCCATCGAGTCGGAGTTGTTCAGCTTGAGGATGAGGGGGATCTCGCCGTTGTACTTACCCGCGGTGGCCTCGAGGGCCCCCAGCGGCGCAGCGTAGGCGTTGCAGCCCGCGTCGATGGCGAGGTTGTAGTGATAGTCGGGATCGTAGCCGCCGGGGTTCGGCTGGAACGACCGGACCGGGCCGTGCTCGAAGCCCTGATCCACCGGGAGGATCACGAACTTGCCGGTGCCCGCGAGGCGGCCGGTGTTCATCATCCGGGCGAGGTTCGAGAGCGTGCCCGGATTGTCCGAGGGGTACCACGAGAGGATCTTCCGCACCTGATCGCTGTTGCGCATGTCGTCTCCAAAGGCGCCGTCTCCTTCGAAGATGGAGCGCAGGCCGCTGCCGTGAAGACGCAGCGCCTCCCCTCCCCAAGGACCCGGCTTAGAAATCCGCCCCTCTAGTAGTCGTTCCGATCTCGAAGGGCAAGCCGCCGACGCCTCCCGGGAGCGCCAGGCCGCTTTTCCGCAACGCGCCGCGTTCTCCTGGGGCGGCCCGGGGTCGACTGGCGCGCAGGCGACATTGTTGCTACCTAGTCGGGGCCCATGCGCCCTTCGCGTGGGAAGGAGTCGCGTGGTGGTTCTTCAGGTCAACGGGGAGGAGCACGAGATCCCCGAGGGCAGCACGGTAGCCCAGCTCCTCGACCTCCTGGGCGTGGTCCGTGAGCGGGTCGCCGTCGAGGTGAACCTCCACGTGGTCAGGCGCGCCGATCACGGCGCGCACGTGCTCGGCGCCGGAGACCAGGTCGAGGTCGTGGCCTTCGTGGGCGGCGGCTGATCGCCAGAGGCGAGCGCAGCAACCAACAGGCAGGAACGCGCGCCCATCGGGCATTCGGCTCCGGGCGCGCAAACGAGCGAGGCAGCAGATGTCCGAAACCCTCCGGATTGGCAACCATGTCTTCCATTCGCGCCTCTTCACCGGGACCGGGAAGTACGCCGACTTCCCGACGATGAAGGAAGCGCTCCTGGCGTCGGGGAGCGAGATCGTCACCGTGGCGGTCCGGCGCCTCGACCTCTCGGCCAAGGGCGAGGAGAGCCTCCTCCACTGGATCCCGGAGGGCATGAAGCTGCTCCCCAACACGGCGGGCTGCTTCACCGCCGACGACGCGATCCGCACCTGCCGCCTCGCCCGCGAGCTCTGGGGCAGCGACCTCGTCAAGCTCGAGGTCCTCGCCGATCAGAAGACGCTCCTCCCCGACGTGGTGGAGACCCTGAAGGCGGCCGAGGTGCTGGTGAAGGAGGGCTTCACCGTCCTGCCCTACACCACCGACGACGCGGTGGTCGCCCGCAAGCTCGAGGACGTCGGCTGCGCCGCCGTGATGCCGCTGGGCGCGCCGATCGGCTCGGGCCTCGGGGTCCGCAACCCCTACAACCTCATGATCCTCCGCGAGCAGGTGAAGGTCCCCGTGCTGGTCGACGCCGGCGTGGGCACCGCCAGCGACGTGGCCATCGCGATGGAGCTCGGCTGCGACGCCGTTCTCCTGAACACCGCGATCGCCTGTGCGAAGGAGCCGGTGCGCATGGCGCGGGCGATGAAGGCCGCCTGCGAGGCGGGCCGCGACGCGTACCTGGCCGGCCGGATCCCGAAGAAGCTCTACGGCTCGGCCTCGTCACCGATCGAGGGGACGATCTCCGGCGCCCGCTGATGCACCCCGGGGAGGCGGGTTTCGCGATGCCGCTCGGATTTCGCCTCTACCTGATCACCGACCGCCGGATGGTTCCCGACCTGCCGGCGGCGGTGGATCGCGCGCTCTCCGGGATCCCGCCCGGTGCCGCCGCCGTGCAGCTCCGCGAAAAGGATCTCTCCGCGTCGGCGCTGCTGGAGCTGGCGCGGAGCGTCGGCGCGATCTGCAGACGAAGAGGCGCACCCTTCCTCGTCAACGATCGCCTCGACGTCGCGCTCGCGGCGGGCGCCGACGGCGTCCATCTCACCGGCAGCTCCGTCGTCCCGAAGGATGCCCGCGCGCTCCTCGGCTCGCGGCTCGTGGGCGCGAGCTGCCACTCCCTCGAAGAGCTCGAAGCGAGCGCGGGCGCGGACTTCGCCACGTACAGCCCGATCTTCGCGTCCCCGGGGAAGGGCCCCGCGATCGGCCTGGAGGCGCTGCGAGACGCTGCGGTCAGGATGCCGATCGTAGCGCTGGGCGGAATCGACTCCGCAAACGCTCGCGACGCCATCCACGCCGGCGCGAGCGCCGTCGCCGCCATCCGCTCGTGGCTCGCAGACGGTGATCCCGCGGAGGCCACGGCGCGGCTCTACGCTTCGCTCGCCTGACACGCAGACGCGAAGTCGCCAGCGACGGCGCTCCCGTATTGAGCTCGAATTCGCCCGAAATTCGTGCTGCGGACCTCTTTCGACGCAGTGCGCATTCGAGCGGTGACCCTCGGGATCCCGTCTGCTACCTTCGCCGCTTTCGCACGGGGGCATGCGGCGGACGCCGCGGCACTTTCGGGGTTCGGAGAGCGAAGGATGGGCGAGGCGGTGGTCGAGGTGTTGCGGCCGGTGGGCAAGGCGCGCAAGGACGAAGGGAAGTCGGCGACGCCCTTCCACCTTCGGATCCTGGCCGAGGAGATCCTGCGCAAGCGTGGCGGCGAGGCCCTGAGCCGCGTCGCGCCCGCCCTCTCCGAGGCCTGCGTCGACCTGAACCCGCACCAGCTCGAGGCCGCCACCTTCGGCCTCGAGAGCCTCGCCACCGGCGGCTGCGTCTTCGGCGACGAGGTCGGCCTCGGCAAGACCGTCGAGGCGGGCCTCGTGATCGCCCAGCTCGCGTCGGAGGGCCGCGGCCGGATCCTGATCCTCGCGCCGGCGCCCCTGCGCGCCCAGTGGCGCGACGAGCTCTGGGACAAGTTCGGCCTCACCGCCGAGTGCGTGGACGGCCCCTCCGCGAAGGCCGCGGGCCGGATGAACCCCTTCGACCTTCCGGTGCCCCTGATCTGCTCGGTGCCCTTCGCGGTGAACCGCCCCGACCAGCTCAAGCGGATCCCCTGGGATCTGGTGGTGATCGACGAGGCCCACCGCCTGCGCAACGCCTACAAGGTGAGCCACAAGACCGGCCGCGCCATGCGCGAGTCGCTCACCGGCGTGCCCAAGCTCCTCCTCACCGCGACGCCCCTGCAGAACTCGCTGCTGGAGCTCTACGGCCTGGTGAGCCTCCTCGACGAGACCATCCTCGGGCCAGAGGACGCCTTCCGCGCGCTCTACGGCCAGCTACTCCATCCGCCGCCGCCCCCGGGCGCTCCCGACGAGAAGAAGATCCTCGCCGAGCGCCAGGACCTGATGAACGACCTGAAGGAGCGGATCTCACCCGTAGTGCAGCGGACGCTGCGGCGACAGGTGCGCGAGTACGTGAAGTACACGAACCGCCGCTCCATCGTGGAGGACTTCCGCCCCTCGGAGAAGGAGCAGCTCCTCTACGACAAGGTGAGCGAGTACCTCTGCCGCGAGGAGCTGGCCGCGATCGCCCCGGAGCGCCGCACGCTCCTCACGCTCTGCTACCGCAAGCTCCTCGGCAGCTCGACCTTCGCCATCGCCTCCACCCTGGAGAAGCTGGCCGACTCGCTAGAGGCCAAGGTGGGCCGCGCCGAGGAGGTCGCCCGCGCCCAGGCCCTGCACATGGGCGAGCTCTTCTCCGGGCACGAGAACGAGGACGACCAGGACGGGCTCGAGGACGAGATCCGGCGGATCTACGAGGAGGAGGCGGAGGAGCTCCTCGACGACGGCGAGGTCGGCAAGAAGAAGCCGATGACGCTCTCCGACTGCAAGCAGGAGCTGAAGGAGCTCCGCGAGATGGTGGATCTCGCCCGCTCCATCCGGGTGAACGCCAAGGGCGACTCCCTCGTGCGCGCCCTCTCCCGCTCGTTTACCGTGGCCGCCGCCCACGGCTGGCCCGAGAAGGCGGTGATCTTCACCGAGAGCCGCCGCACCCAGGACTACCTCAAGGACCTCCTCGAGAAGAACGGCTTCGATGGCCTGGTGTCGATCCTCTGTGGCGACGGCAGCGGCCCCGAGGAGCGCAAGGCGCTGGTCACCGAGTTCCGCGAGCAGACCAAGATCCTGATCTCCACCGAGGCCGGCGCCGAGGGCCTGAACCTCCAGTTCTGCAACCTGCTGATCAACTACGACCTGCCCTGGAACCCCCAGCGCGTCGAGCAGCGCATCGGCCGCTGCCACCGCTACGGCCAGAAGCGCGACGTGCTGGTGATCAACATGGTCAACCGCTCGAACGCCGCGGAGGCCCGCCTCTACGAGCTGCTCGAGCAGAAGCTCAACCTCTTCGACGGCGTCTTCGGCGCGTCCGACGAGGTCCTCGGCGCCCTCGACAGCGGCGTCGACTTCGAGCGCCGTGTCCTCGACATCTACCAGTCGTGCCGCTCGGAGAGCGAGATCGACGACGCCTTCAACCGCCTGCGCTCCGAGATGGAGGGGAAGATCAGCAACCGCATGCAGGAGGCCCGCGGCGTGCTGATGGAGCGCTTCGACGACCAGGTGCGCGCGCGCCTCAAGGTCGCGGTGGGCCAGGCCAAGGAGGTCATCCAGAAGTCGGAGGAGCAGGCGAAGACTCTCGCACTCTCCGTGCTCGGCGACGACGCCAGCGTCGAAGGCGATCTCATCGACGTGCACCACCTCCCCCAGGCCCTCCTCGACGCCGCGGGGGGCGAGCTCGCCGGCGGGCTCTACTCGGTGGGCACCGCCGCCCAGGCCCGCGAGCAGGGCGCCCGCAAACTCGGCCCCGGCGCTCCCATCGTGAAGGCCGCAGCCAAGCTGGTGAAGTCCCTTCCCACCGAGGGTGTCAGCTTCCTCTCCCTCGACGCCAGCCGCGCCTCCCCCAACCTCGCGCCCCTCTTCGGCAAGGAGGGGTGGTGGTTCGTGTACAAGCTCGAGGCGGGGAGCGGTGAGCCCGAGGAGCGGATCGCCCACGTAGTGCTCGTCCGCGAGGGCGGCGTCTACCGCGCCCTCGACCTCGACACCGGCGCGCTCTTCGTGGAGATCCCCGCCCGCGAGACCATCCAGCGCCCGTCCGGCGGCGGCACGGTGAGCGTCACCACCGCCCAGGAGAACGCCCTCTCTCGCGCGCAGGCCGCCGTGAAGCTCGAGCTCGAGGCGCGTCGCGGGGCAGGGGCAGACAAGGCCCGCGAGCGCTGGGATCGCTTCACCGAGGAGTGCCTCGAGAAGCCGCGCCGCCGCATCGCCGACGCGAAGGCCGAGTGGGAGTCCTCTCGCAAGGCCCTCCTCCTCGAGGCCGACGACCGCGAGCGCGCCCGCCTGCGGCGCCAGCGCGACTCCGCCGAGCGCGAGTACCGCCGCGGCCTCGATCAGCTCCGCCTCGAGGAGCAGCGCCGCTTCGGCGACAAGGAGCGCGCCATCGCCGACGTCATGAAAAAGGCCGCGGTCGGAGAGATCCGCCGCAGCCTCCTCGCGTCGGCGTACTGGTTCCTCGGTTAGGAGCTCGTCGCGGGAAGCGCCGCAGCAAGCACGGTCTCCCAGGTTGCCGCCAATCGCGGCGATGCCCACCCATTCAGGCTCCTTCGGACACCCGAGCCGAGATGGGCCTTCGAGAGCTCAGCGTAATCGTCGCGTGCGCGCTGCTTGCTGCAGCCGCCCCCGCCCGTGCGGCGGAGGTCGACGAAGCAGAGCAGGCGCCAGACGACGCCGAGGAGTCGACCCGTCCGGAGGTCCCGTTCCCTCCGACGCCGCCCGAGGTGCCGGCGAAGCCGAACCTTTTGATGGAGAGCCAGCGCCTCGAGATCTCGGGCGTCATCTTCGCCTTCTGGAGCGTCGACCTGACCGCGGCCCCACCGGGGGCGAGCACCCGCGGCGGGAACCGCTTCGAGCTGACGCGCAGCTATCTGAACGTCGACGCCCAGATCACGCGGTCGATCAACACGAGGATCTCGCCCGACATCGTCCGTGTCAGCGGGACGACCAGCAACATCGAGGGCACCCTCGACCTGGTCCTCGCCTACTCCTTCGTGCGCTTCCTGGAAGTCGCGCCCGGGCTCGACGTGATCGCGGGGCTGCAGTCGGAGCCGATCACCGCCTTCGACGACTCCGTGTGGAGATACCGGGTGCTCGGCCCCTCCGTGTTCAACTTCGAGGACGGCCTGCCGGTCTCGGACCTCGGCGTCGGCGCGACCTCGACCCTCCTCGACGGAAGGCTGCAAGCCCACTTCCTGCTGGCGAACGGCGCCGGCGGCTCGAGCACGGAGGGGACCAAGTTCAAAGAGGGGAGCGGCCGAATCACCTACACGCCGTTCGCGAGCAGCCCTGGCGCTTGGGGCCGGCAGCTCCGCGCGACGGCCCTCGGCACCTACGGCGTCCCCGCGGTGGCCGACGATCGCAGGCTCTCCCGGGCGTTCGCCGGCGGGCTGCTCTCCTTCGAGCCGGACCTCGGAACGCTGGCGGTGGGCGGGGGCCCCACCTGGAACTCCGTGGACCTGCGGGACCAGGGCCTCGGCATCGTCGACCGCCACGGCGTCCTCTTCACGGCGTACGGCTTCCTGAACCTCCCGCTCCGGATCCGCTTGCTGGCCCGGTTCGACCTCTTCGACCCCGACGTGGAGCACTCGGCGCGGACGAGCCCGCTGAACCAGACGACGGGCCGGACGACCCGCACCATCGGAGGCGTCGCGCACCTCTTCAACGAACAGGTGCAGGTGGTCCTCGACTACCAGCGGTTCGGCCTGGAGGTCCCGGAGCGCGCGGCGGCGGGCACCGCCGAGTCGGTACTGTTCGTCCACCTCGAGGCCCGGTTCTAGTCCCCGGACTGTCGCCCCTTTGACACAGGGCGTCTCTTCTGTTGGATTGCGCCGCCCCGCAGGGAAGGACCGGCGGGTTTGTCGCGAGGCGGCGGATCATGCAGGCGATTTTCGGGGGCGCGGATCCCGCGGCGGAGGGCGAGCGGGCGGATCAGATCGCGTTCCTGATCCGCATCGCAAAGGCGCTCCACAAGTACGGGATCCCCGCGCACCGCCTCGAAGGCGTGGCTGGGGTGCTCTCGGAGAAATTCGGGATCGAGGGCTCGGTCTACTCCTCCCCCACCGCGATCTTCGCCTCCTTCGGCCCGCCCACCGACCTGAAGACGGCGATGATCCGCGTCGATCCCGGGGAGATCGACCTGGGCCGCCTGTCGGAGCTGGACCACCTGACGTGCGAGGTGCTCCGCGGCGACCGCACGGCACAGCAGGGGCTCGAGCGCCTCGAGGAGATCCTGGCCGCGCCTCCCCTGTACGGGCCCCGCCTCACGATGGCCTCCTTCGTCGCGGTGGCCACCGGCGCCTCCTACCTCCTGGGAGGTCGGCTCCCGGAGATGCTGGCGGCGCTGGTGGTGAGCCTCTGGGTCGGCTCGCTGCTGATCTTCTCCGAGCGACGGCCCGGCCTCGCCCGGGTGTCGGAGGCGCTGGGCGCCTTTGGCGCCGCGGCCATCGCGGTGCTCCTCGAGCGGGTGATCGGCCCCTATTCGATCCAGCTCTCGATCATTGCCGGCCTGATCCCGCTGCTCCCCGGCCTCTCCTTGACCGTGGCGATGACGGAGCTCGCCACGCGCAACCTCGTCTCCGGAACGACGCGCCTCACGAGCGCGGTGCTCACGCTCCTCGAGCTCGTCTTCGGCGTCGCCCTGGGCAGCCAGCTCGAGCGGCTGCTGCCCCCGGTGGCGGAGGCCGCGACCTGGCCGACGCTCCCGGACTGGACGTTGGTGCCGGCGCTGCTCCTGGCCACGGCGGCGACCACCGTGCTCTTCCGCGCGAAGCCTCGGGACATTCTCTGGGTGATGGCGGCAGGCGCCCTCGCCTTCTTCGCCACCCGGCTCGGGGCCCGTGGGCTTGGTCCGGAGCTCGGCGCCTTCGTCGGCTCCCTCGTGCTCTGCATGGCGAGCAACACCATGGCGCGGACGCTGGGCAAGCCGGCGGTCCTCACCATCATGCCCGGCCTGATCCTCCTGGTGCCCGGGAGCATCGGCTATCGCAGCCTCACCGCCCTCCTTGGGAACGACGTGACCTCCGGCGTGGAGATCGCCTTCTCCATGGGCCTCATCGCCATCTCGCTGGTCACCGGCCTGCTCATGGCCAACGTGGTCGTCCCGCCGCGCAAGGTGCTCTGACCCACAGTACGGAGATCCACCCCGGCAGTCGGCCGGGCGGATATGCTCCGCCGCATGAACCATGCGAGCAGGCGGACGGCGTTGGTGCTCGGCGGCGGCGCCGCCAGGGGCGCCTACGAGGCGGGGGTCGTCGCATACCTGCGTGACGAGCTCCCGCAGGAGCTCGGCCGCCACATCGATCTCGACATCCTGACGGGCACCTCCGTCGGCGCGCTCAACGCCTGCTACCTGGCGGGCGCCGCCGCGGATCCGGCTCGGCAGGCGGACGAGCTCGTGGGCAAGTGGACCTCCCTGCGGATCGAGAACGTCCTCTCCTTCGGCGCGAGGGACGCGGTGCGCCTCGTGCGGGACCTGGTCCGCCGAACGCCCGAGCGCAAGGGCGAGGAGCCGACCTTCGGCGGCATCGTCGACCCTGCGGGCCTCCGTGACCTGGTCCGATCGCAGGTCGATTGGCTGGACATCGGCCGCAACATCCGCGCCGGGCGGCTCCACGCTCTGTCGGTCTCCTGCACCAACGTCGCCACCGGGCGGACCACCGTCTTCGTCCAGCGCCGCGAGAAGGGCACGCCGCCATGGAGCCGCGACTTCCACTACCGCGCGATCGCCTCGCGAATCGGCCCCACCCACGCCCTCGCGTCCGCCGCGATCCCCCTGCTCTTCCCCGCCGTCCCGGTAGGCAACGAGCTCTACGTCGACGGGGGCCTTCGGCAGAGCGTGCCGCTGAGCCCCGCGTTGCGCCTCGGCGCCAAGCGCGTCATCGTCGTCTCGCTCCGGCATCAGCCGGTCACCGCCACGATCCTCCCCCACGGCGAGCGGATCGAGGCGCGGCCCGAGCACGGCCCCGCCATCGAGACCGAATCGAGGGAAGCGCTCCGCAAGCCGAAGAAGGGCGCCGCCTCGCACGAGGTCTATCCCACGGCGGCCTTCCTCGCCGGAAAGACCCTCGACGCCCTCCTCCTCGACCGGATCGACGAGGACCTCAACCGCCTTCGGCGCTTCAACTCGATCCTCGAGGCGGGCACCCGGTCCTACGGCCCCGACTTCGAGACGGTGCTCAACACGGCGTTCCAGCCCATGCGCCACCACCCGATGAGCTGGATCCGCAACATCCTGGTACATCCGTCGCAGGGTCTGGGCGCGATGGCCGCCGACTACGCCCGCTCGCCCGAGTTCCGCAAGCGCGCCAGCGGCTTCGTGGGCAGCCTCGTCCGCCGGCTCGCCGAATCGGAAGCCGAGGATCGAGCCGACCTCGTCTCCTACCTGCTCTTCGACGGGGGATTCGCGGCGCGCCTCGCCGAGCTCGGCCGCTCCGACGCCCGCGCCCGCCGCGACGAGTGGATTCGCTTCTTCTCACCCGAGCCCGAGAGCGAGGCCGAGGCGGCCCAGCTCGAGCGCGACGAGGGCCGCGGCGAGCAGGGGTAGAGCCATTCGATGCGCCAGCCTTCACCCGCGGGGAGGAAGATTAGCCGGTCGCCAGGGCAAGCTCTCCAATCAGCACTCGTCTATCAGGATCCCGAGGACTGGCCGCCCATTTTTGTAGCTCCTTCGCCTCGCTACGGCAGACGCTGAACGCGCCGTTACCGCAACAGGCTCCAAGAGCGGCACCTGCGCGGGGCCTCTCGTGGCCGGAACCGTCCCTGGACGAATTCCGCTGAGGCTTGCGTCAGTCCGCCGGCCCCTTCCCGCCATGCCGCCGCCGGTACTCCTCTTCGGCCTTTGCCCATTTCGGTTTCCAGCACGCATCGAAAGCCGCGAGCTCCTGCTTGCGCGTCGCCGGCGATCGCGCCCTCTCCAAATCGAGGGGGCATGAACGGCCCAAGCCGGTGTGGGCGTAGTGCGCGAGCCTCTCGTCCTTGCAACCCAGCATGGCCAGGAGCAACGGGTACTTCCGGGGCGGCGAGTACGATCCGAGGAGTGGAATCGCCGACAGCGCCAGCGGATCGCTGCAACGAACCCGGGCTGCGATCCCGGGGAAGAGCCGGGGTCGCCCTCGAATCGTCGGGTCGTGGGAAATCAGATCGAGCCCCGCTGCACGAATCTCGTTCTGCGGCGCTCGGAGCATCCGCTCGACAACGGCAGCCTTTGCATCCGAATCCGGGGCGGCCTGGAACGCACGAATGTCGGCGACGGTCCGCTCGATTACGGGCGTTGGCACGGACGCTATCGGCCATGAACTCCACAAAAAATTCAAATTGCCTGTCACCGACCAAGGCTCTGTAGCTCGGCTGAACAGAACCAACAGCTGCCCGCGTTTCATGGGTACAGAGGAGGCCACCGCTGCCGGCACACCCCTTGTGCCTACGAGTGATCGAAGCTCGCGGACGAGAACGGAGAACCGTGGTTGCAAGGTCGAGGGTTCGCCGAGGATCTCGCTTGGCGCCGTGGCGCGAGCGAGCACGATCGCGTCCGAATCGAGGACGATGTCGACCCAGGTCGGCTCGACGCGACGCGATGCCGCCGCGGGCCTCGGATCGAGCGTCCCCATCACGAGGACCATGCAGAATCCGAGGACAGGAAAGAATCGAGTATCAGTCATCATAGGCCTCGGTCCGGTACTGCTTGCCCGGCGCAGCCCAATCGGAGGCAAGATAACCCTTGTCATTCTTCAGATCATGGTTGTATGCGTCACGCTCGATCAGGTTCTCGTCCTCGCAGCCGCCAGGGAGCTGTCCCCACACCTGTGGCCAGGTCTGGTACGGGTCGGCCAGATGAAAAAGCGGCACGTCGGCGCACGAAGGGGTCAGGACCCCCCCAACCAGGCAGTTCGCTCCGAGCTCGCCAGGACCGTCGAGCAATAGCAGGTCGTCATCCCCCGGAAATCCGTTGTCGTCACCCGGTGCGCCGGGAACGCCGTCCTCTCCCACCGCCCAGTGGTTATGCGCACCGTTCCAGGACCAGCCATTCAACCAGGGGCCATCGCTCCCGGTACTAACCAACCCGTCAGCCGATCTCATTTGCTCGACGTGCCGCTTTTCATGCCTCAGCGTAGAAATAAACAGGTCGATGCCCGTCAGCACCGGGATCCCGGCACAGGCGATGGCGCGAGACTGGCCGGCCGCCGGCCGGAAGACCCGAACCTCGTTCTTGCTGTACGCGAAGGTTCTCCCGTACCTCCACCAGACCATCGCCGGAAACTGGCCGTAGGAGGCTAGAGTGGGCGGAATCTTGCGGTATTCCCTGGATACGGTCGAAGGCAACACCTGCCCCCAGTAGAAGAACCAATTTGGCACGCCGCGCCCGGACGCGACGTCGTCCTTACTAAAAAATAGCTCGATCGTCT
Organism: Vulgatibacter incomptus; assembly: GCF_001263175.1. Classification (GTDB taxonomy): domain Bacteria; phylum Myxococcota; class Myxococcia; order Myxococcales; family Vulgatibacteraceae; genus Vulgatibacter; species Vulgatibacter incomptus. The sequence goes on along the minus strand of NZ_CP012332.1, from coordinate 380,298 downwards.
GCGTCTGCGACCAGACGGCCTCCCCGGCGTCGACGTACTCCAGCTGAATCAGCCTGCGACCGAAATCGGCGTTGTTCTGGGGATAGCCGTTCAGGCGCGCGACGTTCCTCGCGCCGCGGCCGGCGCTGGCGTCAGTAGGCCACGTCGCATCCCAGCTGAGCGCGGAGCCGGCCGGGATGGCGTCGGGCCTCGAGCCATTGTCGAAGCGCCAGCGGAGGTTCTCCCCCACCCTGGAGCCGAGGCTGGATGGCTCGATTTCAGCCGCGACTGGAATCTTGAGGACACCGCCCGCGCCAGAGAAAACGAACTCGCTGTTCTCAATCTCTTCCGGATCGGCGCTCGTCGGATCCCCCGACGGCGACGTCATCTTGATGGAGAAGACTCCGACGTCGGCGAACGCATCCACCGTGCTGGAGGGACACGAACCACAGCTCACCCGCACGCGAGGCTTGTAGATACCTGTCGTCGTGTACGTGTGCGTTGGATCCTTCTCTGTGCTGGTCGTGTCGTCCCCGAAGTCCCATTCATAAGCGAGCGTAGTGCACGCGGGTGCTACTGCCGACACGCTGAACTGGACCGCCTGTCCGATCGGCACGATGCGATCAACCACATCGTCCGCCAGCACGGAGACCGACTGAATGCCCGCGTCCGGGTTGATCGGGAATCGGAGGAGCGTCGTCTGATTGGGATCGTGAGCGGCGAAGAGCTCCACCTCGGCAGGACAGATATCCGGCCCGTTCCAAATGTGCAGCTCTGCTTTCACCTCCTCGTCGATGGGGATGAGACGTTCCACCTCGGCTTCCGGAGGAGCCGACAGATAGACACGGCCTCCCGTCACACGCGCACCCAGCAGGATGGCGGGCGGCTGGTAGTAATAGAGAGTATCCAGCCTCAGATCGACCTTGACATGCTCGTTCGAGTTGACCGCGATCGGCTGCACGGTATCGCCCGACCTGCAGGATAGGCCGCCCGCGCAACTCAGCGGCGTCCCCGGAATCGAGGGCTTGGCTTCCAGCCCCCAGACGTCACCGCCGACCGCATTGTACAAACCCGAGCTCGCCGCAACCGAAAACGAGAGGCCTCCTGCCGATCGAGGCTGGAATCGCAGAATCGGAGACCCGCCGCCCCGCACGGGCAAAGGCGACGTCGGGGTCATCCCAAGGCTCGCTGGCTTGGTTACGAACAAGGTGTCCGCACCGACCGCACGGCCCGCCGTGAAGAATCCGGTGGTAAAATCACACCCCCTCCCGGGGATCTCCTCCACGCAGGTCAGCTCGACCTCGTTCAGTGTCACAGGCTCCAGGTCGATCCCGATCAGCTCTTCGCTGCTGACACTGTAGTACATGTCGAGCCAGCGCCAAGGGCGGCCATGATCTAGATGAGTCATACCCCGGCCCTGCGAAACAGTCGTGCCAGACCAGGTGACCGACGGGCTCGACGTCAGCTGGCTGTCGACACCAGTGGGGCTACTCAGCAGGACCGCCGAGGCTGAGAACGGGGCGCCCATCCTATCCGCGGCAATGACGCCCCCAGCGATGCGGCCATTCATGTCCGTCAAGATCTCCTTCGTGTCGCTGTCGACCTCTCCGGGAAGTGGCTCCCAGGGCGTTATCGACCAGAAGACGCCGCCTGCTCCCTGCCCTGCGGAGAATTGCACGCGCGCATTTGCGATGGGATTCAGCCACACGTCTGATACGCGATTGGGGAACAGGTAGGTGGCGCGCGTAGGATGAGTTGCTCCGTACGAAATTTATTTTTCTTCTCCATTTTCATCTCTTTCTTCCAGTCGCAAAATTCGCGCCGCGGGCCCTGGCCCTGCGAACAGGTGAACGCGAGTCTCCACCAAGCCGGGGACCGGAAGCGGAGACCCCGCTCCGGTAGGGAGATAGCTGATCGCACGGATCGAAACCTGATGTTTTCGGACAAAGGTAAGGGCGGTATCCGCGGAGCGAATCCGCCGCACCGAGCTCAAGTCTGCGGGTCCATTCCGTCCAACGGGGTGAGCCCAATTGCGGACCCGCGTGAGCTTCGCAGCCCAGAACGTGGCGCTCGCATCGCCGTTGGCGTCCGTAACCAATTCAAGCTCCTTACGGCCATTGACGCTTCCTTCGTTCGCGTACGGCTCGAACCCGCCGGCATCGTCGCCTGCGTCGAAGCGGTCGTTGCGGTTCATGTCGACCGCCCAGTCCGTTGTCATCCGAACGTTCACGCCTGGGACGGGACACCCGTTCGCGTCCAGCACACGGATGGAGAGCGGACGCGCGAACGGTTCGCCGACTACGCCAAGCTGTTCGCCCCCGTCCACCGTGATGGAGGCGGGAGCACCCGGCGGACAAGGGGGATCGGATAGAACCACGAACTGTACGGCCGGTGCTGAGTCGACACGGAAATCGAACGTGAGCGAGTGACCTTTGGTGGCCGGAGAATCGAACGAAATACCGACTTGGCCCCTGGACCCCGCGGATCGAGTCTCCGCAACTGCCAGGTCCAGGCCTCCAGCAGAAGCGACTCCGCTGATTGCGACGTTCTGGCCAGACTTGACCTCGATCAGCTGACGCCGCCCAGCCTGATCGGAGACCCGAACGACGACGGGAACGCCGTCGACGGGTGTTCCCTGCCGGTCCTTGACGAGGACGCCGACGTTCGCCCGCGTCGAGGGGAGCACGATCTGGCGCAGCGGCGTCGAAGGCAAAGGCTCGAATGAACCGATGGAGTAGACGTAGAAGCTGCGCTCGATCGTCTTCGTGGCGACCCCGGTTGAAACAGTCGCTACGAGGCGGTGCGATCCCGTCGACAGAGGCACGCCTGCCGAGAGGGCCCCAAGGCCGACGGCGGGTACGACAGGCTGACCGTCGACGGCGAGCGAGAGCGCGCCAACCGGGAAGCCACTGAACAAGCCGCGGACGTTCAACAGCCATCCCGGCTGGTGGTCGCTGTACTGGACGCCGTCTCGAGGTTCGTTGATTTCGAAGCGACATGCGTCTCCTATGCCGTCATCGTCGTAATCGAACTGGTCGGCATTCGCGCGCAGGGGGCAGTTGTCACACGCGTCCCCGATGCCGTCGCCATCGGCGTCTGCTTGCCCGGGATTGGATGTGAACTGGCAGTTGTCGGAAGAGTCGTCTACGCCGTCGTTGTCGTCGTCGGGATCGCAGGCATCTCCGATTCCGTCACCATCCGTATCCCTTTGTGCTGGGTCGGCCACGAGCGGACAGACGTCGCAAGCATCGCCGATTCCGTCCCCGTCGACGTCGGACTGGTCAGGATTGGGAACCGTCGGGCAGTTGTCGACGCAATCGAGGATCCCGTCGCCGTCCGTATCGGTCTGGGGTCCCAGGGGACATGGATCGCAGGCATCCCCCAGCCCATCGCCGTCGGAGTCTTCCTGGAAAGGGTTTGGTACCCTCGGACAATTGTCCCAGTAGTCGGTGACTCCGTCGTCGTCATCGTCGTCGTCACACGCGTCTCCGTGGCCGTCGCCGTCCAAATCCTCCTGCAGGGGGTCCGGCACATACGGGCAGACATCACAGGAGTCTGGAATCCCATCGCGATCAGAATCCAGCGCAGGCCCATCCGGGGGGCATGCGGGGGACGTCCCGTCGCAATACTCTGTGTCGTCGCAGGCAGAGGCGGAGGGCCGGCAGACCGTTCCGGCAGCGGCGACGCGATCGTCAGAGCACGATGGGAGCTGCCCGTCACAGACCTGGTCGACGTCGCACGGCCCGGCGGCGGGCCGGCAGACATAGCCCTCGGGACGCAGCTCGTCAGGGGGGCACTCCGCGGTCACGCCGTCGCACTGGCCTTCGATGTCGCAGGGGCCCTCTGCCGGGCGACATACGGTTCCGGCCGGGGCAATGGGATCGTCGGGGGGGCAGAGCGGGCTTTGCCCGTCACAGACCTGGTCGACGCCGCATGGCCCGGAGGCGGGCCGGCAGACGGAACCCTGCGGGAGCACCTCGTTCGGACACTCCAGGCTCACGCCGTTGCACAGGTCTTCGACGTCGCAGGGGCCTGTGGCTCCCCTGCACACCGCCCCGCGAGAGACCGGACCGCACACGCCGTCCACGGCAGCGCCAGCAGCGCGGCTGCAGGCCTGGCAATCGCTTGGATTGCCGCCACCGCACAAGGAGTTGCAGCAGACGCCGTCCACGCAGACGTTGCCGGTGCACTCGCTGTTGTCCGAGCAGGCCTCGCCGTTTTCCTTCCATGAAACGGTCCGATAGCCGATTCGAGAATCCGGTCGTTCGAACGCAAGAAGAACTTGGCCGGGACCTCGAGACGCCAGCTCAGGCCATTGGCCATCGGCCCACGCGCTCGGATAATCCGCGTCCACGGAAGATGGCAGGTCGGGCCGGGCCCGACTCCCGTAAATCCCACTTTTTTGCCCGAGCATCGACCACGCAGCAGGATTCGAGACGCCATCGAAAGTAATCGACGGATGCCAGAGGTCCGTTCCGAAGCCGCTCGCCAGGGTCACCGTAGACAAGACGGGGGAGCCATCGCGCGTTAGATAACGAGCGACGATCGAACGAGTGGCCATCGGGTCGGAAGCCATTTCCGCCCATGCCACGAAGAACTTGTCATCATGGATCGTGGCTGCGAGGCCTAGGATGCGTCCGTTGGAGAGCGCGACCGGGAACGAGGAGCAAGGACCCGGGCAACCCGTGTTCACCGCCGTTGATCCCTGGATCCGTTTGGCGCCTTCCTGCCAGACGACTAAGTGTTGGTCCTTGTCTCCCGCAAGGCGAAGTTCTGTGTCAAACGGTGGAGGAGGAAGCCGAGGCTGCAACGGGTCGTAACCCGTCGGAAACATGTAGATCAACCTCCGTCTAGATACGTCCCCTCGGATGGATACGCTGGCGGCCATTACGGACGTTCTCTCACTGAGACTAAGGCTATGCTCAAGCCAGGCTACGACGAACCCGTCCACCGCCGGCGCCACGTCGGGAACGTACTTGTCAGAAAGATTGGATGCGATCTCGAAGGACCGTAATACGGGCGATCCGTCGGTCGATAACAGGGTTCCCATCACGTCGCGGAAGCCCCGATCCGAACTCGTCTCCTGCCAGACGACCAAATAGTGCCCACCGTGGAAGGCAACTCGGGGGACCATTTGGTCTCGAGTGCTCTGCGAGATCGCGAACGATCGAGCAGGAGGCCGAGCCACGCCGGAACCTGTGAAGAGCTGGCCCCAAACTCGAAACTTGCCGGGGACCGACGATTCCTGCCAGACGATGAGATATCCATCCCCGTCCGACGCGACGGCTGGAGTCGCTTGCGTGCCCCGAAATTCCGCCACCAGTGGAATCGGATAGCCGAGCAGGATCTTGCCCCGATCCAGGAGCCCTACTCGAAGCAGGGCGCTTCCCTTGTAGCCATCCTCTACCCACGTTATTGCGGAGAAACCTTTTCCCTTCACCGCGAATGCCCGACCAAGGATCGGAAGGCTCGAGACTGCATTGCCTCCCGGTTCGGCGAGGCGCCCTGACGAGTCCACAAGTGACACGCGGAGCGTGCGATCGTCGGGATCGATCCAGGAGAGAAGGAGTCCGTCAGCGTCACGCGCAAGAGCGGGTCGGATCTTGGATTTTCCGCCAGCGGGCACTTCATCGCCCGTCTTTCCGTTTTCCGAAACGTCGGCGAGAAAGACGTTCGGCTTGCCATCGCGCCCGTCTTCCCACGCCACCCAAAATCGCTCGCCATCGAATGAGACAGAGGGGGCGCGTTGGGACTTCGACTTCGTGCAGACCTCGATACCGTCCGAATCGAGAAGTTCGCCCTCGGCCCCGAGCCTTGCAGCCCGGATGTCCGTCTCGTCTTTTCCGTCGAGGAGCTCCTCCCAGGCGACCAGCAGAGTGTCCCGCCCCCACGCGATGCTCGGCGCGGTGGCCTCGCCGCGAACGGGCATTCGAACGGGGCTGCCATCGATCTCGCAAGACTTGTCCAGGACGGCCGCGGCGACGGACGCCGGGCCGCCCGAAATCGGCGACTCGAGCCAACCGACCGCGAATCGCGTCCCGTCCGAGACGAGGGTCGGGGAGTACGAGTCGAAGTCGCTCGAGATTTCGAGAGGAATTGGCTGCAAGTCGACCAAAGGCGCGGTCGGGGAGATCCGGGCCGCGAGGAGATCGATGCTGATGCCGCTTCGGCGGTCCTCCCAGACGACGAGGAAGTCCGAATCCGAACCGGCGAGGGCGATCTGCCCGTTCATCGAGTCAAGCTGGGCGATACGGGCATCTTCCGGATCGAGGCGCTTTCCGTTCTCGTCGAAGCGGGCCCCCATCAAGGCGAACGACGCTCCCCCCGCGTATTGCTGCCAGGCCACGAGATAGACGCCTTTGGCGAAAGCGATCACCGGGCGAAAATCGATGTCGGGGAGCTTCTCCGGCATGGGGAAGTCGACAGCCGATTCCGGAGAGAGGAGCGTCGCGAGGGTGACCGGATAGGCCGACCCATCGGCGAGGGCTGCCGGGACGGAGAAGACGATCTCCTCGTCGCTGAAGCTGGGGAGGATCGCGGTAGTTTGGCCGTTGGCGTCGGTCCACGACCCGACTCCGTACCGAACACCGATACCCGTCCTTAGGTCGAGAAAGTGAAGACCGCTCTCGGTGCCGTGCACGAACGGTAGTTCTGAGGGGCTCAGCCGGATTTGGAGATCGCCCGATCCCAAAGGTGGAGAGGCGAACGCCCAGCTCTGCTCGACACCCGCCGGTTTGTTGGTGATCCTCTCGACGGAAGGGCCGCGCTGGATCGAGATCGATCCTTCGGCAACAGCGTCGGGAGCGAGTTCGGTCGCTTGGAGACGCACAGTCGAGTCAGTCGTGCGGCCGATGGCAACCGTCTGCACCTCGAGGCTCGGAACCGAACGGTCCGGGGACAGAGAACGGCGACTCGGCGCCGGAGAGAAACGCAGCGAGCTGGCCGCCACTTCGATCCGATGAGTGGAATGATCGCCAATCCAGCGATCGCCCTCCTCTCGAAGGGCGAGGCGAACCCTGGAAACCATCGATTCCAGGTCGACTGCCTGAGAAGGATCGGGCTCGCTCGTGCTCGCTTCGACGTCCGCGGAATCGGTCTGGCCAGAACCGCTGGCGCTACCGCCGACCACGGCGAGGCCGGCACAGAGCGAAGGCAGAACGAGAAGCAGAGGCAGAAAACGGCGCTGGAACATGATCCCCCCGGGAGTCCAACTACGCACGCCAACTAAATGTGGTAGAACGACAGTACTCCACGAAAACCGGACGGATCAAGAACGGCTGTTTCTTGAAACGCCGATCCCCGATTCTTTTGTCGTCATCTATCCGGCAATAGCAGGTAGAGACCTCGTCTCGAGCCGTCGCGAAAAGCGCGCTCAACCCTGGGTCAAACCTTGGTATTTCCGGGATCTTCGAGCCCGAGAGCGAGGCCGAGGCGGCCCTGCTCGAGCGCGACGAGGCCCGAGGCGATCAGGGGTAGAGCCACTCTGTGCGCCAGCCCTCGCCCTCGCGGAGGAAGATCAGTCGATCGTGGAGGCGGTCCGCCTTGCCCGACCAGAACTCGATTCGGTCGGGGACGATGCGGAAGCCGGACCAGAACGGAGGGCGAGTGACCTCCTTGCCCTCGAAGCGGTGCTCGACCTCGGCTACTGCGCCGACGAGCTCCTCGCGCGAATCGAGTTTCGAGCTCTGCTTCGACGCCCAGGCGCCGATCTGGCTGCCGCGGGGGCGGCTCCGGAAGTAGGCGTCCGCCTCCTCGTCGTCGACCTGCTCGATGCGACCCTCGACGCGCACCTGCTCCTCGAGAGTGGCCCAGTGGAAGCAGAGCGCCGCGAAGGGATTGGCCTGGAGCTCGTGGGCCTTTCGGCTCTCGAGGTTCGTGTAGAAGACGAAGCCCCGATCGTCGACGCCCTTGAGGAGGACCATCCGCACAGACGGTCTGCCGTCCTGGTCGGCGGTGGCGAGGGCTACGGCGTTCGGCAGCGGAAGGCCGGCGTCGATGGCTCCGGCGAGGAGCCGTTCGAAGTGCGCGATCGGGTGGAGGTCTTCCATTTTCATTCTCTCGTCAGGCGATGAGATCGAGGGCGCCGGGGAGGATCTCGAAGGTGGACGGGAGCCGGCCTGGCGCCTCGCCGTCGATGTCGAGGAGGCACTCCTCCGCGCAGGTCGCTTCGATGCGCTTTGCACGCAGCGTGCGGGTGCCCTTCAGCTCGACGTGGCGGCCGTCGTAGATCCGGCCGCGCTGGAACACGAAGTCCGAGAGGCCGAAGCCGCTCCAGATGGTCACGTCGAAGAGGCCGTCGTCCATCTTCGCGTCGGGCGCCACCATCATTCCGCCGCCGAAGAAGCGGCCGTTGGCAACTGCGAGGCAGGTGATGTCGAGCTCCTCCCAGGGGCCGTCGTCGAAGCGCACGCGGCAGCGACGGTCCTCGTAGGCGAGGAGGCCGCGGACCGCACCGATGGTGAAGGAGGCCTTGCCACCTAGCACCTTGGTCGCCCGATTCACGTAGCGGTCCACTAGCCCCGAGGTGCCGAAGGAGGCGACGTTCGCGAAGTAGCGCCGCTCGAGTCGGCCGTCGTCCCGCTCGTAGGTCACGAGGCCCACGTCGAGCTGACGCCGCCTACCCGCCGCGAGCCGGGCGCCGATGGACGCCGCATCGCCGGAGGCGAAGCCGAGGCTGCGCAGGAAATCGCTGCCCGTGCCACGGGGGAGCACCGAGAGTGCGGCGCCCTGGCGAACGGGCGTCCCGTCGTCCGCGAAGAAGCCGTTGAGCACCTCGTTGATGGTGCCGTCGCCGCCCACCGCGACCACGACGTCGGCGCCGCCCTCCAGCGCGTGCCGCGCCAGGGCGGTCGCCTCCTGCGGCCGGGTCGTGAAGAGCTCCCCGAAGTCGCCCACCTGTGCGCGAAGGCCGCTGGCGAGGCTCCGCCACTGACGCCCGGTGGCCCCGTTTCCGCTCTTCGGGTTGACGATGAAGACGACCTTGCGGTCCATGGAGCTCCCTGCCGCCTCGAAAAGGCCCGCACTATGGCCCCGAGGCCGCCGGTCTCGCAAGGCTCGCAAGGCCCTGCCGTGCTCCGGGTCCCGGCAGCGCTCCCGCTCCCGAAGCGTGGCAGCCTCGTCGGGGTTCGCGCCTCACGAAGCCCACGGTGGCGTGTCGGGGAGGGGCGCGGGGAGGAGGTCCGCGAACTCGGCAGGACAGATGGCGACGGCGCTCACGCGGGTGATTCGGACGAGACGGAGGCATACGCCCGGGGGCAGAGCTTCGATCGTCTCGAGCCAGGTCTCACAAGCGAGCTCGCGCTCGGCGCCTTCCACGATCTCGTCGCCCGGGCCCACGTGCACCTGGGAGAGGCCCACCGCGCGGGCGGCGGCGATGGCCCTGCCGAGCCGCGCGCGGTATCGGGCGCCGCCCGAGGCGTAGACGACCGTGGCGGCCATCGGACCGTCCTCGCGGCGGAGGATGGCCTCGATCGGCGCCATGGAATCGCGGCTCTCGGCGACGAGGAAGCGGGCGATCGCGCCCGGCTCTCCTTCGAGCATGAGATCGAATCGCGGCACGATGGGCGTGGCCTTGAGGGTGGCGGCGCGGATCGTTCCCCGCTCCGCGCCTCCGCCGAGCAGGAGCTGGGACACGGCGGGGCCCGCTGCGGAGCGCGGGGCGGCGCGAGAGATGAAGGACGTGCCGTCGGCAAGCTCTGCCTCGACGGAAGCCACGCCCGGGCCGAGCCTGCCGTCCTCGGCACGGCGCCCAGCGAGGGGCCCCGCGAGCCATTCGCCGATGCTGCCGCGGTAGACCGAGGGAGGCTGCGAGCCCAGGGTGAGGCCGACGCGGCGCAGTCGATCCTCGACAGCGGACACGGGCGCGTCGGCGCCGGCTCGAATCCACATGGCTCGCTCATCCACGCAGTCCACGTCACGGGTGCGCGTCGCCTCTCGGGGTGACGCGCTCGCGCCCTTCGGCTCGGCGAGAGCGAGCTTCCCGGGGTTGAGGATCCCGGCCGGATCGCAGGTGCTCTTCAGCTCCCGCAGGAGCTCGAGGCCGCCCTTGCCCAGCTCGTCTGCGAGCCAGGGAGACTTGAACAGGCCGACGCCGTGGTGGTGGGTGAAGGTCGCGCCGGCCGCTGCGGCTGCCTTCAACGCCGACATCCACGCGGCGTCGTAGGAGGAGAGGCCGTCCCTCACTTGGAGGGCGGGGCCGGCGAAGGTGAAGTAGATCGAGCAGCCGTCCGCGTAGGCGTGGCTGAAGTGGGCCATCACCAGGGCGTGCGGTGAAACGGCAGAGCGCATGGCGTGAAAAAGGGTGCCGACCCGGCCCCACGAAGTGGCGACCTCGCAGGTGTCGACCCACCCACCGGCCTCGAAGATCGTCCTGAGCCCGAAGGAGACGTCGTAGCGCTTGTGGAGCCACCGCCTGGCCGGGCCAGAGCCGAGATCCACGCCGCCCCGTGCCGCGCAGAGTGCCCGCGCCTCGGCCTCCTCGGGCTCGGCCTCGCCGTAGCCGCCCTCGTGGACGAGGACGAGGAGGCAGGCTCTCGCGAGGTCCGCGGCCCGGTTGAGGACGGTCGCGCGGGAGAGGCCCAGGTCGAGGGCCAGCCGCCGCGCCCGGACGCCCAGCCGCGAGGCGATGTCGCCCAAGCCCGCATCACCCTCGAGGAGCCGGCGCCAATCGTCGCCTTCCGCGGCGCCGCCGAAGGTGGGCCGGAGCGCGTCGAGGCCTGGCGGCCGGCCGCCAGGGTCGACCCTCACGTCCTCGACCCGCGACTCCTTCCCGCTCCCACCGCCGAGGGCGATGACGGTGTCCAGCGGATCGTAGAGGCGCGCGACGCTGGGCCGGAGGCCCGCGCGGAAGATCGCGCGCATCGCGTCCAGCCCAGCGTCCAGGGAACGGAAGCGGAAGGCCCTGGGGAGCTGGACCTGCGGCGCGGGCCACACGCGCAGGCGCGCGTCGGTGAAGACGCCGAAGGCCCCTTCGCTGCCGAGGAGGAGCTCGAGCCAGTCGACGCCGCCGGCGGGCCTCGAGGGACGGACGAGCTCGCCGGTCCCGAGGACGAAGCCGGCGGCCTCGACCATGTCTTCGATCTTCCCGTAGCGGCTCGAGGACTGGCCGGCGGAGCGCGCCGCGAGCCAGCCGCCGAGGGAGGAGCAGCCGATCGAGGAGGGGAAGTGGCCGAGGGTGAGCCCATGGTCGCCGAGGGCGTCCTCGAGGGCGATGCCGAGGATCCCCGCCTGGGCCTCCACGAAGAGCGCTTCGGGATCGATTCGCAGCACCCGATCGAGGCGATCGAGGCCGAGGGCGATCCCTCCCGACAGCGGGATGGCCCCACCGCAGACGCCGCTTCCGGCGCCATGGGGCGTCAGGGGGATGGCGCGCTCCTTCGCGAAGCGCACGACCTCGCAGACCTCATCGGCGCTTCCGGGAGAGACCACCACGTCGGCGAGCGGCGGCTCGAGGCCCTGGCGCTCCCAGAGGAAGGTCTTCGGCCACATGTCGCGGGAGGCCCGGCGCCTTGCCTCCGGATCGGTGGAGACGTGCTCGGCGCCGACCAGCCTGGCGAGATCGGAGGCGAGCGCGGCCCGCTCGCGCGCGGCTGCGCCGATCTCCTCGAGAGGCGGCGTGGGGATCCCGTGAGCGGTCATCGGTCTCCTCGGTCAGCCCCTCCCTGCACACGGACGCGGGACAGGCGGTCCTTCAGCCAAACGGCGAGCTGCACCAGGGGTACACCAGTCGGACACACGGACTCGGCCTGCCGGTAGCGCTCGGGCTCGAGCGCCTCGATGGCGGCGCGGGCGTGCACGAGCTCCACCGAGGAGCGCGCGTACTGCCGGGGCAGGAGCGAGACGCCGTCGTAGGACTGCCGGGCGATGGCGCCGAGCTGGCCGTCGAGGCGATCGCAGAGGCCGCAGGAGATGCAGCGGCCGGCGGCGACGAGCATGGCCTTGTCCGAGGGCGGCGTGGGCACGAGCCCCTCGGGGCCGTAGTTCTCGAGGAAGGCGGCCTTGCCCTTCTTCCGCGGCCGAAAGATCCGCCGCAGCGGCTCGACGATCGCCCGGTAGCCCAGGTAGAGCTCGCCGGCCATCAGCCTGCCTCCGGCGTTTCGCCCGTAGCGACCTTCGCGGCCTCGAGGCCGGCGAGCCAGCCCGTGAAGAAAGCGAGGCCGAGGCCGGCGCCGTCGAAGGCCGGATCGTTTCCGGCCAGGACGTCGCCGCAGGCGAAGAGGCGTTCGGATGCGGGGCGACCGTCGCGGAGCAGGGGCCGGAGCGCCGCGTCGAAGCGCAGCCCCGCGCGCAGCGCAGGCTGATCCTCCCGGAGCTCGTATCGGGTGAGATCGCCGAGCCAGCGGCCCTCGTCGATCCGCCCGTCGATCCACACCGGCAGATCGAGGACCGTCTCCCGGAGGCGGCCGTTCCGGCGGATGCCGCCGCCAAGGAAACGGCCGGTGGCAAGGACGACGGCGCGGGCGTCGATCGGCCATCCTGGAGGTCGCCCCGAAGGTTCCACCATCGGTGTCGCGTCCGTGACCTGCAGGCCCTGGTCCACCGCGCCGCGTACCCGCAGCCGCTCGAGAGCGGCCACCCTGCCCGGCTCCGAGTCGGCGAAGACGTCCCCGTGCCACAAGTTGACACCCTGAGTGCTCAAGATGTCTTCGAGCGCCCGCTGCAGCCGCACGCCCGGGACCGAGAGGGCGCCTGCGGGGAGCTCGGCACAGCGAATGCCGAGCACGCCCTCGAGCACGCGAAGGATGGGCGAGGCGTCCCCGCTCGAGAGGACAGGCGGGAAGAGGAGGCGCGAGATCGCCCGGCCGCGGATGGCCCTCTCGATGGATGCCGCCAGCTGCTCGGGCGCGGCCTCGATCCGAGCGGCGATCTCGTGGGGGCGGAGGAGGGGATCGTCGCTGCGCCGGAGGAAGTCGCACTCGACCGCCTCCACCGACGCGTCGATCTTCGCCTTCGCGAGCGAGTCCGCCGCGGCCATGGCGAGCACGTGCGGATCGGGCTGCAGGTGCCGATCGAAGCCGACGATCCCGATGGTGCCGCGGGCTTCGAGGAGGTCTCCAGCGGCGATCGACAAGAGGCCGCCGGCCGCGGTCTTGAGGAGGCCCAGGGGCGAGAGGAAGACCCGGTTCTCGTCGAGGGCGCCGGCGAGCTGGAGGAGGCCTCCCAGCCTGCCGGACGCGAAGGCCAGGGCCTCGTCGAGGAGGGGGAGCCGGTCAGCCAAGACGGCGTAGGGATGGTCCGGGCGGCGCGACGCGAGATAGCGCGCGCAATCCGCGATCGAGTGGCGCGCCCCCAGCGGAAGGGACGGGCTCGCCAGCGCATCGCCGGCCACGTCCACGGTGCCCGACGAGAGCGCCGTGGACGCCCATGCGCGCCGCACCAGGTCCACCCTCAGGCCCCGCTCTCGCGCGGCGAGGGCCGCCATGGCGCCTGCCGCGCCACCGCCGATCACGAGGACGTCGGTGGAGATCGGCCCTTCGGCAACGCGGCCGATCATTCGGGCGCCCTTCCCCGCCGCGTCGCTCCAAGAGCCGTGCTGGCGGCAGGCTCCGAGCCTCGCCCGAGGGCCGCGTCCCGGAACGCGCCGAAGGCCGGCGCCGATTCGCCGGGCCGCATCGAGGCGTTGCCCAGCGCGCCCGAGGCGAGGTGGAGCCCGCGGGAGAGCTCCTCCTGGGCGAGACCGTCTCCGTCGAGCACCGCGCGGTTCCCCTTCCAGCGCACCTGGAGGAGGTCGTAGAGCTCCTTGTGGTACTCGCTGACACTCAATCCCGCCTCGCGCGCCAGGATCGCGGCGGCCTGGGCGGCGCAGTCCGTGCCCTGGCACGGCCCCATTGCGAGGCGGGTGCGGCGGCGGAGATCGAGGAGCCGGCGCCCCTCCTCCTTGCGGATCGACCACACCAGCTCGGCGGCGATCACCTGCTCACAGCGGCAGACCGGCGCGACCAGCCGCGGGTCCGCTCGTACGAGCTCGCAGATCCGCTCCGCCTCGCGCCCGTGGCGGTAGACGAGGCGCGCGGCGGTGGACTCCGGGATCCTCGCCTCCTTCGCGAGGAGCGCAGGATCCGGGAGCGCCTCGCCGCCGGGAAGGGCCTCGAGGTGGGTCGTGCACGCCCGGTGATCCTCGCCGAGCACGCGCTCGACCGCGTCCACAGCCTCCTCGGACATGATCCGAAACGAGGCGAGCTTGCCTCCGACGAGGCTGAGGAAGCCGGCGGCGCCCTGTTCGGCGTGGTCGTGGATCTCGTGCTCGCGGCTCAGCGCGTCCTCGGTCTTGCCGTACTCCCACACCGTCGGCCGCACCCCCGCCCAGGCCCGGAGGATCCTCGCGTGCGCTACCGCCGGCAGGCTCCGCTCCGCCGCTTGCCAGAGGTACTTCACCTCGTCCTCCTTCACTCGGAGGTCGTCCGGATCGCCGTAGAAGTCGTCGTCGGTGGTGCCGATGATCGCGGTCTGCTCGTGGGGGATCACGAAGACCTCGCGTCCGTCGGCGGCCTCGCAGATCACGCCGTAGTTGGAGACGCGCCGATCGAGGGTGAGGTGCACCCCCTTGCCGGGCCGCAACTTGAGCTCGATCCCCGCGAGCGCCGCCACCTTCGGCGCCCAGGGGCCGCCGGCGTTCATCACGGCTCGGCCCTCGTAGCGCAGCTCACGGCCCGAGGCCTCGTCCCTTACGACGATCCCCGTCACCCGGCCGCCTTCACCCCGGGTGAAGGCCACCACCTTGGCGTAGGTGAGGAGATCGGCGCCGTGGGCCTTCGCCGAGCGCGCGTTTGCGACGCAGAGGCGAAAGGGGTCGATGCCCCACTCGTCGAAGCTCACCGCGCCGACGAGATCCCGGGCGAGGTTGGGCTCGAGCTCGTAGGCCTCCTCCGGCGAGAGGATCACGCTCTCCTTGCCGGCCTTCAGCGGCTGGTAGCGGTCGTAGATCCCCAGGTAGACCTCCACCGCGTAGCGGTAGAGGCGCTCCCTAACCGAGGGCTTCGCCGGATCGACGGCCCGTAAGGGGAAGAGGAAGGGAATCCGGAAGAGGAGGTGAGGCGCGATCTTCTGGATGTAGCCGGAGTCGATGCAGGCGAGCTCGGTGACGTGCCGATCGTGGCGCAGGTAGCGCACGCCGCCGTGGATCATCCCGGAGTTAGCGCCGGAGGAGCCCGCGGCGAAGTCGCGCTTCTCCACCAGGAGCGTGCGGTAGCCCCGCATAGCGGCGTCGCGGGCGATCCCCGTGCCGTTGACGCCGCCGCCGATGACGATCAGGTCGTACATCGCTCCCCCGCGCGATGCCCGACGCCGCCTTTGTTGCGCAGGCTACGCCGGGCGGATCACCTTCACGTTCAGATCGCGGAGCTGCTCCTCGCTCACGTCGCCAGGCGCGCCGGTCATCAGGTCCGTCCCCTTCTGGGTCTTGGGGAAGGGGATCACGTCGCGGATCGACTCGGCCCCGGTGAGGATCATCGCGAGACGATCCATCCCGAAGGCGATGCCGCCGTGGGGAGGAGCGCCGTAGGAGAGCGCGTCCAGCAGGAAGCCGAACTTGCTCTGCTGCTCCTCCTCGCCGATCCCGAGGGCCTGGAAGACCTTGGCCTGCACGCTCGAATCATGGATCCGGATCGAGCCGCCGCCCACCTCGTTGCCGTCGAGGACGAGGTCGTAGGCCACAGACTTCACCCGACCGGGTTCGGTGAGGAGGTACTGCACGTCCTCCGGCCGAGGCGAGGTGAACGGATGGTGCGCGGCCACATAGGCGGCCTGCTCCTCCGAGTAGTCGAAGAGCGGGAAGTCCACGACCCAGAGGAGGTCGTGCCGTCCGGGGGGCAGGAGGCCGAGGCGCTTGCCGAGCTGAACCCGCATCTGCCCGAGCACGCCGTTGACCTGCTTGGCCTTGCCGAACTGGAAGAGGAGGACGTCGCCCTCCTCCGCCTGGGCGACCTCGTTGATCCGCTGACGAACGCCCGGGTCGATGGTCTTGGTGAGGGGAGACTGGGTCCACTCGCCGCCAGCGGCCACCTTCGCCCTGGCGAGGCCCTTCGCCCCGAAGCTCTTGGCGACGTCCTCGAGCTTGTCGATCTCGGTGCGGCTCATGCCACCGCCGCCCGGGAGCCGCAGGACCTTCACGATCCCGCCCGACTCGATGGCCTCGGCGAAGAAGGGCACGCCGCCGCCGCCGGCCTCCCGCACCACCGCGGTGAGGTCCTTCAGCTCGAGGCCGAAGCGGGTGTCGGGCTTGTCGACGCCGAAGCGGTCCATCGCGTCGTCGTAGGTGATCCGCGGGAAGGGCGTGGCGATCCGCGCGCCCAGCGAGGCGGCGAAGATCTCGGCGAAGAGACCCTCGGCGACGGCGAGCACGTCCTCCTGATCGACGAAGGACATCTCGAGATCGATCTGGGTGAACTCGGGCTGGCGGTCGCCGCGCAGATCCTCGTCGCGGAAGCACTTCACGATCTGGAAGTACCGGTCGAAGCCGGCCACCATGTAGAGCTGCTTGTAGAGCTGTGGGCTCTCCGCCAGGCCGTAGAAACGGCCGTTGTTGAGGCGCGACGGCACCAGGAAGTTGCGGGCGCCGCCGGGGGTGTATCGGCCCATGAACGGCGTCTCGAGCTCCACGAAGCCCTTGCCGGTCAGGAAGGTGCGGGTGGCCTGGTTGACCCGGTGCCGCAGCAGGAAGGTCTTCTGCACCGAGGGGCGGCGCAGGTCGAGGTAGCGGTACTTGAGCCGCAGCTCCTCGTGGGTGTCGATCTCGTCCTCGATGAGGAACGGCGGGGTCTTGGCCCGGTTGAAGATCTCGAGGCGCTTGACCTTGACCTCGATCTCGCCGGTGGGGAGGTTCGGGTTGACGTTGCCGCCCCGCGAGACCACCTCGCCGACCACGCCGATCACGTACTCGCCACGGAGCTCTCCCGCCAGCGCGTGGGCCGCCGCGTCGACGTCGGGCTCGAAGACCACCTGCGTGAGGCCCGCGCGATCCCGCAGATCGATGAAGACGGCGCCGCCGTGATCGCGCCGGGTGTTCACCCAGCCGTGGAGGACGACGGTCTTGCCCGCGTCGGTCTTGCGGAGCTCGCCGCAGGAGTGGGTGCGCTTGTGCTCGGAGAGGAATGCCACGGGTGAAACCCCAGGAGAGGAACGGGTGATCTTCACGGAGCCAGACGCGCAGAGTCAAGGTGTTCGCGCCGGGCGCCAAGTGCTACGGTTCGCGGCCGTGAATCTCAAGCCCTGTTTTCTATTCCTCGCAGCTTCCGTTCTGGCCGCCTGCTCGCCAGACGTGTCCGGCCCCGTGAAGAT
This sequence comes from Vulgatibacter incomptus, assembly GCF_001263175.1. GTDB lineage: Bacteria > Myxococcota > Myxococcia > Myxococcales > Vulgatibacteraceae > Vulgatibacter > Vulgatibacter incomptus. Next base: position 363,045 of record NZ_CP012332.1, on the reverse strand, counting down.
GGCGGTCCTCCAGTGGGATCCGGACACCAACGGCTACGGCCTCGAGGTGGTGGAGGTCCGGACCCTCGAGGACCTGCCCTCCCTCCGGGGCGAGGCCGCCACGCCGATCGTCGGCGCCAGCATCGTCCTCGACGGACGTCTGAACTACGTCTCGACCGAGAAACAGTTCCGGGACGCGGTGCTGGACGATCCCGGGACCGCCGCGAAGGCGCAGTTCCTGGAGAAGGACGGCGTCTATTGGCCGTCCGACTTCCAATCCCTGAGCCTCGCCTCGGCCTACTACGGCTTCGAGCGGGCGCGGGCGTACGCGCTGGCGCGGGGCGTGGACCCCGAGGCCCTGAGGGGCGTGCCCGTCTATTACTTCCCCAGCTTCCGGGTCAACCGGGACGACCGGGGCAAGGACAACGCCGCCTGGTACTCCTCCCTCCGCTCGTTCCTGCTCTTCCGCTTCGAAGAGCTCCAGAGCATCCCGCTCGCAATGAACCAGGGCGTGATCGCTCACGAGTACGGCCACGGGATCTTCACCGCCGAGGTCCACGGAGGCGCGTGGAACCCGGACTACGTGGACCGCTGGTGCCCCGTCTCGTGCGTCGACACGGCAGGCCCGATCATGCTGTCGCTCCTCGAGGAGGGCTTCGCCGACGTTTGGGCCGTGGCCACCACGGGCGATCCGCGCTTCATCGGACATTCCCTCCTCGAGTGGGAGGGGAGAGGTCGCGACCTCAATTACTTCGATCCCAAGGCGCATTGCTGGTCCCAGCGCGAGTTCGACGAAGAGATCGGCTATTTCGCGCGCTATTTCGCGGGTTCCAGGGAGAAGGCGGAGCACTGGGGCCCGCGGAAGTACGAGCTCGGCACCGTGTGGGCGTCGGCCCTCTACGGGGCGAGCAAGGCGCCAAACACCGACCTCGACCGCGTGGTCGACGCGCTCCGCGCCAGCTACCGCTCGATCGGGCCCAGGAGCCTCGCGGCCGTCGTCGCGGAGGATCCAACCGGGGACTCGTTCGGCAGGCTCGACACCATCGCCTCCGCGATCATCGCGGGCGCTCCCGACGACGCGACCCGGGTGGCGCTCTGCGCGGTCTTCCAGGACCGCCTGTCGCTGACCGCGGACGCCCTCGGCGCTGCGTGCAGCGGCGTTCCGAGCAACGGACAGTGCCGATGAGAAACACGATTTGTCTCCTCCTCGCCCTCGGCCTCCCCTGCTTCGCGTCCGCGCAGGAGGCTCCCGAGGCAGAGGTGCGTGCCGAGAGCCCACCCGCCGGGACCGGGCTCTCCGTGGAAGGCGGGATCTCGCTGGTCGTTCATCAGGATCCCCTCCGAGTCGCTTCGCCGACGGCGGCTGCGTGGAGCCTTCGGCTCGGCTACGACCTGGGCCGCCACCTGGGCCTGTCGCGGGGCATCCTCTTCGACGCGGGGCTGCTCTGGAGCACGACATCCAGCGACGAAGGAACCCGGGACATGCGCGTCTCCCGGACGCTCGACGCCTTCGCGCTTCCCCTTCGCTTCGGCCTTTCGCCGGATCTGCCGGGATTCCCGCTGCGATTGTCGCCGTACCTGACCGCAGGACCTGCCGCCACGATCGTCTCCGTCGATTACGCGGTGAACGATCCTCTCGGCAGGGGCCCGACCGGAGAGTCGCAATCGGCGCTCCAGTGGGGAGCGGCCTACGGCGTTGGCCTCGGCCTCTCCCTGCGCGACGCAGGGGCCTTCCGCCCGGTGGGCCGCCTGGAGCTGACGAATATGCACCGCTCCTACTACTCGGATTTCGCCGCCACCTTCGGCCTCGGTTTCGAGATCTAACCCCACCTCGGGCGAGCCGCCGATCGCCGGCCTGCTCGCGGCGTGTCGGTGCCTCCCATCACGTCCGCCTCGCCTTCGGGCATCGATCCGGCCGCCTCCTGGGCAGGCGCCTCCCACAGTGGCTAGCTTCTGTACAGGGAGAAGGTCCTCCTCTCGCGAGGAGGCCCGGGAAAGGGGGGCTTGGCGTGATCCACTTCGACGTTCACCAGGAAAAAGGCGAGCGCTTCAAGCTCGTGAAGACCACCGATCGGACGCAGCTCGCGATGATGACGCTCCCGCCGGGGGGGTCGTCGGTCAACGAGGACGGCAACACGTCGAGCGATCAGGTCGTCTATGTGGTGGAGGGCCGGATCGAGCTCGCCATCGGCGACGACACCCGCGAGCTCCGGGCAGGAGAAGGCGCGGTGATCCCGGCAGCCAGCCCGTACCGCATGAAGGTAATCGGCCGCCGCTCCGCCTCGCTCTTCAACATCTACGGCCCCCCCGCCTTTCCGGCGGAGGAGGAGGCCAGGGCGGAGGCGTACACGGGCGCGGGCCTGGGTCGCCACGACTACGGCTCGTCGGGCTGAGAGCCGAGTAGACGAAAAAAAGAGCGTTTCCGCGCACGCGAAGCCGAAGGCGGAGCAACGGAAGAGCGCGTTCGCCCGACGCTGAAGAGAACGGGCCCGCTTCTGCGGGACCGTTTTCTTCATACGGTTGTAGAACCGACCGCCCGCGAAATGTCCGATCGGTAAAGCCGAAAGGAGACCGCCTCTCCTTCGGCGCCGGAAGTCGCCCAGGGACGCCCGCCGCGGTTGGCTTCGAGGTTGCACGAAATCCACTCGCGACAGGGAGGCGGCGGCGACGGAGGACCGCGATCGGAAGCGATCGCGGAGGGGACCGGGCCCCGGAGCAGGAATGCAGACGGTGGGGGTCGGCGAGGGCCGGCTCCGGGGCACGGGACACGCGCGACGGGCGCAAAGGGGGCGGGCGGCGATGCTCTACGATCCAATCTGCGGAAGGAAGGTGAGCGCCGGCAGCTCCGGCGTCATCTGCGTCGAGTACAAGAAGCGCAAGTACTACTTCTGCTCGGAGGGCTGCCGCGCGTCCTTCCAGCGCGAGGCGGAGCGGATCCGCCTTCACGAGCTCGCCCGGGTGGGCGCGCTGCTCTCCAGCGGAAAGGTCCGCTGGGGCATGGCGTGAGAGCGGTTTGAATGCGCGGGCGCGGCGCACGTTCGAGCGTGCGCCGCCGTTGCGCCCCCCGGAACGATGATGTGCACACGTCGGGGTGGCGCCTCGGACGCTTCTGGATCACGATCCCGGTTCACTGAAACGAGCCGGGAGCCGGTCCATGTCCGACGAGCACGACGAAGGGATCACGCGGAGAAAATTGCTGGCCACCGGCCTGGCCGCAGGCGCTGCAGGCCTTGCCGGCCTCTCGCTCGCCACCCCGGGCAAGGGTGAAAAGAGCGCCGCGCGCCCCGAGCGGATGCCGGTAGTCTTCCTTCCCCACGGCGGCGGACCCTGGCCCTTCGTGGACATCGGTTTCGGCACGCCCGCCGAGCTCGACGAGCTGGCCGCCTACCTCCGCTCCGTGAGCGAGGTGCCGAAGACGAAGCCCACCGCGCTCCTCGTGATCTCCGCCCACTGGGAGGAGCGCGTGCCCACGGTGTCGACCGCCGAGAGGCCGCCGATGCTCTACGACTACTACGGCTTCCCGCCGGAGTCGTACGAGCTCCAGTGGCCGGCCCCCGGGAGCCCGGCGCTGGCGGCGCGAGTACGGGAGCTCCTCGGCGGCGCCGGCTTCGAGACCGCCGCGAACCCCACGCGCGGCTACGACCACGGCACCTTCGTGCCGCTCAAGCTCGCCTATCCGAACGCCGACGTCCCCACGGTCCAGCTCTCCCTGCGGCGCGACCTCGATCCCGAGGTGCACCTGGCGATGGGCCGGGCGCTGGCGCCGCTGCGGGACGAGGGCGTCTTCATCGTCGGCAGCGGCATGACCTTCCACGACCTGCGCAGCTTCGGACCCCGAGGCGGCCCCGCGTCGGAGACCTTCGACGCCTGGCTTCGGGAGGCGACCACCAGGAGCCGGCCAGAGCGCGACCGCCTCCTGGCGGATTGGACCAGCGCCCCGATGGCGCGGCGCGCGCACCCGCGAGAGGAGCACCTCCTTCCGCTGATGGTGGTCGCCGGAGCGGCGGGCGACGACCAGGGCGTGGTCGCCTACAACGGCAGCTTCGCGAGCGCGCGTCTCTCCGCCTATCACTTCGGGTGATAAAGGCCCTTCCTGGACCGCCGCGGATCCGCGGTGATATTCCATGATCCTCTTTGGAACCAGGGAGCAATCATGGATGCGAGCGTGCTTCGTGCGTGGTGGTCCGCCCGGCAGGGCCTCGACGGCTCCCTGGACGGGGCCAGCCCGGCCCAGGTGCTGGAGCGCTCCGGCTGGGCGCGCTCCGTCGCCGGCGTCGGGCCGTACCTCACCCTCTTCTCCCGCGCGGGCACGAGCCGCGAGGAGGCCGACGCCGCGGTCCAGCGCCTCGAGATCCACGAGCTGCCGTCGGCGCGGGGCTGCACCTACGTCGTCCCCTCTCGCGACTTCGCGATCGCGCTCAAGGCCAGCCAGGCCTTCGCCGACGCGCCCATGCGTCCGGCGCGCAAGCTGGGCGTCACCGACCGCGAGATCGACGCGCTCTGCGACGGCGTCATCGAAGCGCTCGCCAAAGGTCCCCTCGATCCCGACGAGCTTCGGGAGGCCACGGGCGGCCTCTCCCGCAGCCTGGGCGAAGAGGGCAAGAAGAAGGGCATCGGGACCACCCTCCCCCTCGCGCTGGGCAAGCTCCAGTCCCTCGGCGAGATCCGGAGGCTCCCGGTGAACGGGCGCCTCGACCAGCAGCGCTACCGGTACGCAAAGTGGGATCGGAATCCACTGAAGGCGTACCGCGGCTCCGTCGACGACGCGCAGCTCGAGGTGGCGAGCCGGTTCTTCCGCTGGGTTGGCCCGGCGACCGTCGGCGAGCTCCAGTGGTTCCTCTCACTCGGTGTGAAGGCGAGCAAGGAGCTCGTCGCCCGCCTCGAGCTGGTGCCGATGGAGCCGGGCAGCGAGCGCCTCCTCTTCCCGGACGACGCCGACGCCCTGCGCGCGTTCGTCCCGCCGAAGAAGGCGCAGCCCGTGCTGGTGAGCAGCCTCGACGCGATCTCCGCCACGCGCCGCGACGTGCGGACCCTCCTCGACGACGCCGATCTCGAGCGGACGGTGGCCCTCGATCGGGCGGTCGGGACCCTCGGCGGACTCTCGGATCTGCCCAGCCACGCAATCCTCGATCGGGGCCGGCTCGTGGGCCTCTGGGAGTACGACGTCGAGTCGGAGTCGATCGTCTGGGCCTCGTTCGTGGGCAAGAGCCGCGCCCTCGAGGAAGCGGTGGCGAAGACCGAGAGCTACGTGCGCGAGCAGCTCGGCGACGCGCGCTCCTTCAGCCTCGACAGCCCGAAGAGCCGGGCACCCAGGATCGAAGCGCTGCGGAAGATGCGGGCGTAGCGGCGCTTCGTTCGGGTCACCGACGAAGTCGGGCGCCAGCGTCGCCCGTCCTTGTTCACGGCCCACGGCACGCCTTCGCCCGCGCGAGGAGCAGCGCCCGTTCCTTCGCGTTCGACGCGAGGAAGGCGGCCCTCTCGAGCTCGGCGCGGGCCTCCTCGAAGCGCCCGAGCTTCATGAGGAGATCGCCCCGCACGCTCGGCAGCAGGTGGTAGCGCTGCATCGAAGGCTCCGAGGCCAGCGGCTCCAGGAGCTCCAGGCCCGCGGCAGGGCCGAAGGCCATCGATACCGCCACGGCCCGGTTCAGCTCCACCACCGGCGATCCCGTGAGCTCGACGAGCCCGTCGTAGAGAGCGACGATGCGGGCCCAGTCGGTCTGATCCGCCGATCTCGCCCGGGCGTGGCACGCGCCGATGGCAGCCTGCAGCGCATAGGGCCCCAGCGATCCGCCGAGGGCCTCGGCGCGGTCCAGGGCGGCGAGCCCGCGACGGATGAGCAGATGATCCCATCGCGATCGATCCTGATCGAGGAGGAGGATGGGCTCTCCCCTCGGACCGACTCGGGCCCTCGCCCTCGACGCGTGAAGCTCCATCAGCGCGACGAGGCCGAGCACTTCTGGATCGTCCGGCACGAGCGCGGCGAGGATTCGGCCCAGGCGAAGGGCGTCGCCACAGAGCTCGGGGCGCATCCAGTCGTCGCCTTCGGTCGCCGTATAACCCTCGTTGAAGACGAGGTAGATCACCTCGAGGACCGACGCGAGGCGCTCGGCGCGATCGGGGCCGGTGGGGACCTCGAAGGGCACCCGCGCCTCGGCGAGCGTCCGCTTCGCGCGCACGATCCGCTGGGCGATCGTGGGCTCCGGGGCGAGGAAGGCTCTCGCGATCTCCGCGGTGCTCAGGCCGCCCACCAGCCGCAGCGTGAGCGCGACCCGGGCGTCCTTCGACAAGACCGGATGGCAGGCGACGAAGATCAGCCGGAGCCGATCGTCGCCTACGTCCTCGTCGATCCGCGAGGCGAGATCCTCTTCGAAGACGGCGGGCTCGGCGTCGGCCATCGCGCCTTGCTTGCGCTCCCGAAGGCCTCGGCGGCGCAGCTCGTCGATCGCCCGATTCCGCGCAGTCGCCAGGAGCCATGCCCCCGGGTTGTCCGGGATCCCGGCCTCCGGCCACCGCTCCATCGCCGTCACGAGCGCCTCTTGCGCCATATCCTCGGCGGCGCCGACGTCCCGCACCATCCGGACGAGGGCGCCCACGATCCGGGCGGACTCGATCCGCCAGATCGCCTCGATCGCCTTGCGAACGCCGTCGGAGCCCATCGCCTACTTCTTGCCGAGGTCGGCCGAGATCTCCTTCTGCACGTCCTCGGGGAAGTCGGCGAACTCCTGCACCTGGCGGACCTCGATCATCTCGTTGTCGCCACCGGGGCAGCGGCGGGCCCACTCGATGGCCTCCTCCTTCGACTTGACGTCGATCATCCAGTAGCCGCCGATGACCTCCTTGGCCTCCGGGAACGGACCGTCGATGACCTTGGGCTTGCCGCCGGAGAACGTCACCCGTGCGCCCATCGAGGGCGGATGCAGCCCGTCCAGCGCCAGGAGCACGCCTGCCTTCTGGAGGGACTCGTTGTACTTCATCATCGCGGCCACGGCCTCGGGGCTCGGCATGACGCCCGGCTTCGCCGTCTCGTAGCCCTTCGGGATCATCAGCATCATGAATCGCATCGGGTCCTTCTCCTGTCGTGGATGCCTGGATTTGCGGCGGCCTCATTCCTAGGACGATCGACCTGGATCGACACGTCCTGAGAATTCGTCCGATCCCCGGATCTTCCCGGCGGCAGCCGTACGGGTACTCCCGCGCGCTACGCCCTCTGCCGCTCGACCTCTTCGCGCAGGCGGGCCTCCTGATCGTGCAGCTCGGGCGTGAACGCCTCGCCGAAGTCCTCGGCGTCGAAGACCTGCCGGAGCTCGACCTCCGTCTCCTGGCCTTCGATGGCGGGGATGCGCTTCGCCCACTCCACCGCCTCGTCGAGAGACTTCACGCGCCAGAGCCAGAAGCCGGCGATCAGCTCCTTCGTCTCGGCGAACGGACCGTCGAGCACGGTCGTCCGACCACCGGCGAAGCGCACGCGTTTTCCCCGGACACTCGGGTGGAGACCTTCGCCGTCGAGCATGACGCCCGCCTTCACCAGCTCTTCGTTGAAGGCGCCCATCTCGGCGAGCTCCTTCGTGCTGGGCATCTGTCCCGACTCGGACTGCTGATTGGCCTTTAGGATCACCATCACTCGCATCTGAAGCTCCTTGGATGTTGGAGGCTCTTCGCGGGCCTCACCCAGACGACGAACGACGATGGCCTGGATCGACACGCGACGCAAAAATCGTCGACCGCCGGGTCGTTTCCCTCGAAACAAACGTGATTTCGGGCACCTACACAGATCCCCTCGGAAATCCGTGGGGCAGGCAGGGAGGCGCTACCCGCTCTACGATCGGGTCGGGCGCAGGTCGCGCAGGCCGAGCTGGACGCGGCGCTCGCCCCGGAACTCGTTGAAACCCAGGGTAAACGCGAGATCAACCGGGCCCGAGAGCTCGCCGAGCCGGTCGCCCATGCCGAAGCCGATGGCGTCGGCGGTGGGGGCGGCGTCGAGGGTGAGCTTGAGGTGGCCGGGGCCCCGATCGGTGCCGCCGACGATGCGGCCCCGCGCCCGCACGCCCATGAGGGCGAGGACGGGCTCCGGGTTGCCTGCGCCGAAGGGAGCGAGCGCTTCCAGCGCCTCGCAGAGGGTCTCGTTCACATCGGACGGCCGGAGGGTCCCGTCGACGCGGCAGACGGGGGTGAGGTCGTGGCCGGCGAGCTGCGCCTCGGCCTCACGCTCGAAGGCGCGCCGGAAGTCCTCCAGGGACTCGCGGGCGACGGTGACGCCGGCGGCGTGCTTGTGCCCGCCGTAGCGCTCGAGGTGCTCGCTGCAGCGCGAGAGCGCGCCGTAGAGATCGAAGGCGGAAATGGAACGGCCGCTCCCCTTCCCCACTCCGGTCTCGGGATCGATCCCGATGACCACCGCAGGCCGATGGAGCTTGCTGACGACGCGCGACGCGACGATGCCCACGACGCCCGGATGCCAGCCGTCGCCGGCAAGGACCAGCCCACAGGCGCCCGGCTGGCTCTCCGCCAAAACGAGGGCTTCGTCGACGAGACCTCGCTCGATGGCCTGGCGCTCCGCGTTGGCGGCGTCCAGCTCCCGGGCGAGGCGCTCCGCCCGCGCCGGATCGTCGCAGAGCAGGAGCTCCACGGCCTTGCCCGCGTCGTCGAGGCGGCCGGCGGCGTTGATCCGCGGGCCGAGGCGGAAGCCCACCTGGCCTGCCGTCACCGCTCCGTCGGGCTCCACCCCCGCAACGCGCTTCAGGGCCTGCAGGCCGGGGCGCTTCGTCCGCGCGAGGACCTCGAGGCCCTCGCGCACGAGGAGGCGGTTCGCCTCGGTGAGCGGCACCACGTCGGCGATGGTGCCGAGCGCCACCAGGTCGAGGTAGCTCTTGAGGTTCGGCTCGGGCCTCTGGGCGAATCGGCCCCGCGCCCGCAAGCTTCGCCGGAGGGCGGCGCAGAGGAGGAAGGTCACGCCCACCGCGCAGAGGTGCCGCGTGGGATAGGTGCAGCCGGGCTGCCAGGGGTTGAGGATCGCCGCGGCGCGGGGGAGCTCGGCGGGGGTGGTGTGGTGATCGACCACGACCACTTCGAGGCCCAGGCGGATCGCCTCGTCCACCTCGGCCACGGCGGTCACGCCGCAGTCCAGCGTGACCAGGAGGCGGGTGCCCCGCTCCGCGAGGTGCGCAACGGCCTCGAGGTTCAGGCCGTAGCCCTCCTCCAGGCGGTGGGGCACGTAGAAGTCCACGTCGGCGCCGCACGCCCGCAGGAACGAGACGAGCAGCGTCGTGGACGTGACGCCGTCGACGTCGTAGTCGCCGTAGGCCGTGATACGCTCGCCGGCGTCGATGGCCCGCACGATCCGCGCCACCGCGGGCTCGATGCCGGCCAGGAGCGAAGGATCCGGCAGATCGGCGAGGCGCGGCCGGAGGAAGCGCTCCGCCTCCTCGGCGCTCCGCACGCCCCTCCGGTAGAGGATGCCGGCGACGAGCGGATGGCAGCCCAGATCTCCGGCGAGGCCATCGGCTGCGTTCTCTTCTGGCAGGAGCTCCCAGCGCACGGGCGCATGGTACACGAGCCGCACGGAGGCGACCCCGCGTTCGATCCAGGATTCCGCGGCGACGCCGGCGGGATCGCTACCGGCCGCCCACGAGGTCCCAGAAATCCAGCCCGATCGCTGCGGCGATGCGGCCGAGGGCCCTCACCGTGACGTCCGCGACGCCGCTCTCGATCGCGCGGAGCTGCGGCGGGTCCAGGCCCGCGCGAGCGGCGACGGCATCTTCGCTCAGCTCGGCCCGGAGCCGGGCGTCACGGATCCGCCCCCCAAGCTCTCGCGCCACCCCTTCGAGGTTCGGCTCGGCCACCGTGAGGCCGAGCGCTCGTTCCTCCATTCGGGAGCCGTCACCATAGGGAGCGGACGCACCGCTCGCGCGCTCGCGATCGATCCGTCGTTGCCGCTCGTCCTCGTCCGGGAAGGTCACCAGGTCGAGGAGGGCGACCCCTAGGCGATCGGCCAGAACCTTCAGGGTCGAGACGGTCGGGCGGGTGAGCCCGCGCTCGAGGTCGGAGAGGTGCCCCTTCGAGCCCAGCTCGCTCTCGTAGGCCAACTTCTCGAGGGACAGGCCCGCGTCTTCTCGAAGCTGCCGGATTCTCAGGCCGATTTTCAGGGCGAGGGGGTCTGGTGTCGACCTGCGTGGCATCGCGCTTGACGGTACGGGCACCACCCAACAGAATGGTTCGTCCAGACGAACCACACAGACGATGGCCCCGCCCCCTTGGGAAACGAATCCCTCACCCGGGGCGGTTCCCCGACGGAGAACGAAATGAGAGACACCGTGACCCTCTCCCGTTCGGAGCTCGAGCGGCTTCGAGGCATCGCGGACATCGCGAGGCGTCTTCGCTCGGCGCAGCATCGCGTCCTGCAGAGCGCCAACACCGACGAGATGCTGGAGGCCGTGCGAGAGGAGGCGAGGTCGCTCCGCGCCCTCGACGCCGCGCTGGCAGAGGCATGAACCGTTGGTCGTCCGCCGGCTTCTCCGTCGCGGCCACCTCGATCGCCTCGTCGGTTTCATGGGCTCGATGAACGCGGCGTTCGGTCGGAAGCGACCCGCTCGCGTGTGACGCCCTCAGGGCCGCGAGGCGACCGGGCGGTTCGCTTTTTTCTCGCGCTTGCGGCGGGCCAGGAGACCGTCGAGGCTGAAGGGCCCTCCTCCCCATGCAGAGATGGCGAGGAAGGAGAAGCAGAGCAGCACCGCGGGCTCGCCACCGGTGTTGATGGGCCAGAAGCCCTTCGGCGCATGGGCCATGAAGTAGCCGACCGCCATCTCCCCCGAGAGGATGAAGGCCGCCGGACATGTGAACAACCCGAGCACGACAAGTGCAGCCACGAAGAACTCGAGGATTCCCGCGAAGCCCATCAACGAAGCGAGCGGCACGGTCCCGCCGGAGCCGTCGAGGCCACCGAAAGCGCCAAAGAGCTTCTGGGCGCCGTGCTGCATGAGGATCACCGCCGGGACGATCCGCAGGAGGGTCCACGAGACCGTTCGAAACCGATCGAGGAGAAGCTCTTTGGAGGCCATGGTGAGGAGCTTGCGCCCGCCCGGATCCCGGGATCAACTCGCCGCCCGCGCCCTGTTTGGGGCCCCCTACCGCGGCAACCAGAGCGCCTGCAGCTCGAGCTCGAGCTCGGCGAAGGGCTCGACGCGAGGCCGCTCGTCCTCCGCCCAGGCGCCCAGCCGAAGCCATCGTCAGTCGAATGCCTGCCCGACCCCCTCGTCCAAGGTCGGACGAACATCGCATTGGAGTCCGACGTCGCCTGGTGGCGGGCTCGTCTGCTAGCGTGGACCGTCCGTGTCTCGACTCGACACGCGTCTTTGGAAAGGAATCGCCTTTGCGCTCCAGCAATCCGCTGCTCAAGGAAGGAACCTTCGCCCGCCCGGCCGGCGCCCTCGGCGAGGCCATGACGGTGCACGGCACGGTGAACCGTACCCTCATCCTCCTGCTCCTCGTGGTTGCGGGCGCGGCGACCATCTGGGGCCGTGCGATCGCCGATCCCACGAGCGGGGCGGTGGGCGGCGGGATGGTGATCGGCGGCCTCGGCGGCTTCGTGATCGCGATCGTCACGATCTACAAGCGGAGCTGGGCGCCGTTCACCGCGCCGATCTATGCGCTGCTGGAGGGCGTCTTCCTCGGTGCCCTCTCCGCGGTGGCCGAGGCCGCGTATCCCGGAATCGCGATTCAGGCGGTGGCGCTCACCTTCGCCGTCTGCCTCGCGATCCTGGGGCTCTACCGCGCCGGCGTCCTTCGAGCGACGCCGGTCTTCCAGCGAGTGGTGATCGGTGCAACGGGGGCCATCGCCCTCTTCTACGTCGTCAGCTTCTTGATTGGACTGTTCGGCGTGCGGATGCCCCTTCTCCACAGCTCCGGGCCCGTGGGCATCATCTTCAGCCTGGTCATCGTCTGCGTGGCCGCGCTCAACCTCGTGATCGACTTCGACCTCATCGAGAACGGCGCGCGAGAAGGCGCTCCCAAGCACATGGAGTGGTATTGCGCCTTCTCGCTGATCGTCACCCTCGTCTGGCTCTACCTCGAGATGCTGCGCCTGCTCAGCAAGCTCCAGCGCCGGTAGATCACCACTCGAAGCGGGCGACGCCGACGGAGGGGTGGTGCCCGTCGGCGTCGACGACCTCGGCGATGGAGCCGCCCAGCCAGAGTCCATCGGGCGTGAGGCCAATGGCGACCACCGAGATGGCGGGCACGCCGCGTGCGACGGGCGAGAACTTCTCGCCGTCGTACACGAAGGCGTTCCGAGCGCCGTCCTCGGGCCAGACGTAGCCCGTCGCGATCAGGGTGCCGTCGCGCTCGAGGAGGCGCATGAAGGTGTGGACCGTCCCCTCCATAGGGGCCGGGAGGCCGCGCGCCGGCGTGCCGAGCTCCGTCCAGGTCTTTCCATCCCAGGCTGCGAGGACGAAGCGCTCCCCGGTCCATTCCTCCTGCGTGCTCGCGTAGATCACGCCGTCCTTGCCAAGGGCCAACCCTTCCACGAACGCGGGAGCGCCCTCGCCCAGCGGCGTCCACGCGGCGCCGTCCCAGTGCGCGATGCGCCGGGCGGGCTGCGAGCCCACGGCCTCGAACACGCCGGCCACGACCATCGGGAAATCGGAGACCCCCTTGGCGCGGGTACGGCCGAAGGCCAGGCGGTAGACCATCCCGTCGAAGCCGTCCTCCACCACCGTGAAGTGGTCGTCGTCGAGGCGTGCCACCCAGCCCTTCTCGGTGCCGCCGACGATCCAGAGCCTGCCGGCGGGATCCAGGGCCATGTCATGGAGCATGACGAGCTCGTGGGGCTCGCCCACCGGCTCCCAGGCGGCGCCGCTCCAGCGCAGCACCCGCGCCAGGGGCTCGCCCTCGCCGTCGATGGAGCAGCCGACGAAGACCCTCTCCTCCTTGTCGACCGCGACCCGCACGCAGTTGAAGAGCCCGTCGGGGAGCGCCGTGCCCACGGCCTTCCAGCCGCCGTCGAAGCGCGCCACGCCGGACGGCACGCGGCTCCCGCCGGCGTGGGTCAAGCCTCCCAGCGCGTAGGGCGTGCAAGCGGCGCCGCCCACGCTCAGGTCGCCCACCTCGCCTGAGACGCCGGCTCCGGCCGAGGTCGCCGGAAGCCAACGCTCTCCGTCGAATGCGATCACACTCTGGGAAGCGACGCCCGCCACGCCCGGGAACGCGCCGCCTGCGTGGACCTTGCCGTCGTGGACGAAGAGGCGCTGGTACTCCGAATCCCAGATCGCGAAGGGGCCCTCGTCGCCGCACACGCTCGGCGTGAACCAGACCGTGCCGACTCCTCCCTCCGAGCCGTCGTCGAGGGGCTCCCACTCGGTGCCGCTCCAACGCGCGAAGGCGCGGGACGGAATGGCGTCGGGATCGAGCGCGCCGCCGCCGAGGAAGGAGAAGCAGCCCGTGGCGTAGAGGTAGCCGCCGTGCACGAGCAGGTCGCTGACCATGCCGTAGTTGTAGCCGGCGGCCACGCCGCCTCCCACGAGCTCCCAGCCCGCGTCGTTGCGACGGAGGATGCCGCCGACCGAGTGGCCCATCTCGCCCTCCTCGACGTAGAGTCCACCGCCCAGGTAGAGCTCGTCGCCGTCCCGCGCGATCGCGTAGACGACGGCGCGAGGCAGGTCGACGTCGTGGGCGATCCAGGTCTCGCCATCCCACTCGGCGAGGCCGTGCGACTCGATCCCCCCGATTGCGTCGAAGGCACCGCCGGCCCAGACGTGGCCGTCCTCGACCATCAGGGCGAAGACGGATCCGTCCGCGGGACCGCCGGGCGCCGGCGACCAGGCGTTTCCATCCCAAACCGCCAGACCCAAGGCGCCGTCGACGCCGTCGAGCTCGAAGGAGCCCGCCACCCAGAGCCGGTCTCCCACCCACTCCATCCGACGAACGGCGCCGGAGAAGGTGGCGATGGGCTCGCCGTCCAGCCAGATCTCGCCCCCGCGCGGCGCGAGGGTGCGGTGGGTGGCGAGGGCGAGCTTGCCGTCCGGCGCCGAGGCCACGGCGGAGAAGCCGCCGGGGGGAGGCTCGCGAGTCCAGGTCGACTGCGCCGGCTTCCACGTCCCGGCCTCGAGGCGGGCCAGAGGGCCAACCACGTCGCTTCCGTTCCAATGGAAGCGCCCGGCGGCGAGGAGGCGCCCTTCGGGATCCACTGCGAAGTCGTAGACCGTCGGCGCCTGGCCGTCGTGGCCCGTGAGCCCGGCCACCGTGAAGCGAGGATCCCACGAGCCGCCGGCGAGGGAGCCCGACAGATCGGCGGGCGCACAGCGATCCGCGACCGTCTCGCCCGAATCCTCCGGAGGATCGATGTTTGACTTCGGCTCGGCTTTTCCGCCGCAGGCAGCGCATGCGAAAGAGAGCGCCAACGCCAGGCGAATGTTCCAGTTCGTCATCTCGTCGTCCTCCACGGTCTCGAAAGCAGGGTCTCGAAAGCGCTCCGCTTTCCTGCCGAAGCAACTTTTGAAACGACCACGAAGGGGGGCCTCGATCCATTGTCATTTTGTAAACCGACTCCGGTGATACGCTGATGTGAGGCGCCGCCGTGCCAGAGCGGTGCCGTCTCGCGTGGCGGGGGGCGGCCCTGCGAGGCGCCCGCGGCGCCCGTGGAGGTTCGAGTGCTCGTGTCGGTTCGCCAGGTCGAAGTGCCGGAGCTCGGAGTCCGGTTCGCCGATCACGCGATCCTGCACACGCGGTTTCGGATCTTCGTACAAAGCCGCCTGGGATTCGTCGACGACGAGGCGCTGCTCGTCGGGCACTTCGGACGACGGCTCGACCCCGCCCGCTCCAACGTGCTCGTCTCGCTCGAAGGTGAGACTCGGGTCCGCCGCCCGGGCGGCGACGTGGTCCTCGCCCCGGGCGAGTGGCTCTCCGAGCGGCGCGGCAGCGGCTGGCACCTCCGCCGGGAGGCGAGCGCGACCACCCTGATCGTCGAGTGGGAGCCTACGCTCCTCGGCACCCGGCTGGTGGAGCCGGGCGGGACCGGCAAGCTCTCCGCGAAGACGCTGCAGGCCCTCCTCCACGCGACGGCCTCGATGGAGGTCCGAGCCGAAGCGGCGACCGAGACGATCGTCGCCGTCCTCCGCGCCGAAGGCGTGCCTCTCGACCCGATCGATCCTGGAGCGCTCGTCGAGGAGGTGCCGGCCCCTCTGCGCCAGCTCGTGGCCATCGTGGATCCGGCCCTGGCCACGCTGGCGCGGCGGCCCATGCTGGTGGACGTCCAGGACGCCCTCGGGCGCTCCCGCCCGCCGATCCTCCGCTACCTGCAGGCCTACCACGACCGCTACGCGTACAACGCGTCCGGCGGCTGGCGCGAGCTCCTGCAGCGGTGGCGCACCACGATGGGCGTCTGCTTCATGAGCGCGCCCGGCGCCACCACCGAGGGCGTGTCGCAGATGCTCGGCTACGCCTCGCCTTCTGCGTTCTGCCACGCGCTCGCGAACCTCGGCCTGCCCTCGCCCGGCGCCATCCCTGCGCGCTTGCGCGAGCTCGCCTGACGGGCCCACCCCGCCACTTCGACCTGGCCGCAACAAACGCGAAAGGCCGGAGGGAGCTCTCGCTCTCCCCGGCCTCTCGTCCGAGCAACTTCTGACTCGACGTCAGTCGGCGTGGGCCGGGGCGCGCTTGGTGGCGCCTCGGGTCGTGCCGGCCAGGGCGGCCTTCTGCGCGTCGCGCTTCTGCATCCAGTGGTCGATCCACACGGCCACGGGGCCGGAGATGAACACCGACGAGTAGGTGCCGGCGATGATGCCGACGAGCATCGCCGCGGCGAAGTCGAAGAGCGAGCCCGAGGTGAAGATCAGCAGGCCGACCAGCGAGAGCGCGGTGACGCCCGAGGTGATCACGGTGCGGCCGAGAGCCTCGTTGGTGGCGATGTTGATGTTTTCCAGCAGCGACTTGCCGTTGTTGCGCGCCAGCACCTCGCGGACCCGGTCGAAGACCACGATGGTGTCGTTCACCGAGTATCCGACCACCGTGAGGATCACGGCGATGGAGGTGAGGTTGAACTCCCGTCCGGTCACCACCCAGTAGCCGAGCACCACGGCGACGTCGTGGAAGAGGCCGACGACGGCGCCAGGGGCGAAGCGGAGGTCGAAGCGGAAGGCGATGTAGAGGAGGATCGCCACCATCGACAGGAGCACCGCCATGATGCCGCGGTTGCGGAGCTGCTGACCGACCTGGGGACCGACGTACTCGACGCGCCGAACGTCGACCGTGTCCTCGCCGAAGGACGCCCGGAGCGCCTCCGAGACCTTGTCCGACAGGCCCTGGGTGAGGACCTGGTACGCAGGCTGGCCGGCGCGGGTGAGGTCGCGGATCGGCTCGCTGGTCTGCGAGAGGTGGACGCCCGTCCCGGTGGCCGCCCCGCGGAGCGCCTCGAGCGGAACCGGCCTCTCGGTGCGGATGTCGACCCGGTCGCCGACGTGCTCGTCGAAGTCGACGGACTCGACCCCGTAGGCGGCGAGCTCCTTCTCCAGGTTCTGGCGGAGCGCCTCGGCCTGCTCGTGGCTGAGGATGGACACGCGCTGCACCCGGACGAGGAAGGAGTTCTCCTCGGCGGTGCCGAACTGCTGCACGCTCGCGTCGTGGAAGCCCGCCTCTTCGATCTTGAGGCGCACGTCCTTTGCCGACACGGGCTGGTTGAACTTGACCTCGATCTCCGTGCCGCCGGCGAAGTCCACGCCGAAGTTGATGCGGAAGGGGAGGAGCACGAGGACCCCGGCGATCAACGCCAGGGAGATCGTGATCAGGAGCCGCCGCTTCCCCAGGAAGTCGAAGTTCGTACCCGGCTTGATGAGTTCCATGAGATTTCTCCACCGCCGGCGGGGCCGACGAGCGGCCCCCCCGTGCGGACCTCGGCCGTCAGACCGAGATGACCTCTCCCGGACGGCCCTGATAGAGGCGATCCTTCACGAGGCGGGTGACGACGATCGAGGTGAACAGCGACGCGACGAGACCGATGATCAGGGTGACCGCGAAGCCGCGAATCGGACCGGTTCCGTACTGGAGGAGCACGAAGGCCGCGACGAGGGTGGTGACGTGGCCGTCGAAGATCGTGGCGAACGCCCGGCCGTAGCCCTCCTTGATGGCGACCTTGGAGTTCTTCCCGTGCCGCAGCTCCTCGCGGATGCGCTCGTTAATGAGCACGTTCGCGTCCACCGCCATCCCCAGCGTGAGGATGAAGCCGGCGATGCCGGGCAACGTGAGCGTGGCGCCCACCATGCCGAGGGCCGCGAGGATGAGCAGGCCGTTCAGCACCAGGGCGACGTCGGCGATCACGCCGGTGAGCTTGTAGTAGACCGCCATGAAGAGCAGCACCAGCAGGAGGCCGACCACCGAGGCGGTGGCGCCGCTGCGGATGAGCTCGGGCCCGAGGGACGCGCCCACGGTCCGCTCCTCGAAGATCGACACCGGAGCGGGGAGCGCGCCGGAGCGGAGCACGAGGGAGAGCTCGTTGGCCTCCTCGATGAGCTGGTTGTAGTTGCGGTTGCCACCCAGGGTGATCTGGGCGCTTCCGCCGGCGATCTTCGACTGGACCACAGGAGCCGAGTCCACGTTGCCGTCGAGGACGATCGCGAGGCGCTTGCCGATGTTCGCGCCGGTGAGCTGCTCGAAGGCCCGCGCGCCCTCCGGATCGAAGGAGAGCGAGACGTAGGGCTTGCCGCCGCCGAGACCAGACTGATCGACCGCCACGCGGGCGTCGGTGAGCTTGTCGCCGGTGATCTCGGTCTTGGAGCGGAGCACGTAGGTCCGGTAGCTGACCGCGCCCGCGAGGCCCGCGGCGTCACGCGCCTCGACCTTGCTGGTGGCGATGGCCAGGCCCTCCGGCGCCTTGCCGTCGACGAAGTGCTCGAGGGCCTGGCGATCGGTGGACTGGAGATAGGCCTGGTAGCCGTCGGAGCCCTTGGTGATCCCGTCGGGGAGCGCGCCGAGGTTGTCGACGAGGCTCGAAGCCTCGGAGTCGGCCACGATGCGGAACTCGAGCTGGGCCGTCCGGCCGAGGAGCTCCTTGGCCTTCTCGGGATCCTTGAAGCCCGGGAGCTGGACGAGGATGCCGTCGCTGCCGCGCTTGGCGATGGTGGGCTCGGAGACGCCCCACTTGTCGATGCGGTTGCGGATGGTGCGCAGCGCCTGATCGAGCGCGCCTTCCTTGAACCGCTTCAGATACTCGGCGTCGAAGGCGTAGCGGCTGGCGGTTCCGCCTCCGGACCGGTGCATGTCGCCGAAGAACTCCTGGGCCGCGGTGCGGAAGGCATCCGCATCGGCATCGGAGGCGAAGGAGACGAGGATCTCCTCCTTGGCGCGGTTGGCCTGAATCGACTGGACCGAGAGCTTCTTCTCGGTCGCGAAGGTCCGCATCTCGTCGGCGCGGCGGACCACCTTGTCCTTCACGGCCTTGTCGAGATCGACGCCGAGGACGAGGTGCACGCCGCCCTGGAGGTCGAGCCCCAGGTTGATGCGCTTCTTGGGCGCCCAGCCGGGCAAGGCGGCCTCGAAGGCATCCTTGTCGTTCCGGACTTCGGCGGGGAGGGTGAAGTAGACGAAGGTCGGGATGAGCAGGTAGGTGGCGCTGAGCACCACCGCGAGCACGATCCAGAGCCGCACGTACCAGCTACGTTCCATGCGTAACCTCACGCCGTCCCCGCCCGCCGCCCCCCACTCCCAAGGCAGGAGTCGGAGCCGAAGGCAGGAACGGGCGGCGTTAATCCTTGCGAGCCGGCGCGGGCGCGCCGGGAGCGACGTCGGCAGCACCGGGCTGGGCGCCGGCGATCTGCGACTTGAGCACCCGAATCTTGATGTCCCGGGCGATCTCGAGGCGAACCACGGTGTCTTCGATGGCCTCGATCTTCCCGAAGATCCCGGAGTTGGTAACAACTTCGTCGCCCTTCTTGAGGCCAGCGACGTAATCCCGGTGCTTCTTCGCCTGCTTCTGCTGCGGCCGGATCATCAGGAAGTAGATGACCACGAACATCAGCAGGATGGGCGCCATGCCGAGGATGCCGCCGGCGCCGCTAGGAGCCTCGGCCTGGGCGATGAGCGCAGGAATGATATCGAGCAACGTCTTCTCCCTACGGGGTGAGACAATCCCCCAAAAAAGAGCACGGCGTTATACGCCGGAAGGCGTCCCCGCAGCAAGGATGGAACGTCCATCCGGCAACGTGCCTTCAGCGGTCGAACCGCCGTGCGTCGCGGACCATGCCCGATCTCGCGAATGCGTGTACCGGAATTCGACCTGCCCGGTGCGCCCCTCGCAAGGGAGCGTACTCGGGAGGGATTTCACGGCGCTCCGCCAGAGGTCGGCCGCTCGGCTTCCACCGGCGGCCGATCGCTCCTACGGGGAGACGAAGGGGTTTCGACGCAGGATGGTCTCGGCCCGATCCGGGCCGACGCTGACCGCCATCACCGGCACGCGGCCGAGCTCTTCGATCCGCTCGATGTAGCGACGGGCGTTCTCCGGAAGCTCCTCGTACCGCTTGCAGGCGGAGAGGTCCTCGGTCCAGCCCGGCATCTCCTCATAGATCGGCTTCGCCCGAGCGAGGGACTCGCCGTCGGTGGGGAGCTCGTCGACCCGCTCGCCGTCGAGCTCGTACGCCACCGCGATCTTCAGCGTGGGCATCCCGGTGAGGACGTCCATCTTCGTGAACGCCAGGCCAGCCAGGCCGTTCACCCGGGCGGCGAAGCGGATCACCACCGCGTCGAGCCAGCCACAGCGCCGGGGCCTGCCGGTGGTGGCGCCGTACTCGCCGCCCTTGTCACGGAGGTCCTGCCCCACCTGGCCCAGGAGCTCCGTGGGGAACGGACCCGAGCCGACGCGGGTGGTGTAGGCCTTGGTGATCCCGATCACCTCGCCGATGCAGCTGGGCCCCACCCCGCTGCCCACCGCGGCGTTGCCCGCCACGGTGTTGCTGCTGGTGACGTAGGGATAGGTGCCGTGGTCCACGTCGAGGAGGGTGCCCTGCGCGCCCTCGAAGAGGACGTTGTCCCCGGCCTGGATCCGCTGGTAGACGAAGAGCGAGGCGTCCTTCACGTAGCGCACGAGGCGCTCCGCCGGCTTCGCGTAGGCCGCCATCACCTGCTCGGCCTCGAACGGCTCGCCGCCCAGGCGGACGATCTCCTCGTTCGCCGCGGGCAGCGCGCGCTCCACCGCCGCGCGGAAGCGATCGGGACGCACGAGATCGAAGACGCGCACGCCGCGGCGGGCGACCTTGTCCTCGTAGGTCGGGCCGATGCCCCGGCCGGTGGTGCCGATCTTCGCGTCGCCCATGGCGCCTTCGCGCAGCACGTCGATGCGCTTGTGCCAGGGCATGATCACGTGGGCGCCGTCCGAGAGGACGAGCTGGCGGTCGTCGGACAGGAGGCCCTTCGACTGGAGCTGATCGATCTCCCTGCAGAGGACCTCGGGGTCGACGACGACGCCGTTGCCGATCACGCAGATCTTGCCGGAGTGGAGGATGCCGCTCGGGATCAGGTGGAGGACGGTCTTCTCACCGCCCACGACCAGGGTGTGCCCGGCGTTGTTGCCGCCCTGGAAGCGGACCACCACCGAGACGTGCTCGGTGAAGAGGTCGACGATCTTTCCCTTGCCTTCGTCGCCCCACTGGACGCCGATCACCGCGACATTGGACATGAACTGCTCCGACTCCCCCGAAAGGCCGCGCACTCTACTATCTCGCCAGCCGTTCGCAAGCCACCAGAGCGTATGAAGGAATCGGCCCTGCTGAAGCAGGTCCGATCCCGTCAGCCGCGCTACGCGCGATCGCGCCTTTCCGTGGCTCCGCCTACGGCTTCGCGTGCGCGGATACGCTCTTCTTTTCGTTTGCTCCGCCTCCGGCTCCGCCGCGTCAGGGCTTGAAGCTCTCCATCAAGGACGCGAGGACCTCGACGGACTCCATCGGGAGCGCGTTGTAGATGGAGGCGCGGATCCCTCCGACGCTGCGGTGGCCGGCGAGCCCCAGGCAGCCTGCCGCCTTGGCCTCGGCGAGGAAGCGCTTCTCCTCCTCCGGCCCGTTCAGCGTGAAAGTCACGTTCATCAGCGAGCGCGAGCCCTTCTCCGCGTGGCCGTGGAAGACGTCGCTGCGGCGATCGATCACGTCGTAGATGCGCGCGGCCTTGGCCTGGGCGCGACGGGCCATCTCCTCCAGCCCCCCTGAGCGCGGATCCAGTCGAAGACCAGCGAGCAGAGGTAGATGCCGAAGGTCGGAGGCGTGTTGTAGAGCGAGTCCGCCTTGGCGTGGGTCTCGTAGCGGAGGATCGTGGGGACCCACTTCGGTCCGGCGAACGACTCCAGGATGGACTTGCGGCCCACCACGATGGTCACGCCGGAGGGCCCGGCGTTCTTCTGGGCGCCGGCGTAGATCAGGCCGAAGGGCCGGACGTCGATGGGCCGGGAGAGGAAGTCGCTCGACATGTCCGCGACGAGCGGCACCGAGGCCTTCGGCACGTAGTGGAACTGGGTGCCGAAGATCGTGTTGTTGGTCGTGTAGTGCAGGAAGGGGGCGCCCGCCGGGACGGCCAGCGCCTCGCTCTCGGCGGGGACCTTGCGGAAGTTGTCGGCCTTGTCGGTCCAGATCTCCACCGGCTCGCCGACGACCTTCGCCTCCGCCAGCGCCTTCTGGGACCAGGCGCCGGTGGTCACGTACGCGCCCCCGCTGCCCAGGTTCATCGGCACCATGGCGAACTGCTGGGACGCGCCGCCCTGGAGGAAGAGCACGTCGTAGTCGGCGGGGAGCGAGAGGAGGCCCGCGAGGGTCTCCTTCGCGTGGGCGAGGATCGCCTCGAAGTCCTTGGACCGGTGGCTCATCTCGAGGACCGAGAGGCCGAGGCCCTCGTGATCGACGAGGTTCGCGGCCGCCTTCTCGAGCGCCGCGAGAGGCAGGGTCGACGGACCGGCGTTGAAGTTGTGCTTGCGGCTCATTGCTTCCTCGTTTCGAAATCAGAGCTGGATCGGCGTGACGCTGATCACGTGCGGGACGGCGCGGAGCTCGGCGAGCACCGCAGCCGACGCCGGCGAGTCGATGTTGATCATGGAGAACGCCTGGCCGCTCCGCGCCGAGCGCGAGAGGTGGATCCGGCCGATGTTCACCCCGGCGTCACCGAGGATGCTGCCGACCTTGCCGACGATCTTCGGGACGTCCTCGTTGCGGAGCACGAGGATGTAGCCGTCGGGCACCGCGTCGATCTCGAAGCGGTCGATCCGCGTGATGCGCAGGTCGTGCTTGCCCAGCACCGAGCCAACGACCTCGATGGAGCCCGAGGCGCCCTCGAGCTTGATGCCGATCGTGGAGGCGTAGTCGGGGCTCTCGGCCTTCTTCACCTCGGTGATCGCGAGGCCGCGCTCCTTGGCGAGGGCCGGCGCGTTCACCACGTTCACCGGATCCTGGGTGAAGAACGGGAGGAGCCCGCGGAGGATCTCGTTGGTGAGCGGCTTGGTGCCGTGCTCCGTGACCTCGCCCGTGAGCTCGATGGTCACCTTGGAGGCGTTCTCCGGCGCGAGCTGCCCGGCCACCGCGCCGACGCGGCCCGCGAGGTCGAGCCAGGGCCCGAGGTGCTCGAGAAGCTCCTTCGAGACCGCGGGGACGTTCACGGCGTTCTTGATGGAGCCGTCCTGGAAGAAGGCCACCATCTGCTCGGCGAGCTGCACCGCGACGATCTCCTGGGCCTCCTGGGTGGACGCGCCGAGGTGCGGCGCGCACACGAAGTTGTCGAGGGCGAAGAGCGGATGATCGGCGGCGGGCGGCTCCTTCTCGAAGACGTCGAGGGCGGCGCCGG
The DNA here is from genome assembly GCF_001263175.1 of Vulgatibacter incomptus. Classification (GTDB taxonomy): domain Bacteria; phylum Myxococcota; class Myxococcia; order Myxococcales; family Vulgatibacteraceae; genus Vulgatibacter; species Vulgatibacter incomptus. Next base: position 340,278 of record NZ_CP012332.1, on the reverse strand, counting down.
CGAGGTGGCCGCTCTTGAGCGCGTCGGCGAGGGCGACCTCGTCGACCACGCCTCCCCGTGCCGCGTTCACCAGGTACGAGCCCGGCTTCATCTTCGCGAGGGTCTGCGCGTTCACGATGTGGCGCGTCTGCTCGGTGAGGGGCACGTGGAGGGAGATCACGTCGGAGCTCGACCAGATCTCCTCGAGGGGAACGAGGGTGGCGCCGAGCTTCGCGGCGGCCTCGGGGGAGATGAAGGGGTCATGGGCGATCACCTTCATCCCGAAGGCCCGGGCCCGCTCCACCACGATCGCGCCGATGTTGCCGATGCCGATCACGCCGAGGGTCTTGCCGGCCGCCTCGCGCCCCTGGAACTTCTTCTTCTCCCACTTCCCCTGCTTCACGCTCGCGGTCGCCGCGGGGACGTGGCGGAACATCGAGAGCATCATGGCGAAGGTCTGCTCCGCCACCGTCACGGACGATCCACCCGGCGTGTTCATCACGATCACACCGCGCTTGGTCGCCGCAGGCAGGTCGACGTTGTCGACGCCCACGCCGGCGCGGCCGACGACCTTCAGCTTCCCCGCCGCGGCGAGGAGGTCGGCCGTCACCTTGGTCGCCGACCTCACGGCCAGGCCATCGTACTCGCCGATGATCGCGCGGAGCTCCTCGGGCTTGAGGCCCACCTTGACGTCGACGGAGAGGCCGCCGCGCTCGAGGATTTCGATGCCCTCTCGGGACAGATCGTCGCTGACCAAAACCTTTGCTGCCATCTTCAAAAACTCCTGGGTTTGACGCGCCGCGCAACCTACGGCCGAGACTTCCGGCCCGTCAAGGATGGTCAGCGGACTTTCGAACGGCAGGCCGTACGAGGCGTTGCCGCGACCGTTTCCTAAATTCGACCCAGGTTGAAGGACACCCAGAAGTCGAGGCCCTCGTCCCGCCGCTTGCCGAAGTGGAAGGCGCCGGCCCAGCAATCGCACGCCGATCGCAGGCCTACCGAAGCCCGCTGCTGGAGCAGCTTGGCCGAGGGGAGATCGGGCAGGAACAGCAGGTCGTAGCTCAGAGTCAGCCACGGGAACGGGACGACGGTCGCGCCGGCACCGATCTGCTCCAGCTCCTGGAGCACGGGCGGGCGAAAGGTCTCCGTGAAGTAGAGGTCGGAGAAGAGCTCGTCCGGGCCGGCGAGGAGCCTCGACGACGCGCCGACCGCGAGCCTCCGGTAGTTGCCGCGGAGCTGGTCGCCGCGTCGATCGCTGATCGACGCCTCGGCGACCGCCTCGGTGATCTGGCCCCGGTGGGGATCCCACTGCGCGAGCCCCGCGAGCTGGACCGGCCAGAGCCTCGCGGTCGCCGTCGCGAAGCCCTCTGCGATGTAGGGCGAAGGCGCGAGGATGAAGTTCTGCCCCGCCTCGGCCTCGATGGCGATCAGCCCCCCACCCGGCCCCGGGACCTCGAGCTGGCTCGCGAGGCTGAGGCGAGACTGGGTCGTGGCCCGCAGGGGGAGGATGTCGAGCTCGTCGTAGATCTGCGAGGGGAGCTGCAAGGGCGCGTTCCGGACGTGGCCCGGCCAGAGGCGGCGGAGCTCGGCCTTCGGGATCCAGGCGTGCCGGACGCCGTTGGAGAAGGTGCGCGCCAGCTCCGTATGGGCCGCTGCGCCGAAGAGCCCCCATCCGGCGACTCCCGTGTCGGCGCCGGTGGGGCCGTACTGGTAGAGCTGCTCGCGCCAGCCCGCGTAGGGCGTGAGGGAGAGGTATCGGCCTGCCAGGAGCGGCCACGAGGCCGTCGGGCGGATGCTGAGCCTGGTGGCCCGGGGGATCTCGCCCGGGATGGAACCGTCTTTGCCGCCCCGCTCGAAGATGTGATCGCCTTCGCCCGTATCGGGGCCCGGGTAGCCGAAGTCGCCGGGCCCCAGGCCGTCGAGGCCCACGTCGCCGAAGGCGGCGGAGGTCCAGGGGGCGAAGCGGGCGGCGCCCAGGTGCAGCGAGAGCCCCGAGCCCAGCGGCCCCTCGATGCGGGCGACGTCCATCGCCACGGCGGGCACGCGCTGGAAGGTGTTCCGGGCGCCAGCGCCGAAGAGGCGCAAGGTCTCCTGGAAGCCCTCCGGCGGGGCCGTCACCTCCGGGCCGAAGGCCGGACGGAGATCCTGCAGGAACGAGCCCTCCGCCACGCCGAGGACCGCGCCCTTCCGGTAGCCCACCCACGCCGTGCTCCGCAGGGTCTGCTCGCCCCGGAGCACGATGTCGTCGACGAAGTCCCGGATGTAGTCGCGGTCGGAGACGAGGTTCAGCGCCAGTCGATCGGAGAAGTGCCCTCCCCAATCGTCGATGTGGTCGGCCTGGATCGCGTAGCGGCTCGGGGCCGCTCCCGGCACCTGGTTGTCGGTCTTGGAGAGGTCGTAGCCGTAGGCGACGAAGGCGCGGCCGGCGGTCCCCACCCGCGGCGTGTAGCGGAACTCGAGGGATCCGCGAGGGCCCTGGAAGACGTCGGCCTTCTCGCTCCTGCCACGGTCGGAGAGGGAGATCTGATGCCCGGTGTAGTAGCCGGCGCTCACCGTCATGTCGTAGGAGTGGCCTAGGACGATGTAGACGGGCTGTTCGTACGAGGCGCCGCGACGGCCCGTGATGTGGGGGACCGCGAAGAGGAGGCCCGACCTGCGCTCGTCCGTCACCGGGATCGAGAGATAGGGGGCCGCGAAGATCGGCACGCCCCGGGCGTAGAGCACGGGCCAGCTGAGGCTGAGGCGGTCCTTGGTGGAGAGCCGCGCCTCGGACGCGCCGATCCGCCAGTCGGGCGGGTGGTCGCCGCAATCGCAGGTGGTGACCGACGGCTGGCTCGCAGCGTAGCTCCCGTCCGCGAGCCGGGCCACCCTCTCGGCGTGGATCTCGAGCTCGTTGTGTCCGGCTCGCCGGACGTCTTCGACGTCCCGTGCCGCCAGGATCGCGTCTGGATCGACGGGATCCCGCTTCTGGAACAGGGCGGCGTGCTCGAAGACGCCCGTCCGCTCCGCCAGGTCGATCCGGGCGGTCGCGGCCCGCGCCACGTATTCACCGTCGACGAGGGTGACGGAACCGGAGAGCTCGGCAGACTGCGCCTCGGGATCGTAGCGGACCCGATCGGCGCCGAGGTGGAGGGTGCCCGCCATGAGGCGGACGTTCCCTTCCGCCTCCACGACGCCGGACTCGTCGCGGACCAGGCGATCCGCGGACAGGTGGACGGGCGTCTCCGGCTCGACGCCGGAAGGCAGCGGGCCCTGGGCCCGGGCAACGGCAGCGCCGGCGAGGAGGATCACGAAGAGGAAGGCGCGGAGGCCGGCGAGACGCACCGGCGCAGAAAAGCAGAGGCGAAGCGCTGCCGCCAGCCGTTCGTGCCAGCTCGGGCAATTTCCCCACCCTTCGGCGGGCACGGAGGCGTCGGCTATCGCGAAAAGTCGAGGACGAGCCCCTCGTCGTCCTGGGTGATCTCGTAGCGGGCGTTCGGTTTCCGAAGGGCGATCTCCACGCGGACGGCGTGGTCGGCGTGGTCCTCCACCGGCCGGATCAGGCCCACGACGGTACCGAAGAAGCTCGCGTCGATGGGCCTCCTATCGTTCGGCCGCGGGATCCGACTGTTCTCGAGGGTGAGGAGCAGGAGGCCCTTTCGCTCCTCGACCCGCCAGACCGGCGGCGAGTCGTGCCGGATCGTGATTCGGGCGCCCTCGTCGGTGGGACGGAACGCCAGGTGGCTGATCTCTGCCGGGCCGCCGTGGCGGGAGGGAGGGGCGGGGGTCGGAGTGGGCGCGGCGTGGAGCGCGACCTCGGCGATACGGGCGTCCTCCGCCTGCCGGCGGGGCGATTCCGCCGCCGCGACTCGGACGGCCTCGGCTTGCGCGTGCGCCACTTCCGCCGCAGCGAGACGATCGGCCTCCGCTCGCCTGCGCGCGGCCTCTTCCGCAGCGAGCCGATCGGCTTCTGCCTGCCTACGGGCGGCCTCCGCCGCTGCGAGGCGATCGGCTTCCGCCTGCCTACGCGCTGCCTCTGCCGCTGCGCGGCGGTCGGCCTCCGCCTGCTGGCGCGCCGCTTCCGCCGCCGCGGCCCGGTCGGACTCCGCCTGCCTACGCGCCGCTTCCGCTGCCGCGGCCCGGTCGGACTCCGCCTGCCTACGCGCCGCTTCCGCTGCCGCGAGGCGGTCGCCCTCCGCCTGCCTGCGCGCCGCTTCCGCTGCCACGAGGCGGTCGGCCTCCGCCTGCCGGCGGGCCGCTTCCGCCGTAGCGAGACGGTCGGCCTCTGCCTGCTGGCGTGCTTCTTCCGCCGCAGCGAGGCGGTCGGCCTCTGCTTGCCTGCGCGCCGCTTCCGCTGCCGCTAGGCGGTCGGCCTCCGCCTGCCTGCGCGCCGCTTCCGCTGCCGCTAGGCGGTCGGCCTCCGCCTGCCTGCGCGCCGCTTCCGCTGCCGCTAGACGGTCGACCTCCGCTTGCTGGCGTGCCGCTTCCGCTGCCACGAGGCGGTCGGCCTCCGCCTGTTGGCGCGCCGATTCCGCGGCCGCGATCCGGTCGGCCTCGGCCTTCATCCGCGTAGCTTCCGCCTCAGCGTGCCGAGTCGCCTCCGCCTGCTTCCGCGCCCCTTCCTCCGCCGCGAGCCGATCGGCCTCGGCCTGCCTGCGCTTCGCCTCGGCGGCAGCTCGCGCAACCCCCGGCGCCACGGCGACCACCAGAACGTTCCCCCTGGTGGAGAGCGTCGCTTCCGCGTCCTCCTCGAGATCGATCACGATGCGAACGCCGCCACCGGTCGCCTCGCCTTTGACGGCGCGCACCAGCCCCTTGCCCGGCGATTCGCTCACCCCCGGCCCCAGGCGCGACCCCGCGATGTCGACGACCAGCTTGTCCGGCAACGAGGAGGTCGTGAAGCTCGGCGGCAGGGACCCGGTCAGCTCGACCCACGTCCCGTCGGCGGTCGAGCGCGTCCGGATCGCGCCGAGCACGTTCTCCTGCACCGCTGCCGACGCGCTCCACGCGATGAAGACCAACCCGATCGTCCACGATCTCACAGAGCCAAGCTACCACGGCGGCCGCGGCGCTACCTGCGCGGCGAAGCGTCCCCCTCGAGACGGGGCAGCGAAGGCCGCCTGCCGCGGTGCTTCCTGGCGAAGTCGATCAGGTTCTTGATGTCGTAGCAGATCTGCCGGATGTCGTGCCCCATGGTGAGCTCCACGTGGCTGTTCCCCTTCACCGGGCGCCAGAGAAGGTATTCGGATCGCGCGCGCCGGTAGATGCCCGCGGTGCTCTTCATCGACGCGAGCTTGTCGAGGTCGCCGAAGATGATCGCCATCGGCACCGTGATGTTCCCGAAGCCGCTCTTGAAGTCGTAGCCCGTGCGGTAGCAGACGAGGTCGCGCCGCCGGATCCACCGGGCGAACTGCGTGACGACGCCGCGGGGCTCTCGCTCGACGCCGTGGCGCATCAGCCACCTCACGTCGTCGGAGGTGGCCCGGGAGGGGTTCGCGAGGATCGTGAGGAAGGCGGTGATCTCCCGGAAGGTCGAGTACCGCCCCGTGGTGAACGCGGACTCCACCCACCGGACCAGGTCGTCCGTCGGCAGATACCGGAACGAGTACGGAGTCGGCGGAAGCGACGCCGGGCCCACGCGGTCCGCGAGCGCATGAAGGCCCGTGCGCCGCAACGAACGACCTGCGAACCCGGTCAACACGTGCGAGGCCTGGCGGGCCACGTTGCCCGCGGCGAGTCCGCCGTCGATCGCGCCGCCGAGGAAGGGCTCCGCCGCCGCGATCAGCCTGAGGAGCGGGAAGCCCTTCCCCATCTCCGACGACGCGCCGATGGTGACGATCCCTTCGAAGTCGTCGTGGAGCCCGGCATAGCCATAGCCGATCATCCCGCCCATCGAGTGCCCGCAGAAGAAGATCCTCTCGCGCCCGGTGACGGCCTTCACCGCCCCCACCGCCGCAGGCAGGTCGTGGAGGAAGTAGCTGTCGATGTCCCACGCGTAGTCGAGGTCCGCCGGCGGCGGCAGCCCGGCCGCCTGCGAGCGTCGGAGCTGGAGCTCGCGGGAGCTCTTGCCGTGGCCCCTCAGCTCGAGGATGTGGATGTCCGCGCCGAAGAAGAGCAGGTTCTTCACGAACTGCCCGCTCGTCCACGCGTGCCGGTTCTGGCAGAAGCCGTGGACGAGCAGCAGGGGCTCTCCGAAGATCGGCTGGAAGAACGGCCGAGGCACCGGCTGGTAGCGCGTGACGACCAGCGTCCATCCGTCGCTGGTCTGCGCCTCGTATTCGGTCTTTCGGTATAGCGACTTGAACTCGACGTCGTCGACCGTGAGCTCCGCCGGTGCTACCGCGTCGGTGAGGTGCCGCACCCCATGGAATCTAAGGGACTACGCACCGCGGCAAAGGCCCCTCGTTCAGGGGGCGCCGCAGATCAGGCCGCGAATCGCTCCTACGAGGTAGAGGGAGCCGCAGACGAGCACCGTGCCCGCCGGGCCGGCGAGGGAGCTGGCGGCCTCCAGGGCGCTCTCCGGGCTCGGGTGCAGGTGCAGCCTCGCGCTGAACGAAGCGGCCTCCTGCGCGAGCGTCTCGGTGGGCACCGCGCGAGGGCTCGGCGGCAGGCAGAGGTGGACCTCGCCGGCCAGCGGGAAGATCGCCCGCATCATGGGGAGGCGATCCTTGTCTCCGAGCACGCCGAAGACGACCTGCGGCCGCACGCCGGGCCACAGGCGAGGGAACGACTCCGCGAGGGCCAGGGCTCCGTCCGGGTTGTGGGCGCCGTCCAGGATCACGCGCGGGCGCTCCCCCCAAGCGGCGGAGATCACCTCGAGGCGCCCCGGCCAGCGCGCCTCGGCAAGGCCTTCGCGAGCTTCGTCCGGACCTGCGCCCAGGCGCGGCACGGCGGCCTCCAGCACCGCCACGGCGACCGCCGCGTTCTGGAGCTGATGCTCGCCAGCGAGCCCCAAGGTGAGCCCCTCGAGCGCCCAATCGGGCCCTCGATACTCGAGGCCCCCATGGGCCCTGACCAGGGCGGCGTCCCGGCCTACCTCCACCAGGGGCGCGGAGACGGTCTCGGCCTTGCGCCGGATCGCCTCCATCGCCTCGTCGGGTTGCGGCGCCACCACCATCGGGACGCCGAACCTCGCGATCGCCGCCTTCTCGCCGGCGATCGCGTCCAGTGTCGTCCCCAGGTACTCCATGTGGTCGAAGCCGATCCGGGTGATCGCCGTGGCGCAGAGCCGGGTGCCCGGTACGTTGGTGGCGTCCAGGCGCCCGCCTAGCCCCACCTCGAGGACGGCGATCTCCACGCCCGCCTGGGCGAAGGCCTCGAAGGCGAGCGCGGTGGCGGCCTCGAAATAGGTGAGCGCGTCTGGATGGTCACCGAAGGGCGGCCACACCGCGCGCAGCCTCGCCCCGGCGCGCTCCAGCGCCTCAGAAGAGATCGGTGCGCCGTCGATGCGGATCCGCTCCCGGAAGGAGACGAGGTGGGGGCTCGTGTACAGGCCCACCTTCCGGCCGGTGCGGGCAAGGGCCGAGGCGAGGAAGGCGCAGGTCGAGCCCTTGCCGTTCGTCCCGGCGACGAGCACCGAATCGAAGCGGCCCTGCGGGTCGCCGAGGGCCTGGCAGGCCGCCGTGATCCGCTCGAGCCCGAGGTGGATCGAGCTCTGCGGGAGGGTGGCCAGGAGCTCTTCGACCTTCGTCATGTCCCCTTCTATCCGAGGATCGGCAGCCCGCGAGCCTGGCGCATCGAGCTCGCCCCGGCGTTCGCTCGCGCCTCGTCGAGGAGGCCGAACTCCGTGAGGTAGCGCTCCACGCGCTCGTGCAGGCTCGGCGCCGCGATCCGCTCACAGAGCGCGTCCGCCGCGTAGTCGCGGCAGATCTGCGGCCTCGACTCGTATATCGTGCAGAGGTTGTCGTCGCCCAGGTGCCTGCAGCGGACGCCGAGCGGCTTGTCGAGGGCCGCGATGTCCGGAGCGACGCAGCACGCCCCGCAGCACGTGCACTCCACCTAGCCGAGGAGCCCGATGACCGCGGCGAGCCTCTCGCGCATCTCCTTGCGCGAAACGATCATGTCGATCATCCCGTGGTCGAGCAGGAACTCCGAGCGCTGGAAGCCCTCAGGGAGCTTCTGCCGGATGGTCTGCTCGATGACCCGCGGTCCCGCGAAGCCGATCAGCGCCTTGGGCTCCGCCATGATCACGTCGCCGAGCCACGCGAAGGAGGCGGCCACGCCGCCCGTGGTCGGGTGGAGCATCACGCTGATGTAGGGCTGCGCCGTCTCGCGGAAGCGGGCGATCGCGGCGGAGGTCTTCGCCATCTGCATCAGCGAGTAGATGCCCTCCTGCATCCGGGCGCCGCCGGACGAGGAGAAGACGATCGCCGGGCAGCGCAGGTCGATGGCGCGCTCGAAGACCCGGGTGACCTTCTCGCCCACCACCGAGCCCATGGAGCCGCCCATGAACGCGAAGTTGAACGTGCCGACCGACACCTGCTTCCCGTCGATCCGCCCGACCCCGCTGATGAAGGCGTCGCGCTCGCCGAGCGCCTTGTGGGTCTGGCGCGCGCGATCGCGGTACTTCTTCGAGTCGGAGAACTGGAGCGGGTCCTTGGGCGCGAGGCCGACGTCGTGCTCCTCGAAGGAGCCCTCGTCGAGGACGAGCTCGAGCCGCCGCCGCGCGGGGAGCACCCCGTGGTGGCCGCAGACCAGGCAGACGTTCCACGCCTTCTCCAGGTCGGGGCGGTAGACGATCTCGCCACAGCCGTCGCACTTGGACCAGAGGCCCTCCATGCGGCTCGCTCGGCTTCGCGGGTCCGTCCCCGTCGGGGGGCGACCTTCTGCTTTTCCTTCCGGAACCAGGCCATAGGGGCGCGTCTTTACAACGGCTCCGGTCGCGGTTCAATCCGCACTGCGTCGAAGAACCGGGCCGAGCCGCGGGAAAACCCGTCCAGGGGCCGGGAAAGTCGAGGAAATGGCATAGGTTGGAGGGGCCCCTCCTCCGAGGCGATCGATCGCGCGACATGCCACCCCCGAAGTCGATGCCGAGCCCTCCCGAGGGCAACCCCAGCCGCCACGTGGCCTTCGCGGCGGTCGCCATCGGCACCTTCATGAGCACGCTCGACGCCAGCGTGGTCAACATCGCGCTCCCCACCCTGGCCCGGGATTTCGGGGCCGATCTGGGCCAGGTCGAGTGGGTCGTCCTCTCCTACCTCCTCGCCCTCTCCGCCCTCCTCCTCAACGCCGGCCGCCTCGTCGACGTCATCGGCCAGCGGCGCGTCTACACGACGGGACTCCTCGTCTTCGGCATCGCCAGCGGCGCGTGCGCCCTCTCCGGCAGCGTGATCCCGCTCGTGATCGCCCGGGTCGTGCAGGGCGTTGGCGGGGCGATGATGAACGCCGCCGGCCCGGCGATCCTCACGGCCGCGTATCCGCCGGCCCAGCGGGGACGGGTCCTGGGACTGGTCGGCCTCGCCGTCAGCGCCGGCCTCGCCGCAGGCCCCGCGGTCGGCGGCTTCATCATCGGCGCGCTCTCCTGGCATTGGATCTTCCTGCCCAACGTCCCGATCTCGTTCGTCGCCGCCTTCGTCGCCAGCCGCGCCGTCCCCGCCGCCGCCCTTTCGAAGGAGCGCTTCGACGTCGCCGGCTCGATCCTCCTGGGCCTCTTCCTCACCGCGCTGATGCTGTTGCTCACCCAGGTCCACGTGTGGGGGGTGTGGAGCGCGAAGAGCGGCGCCCTCCTCGCCCTCTCCCTCGGCTTGCTGATCGCCTTCCTGATCGTCGAGAAGCGGGTTCGGGCTCCCGTGATCGACCTCGGGCTCTTCCGCAACCGCCTCTTCACCGGCAGCGCCGCGGCGGGCTTCCTCGTCTTCGTCACCCTGGGCGCGGTGAACCTGGTGATGCCCTTCTACCTGACGCGTGCCCTCGGCCTCTCCACCACCGAAATGGGCCTCGTCCTCACGTCGCTCCCCGTCGTTCTCGCCGTGGTCTCGCCCTTCTCGGGCTGGCTCTCCGACCGCCTCCACTCGACCCGCGGCATCGCCTCCACCGGCGCCATCCTGGCTGCCGTGGTCCTCGTCCTCCTCCGTTTCGCCGTCCACGACGCCGTCGCCGACGCCGTCACCGTCGCCGCCCTCCTGGGCGGCCTGGGCCTCGCGATCGGGACCTTCCAGTCGCCCAACAACAGCGCCGTCATGGGCTCCGTACGGGCCGAGCGCCTCGGCACCGCCGGCGGCCTCCTCGCGTCCATGCGGGTCACCGGCCTCCTCGTCGGCAACGCCGTCGGGGGCGCCGCCTTCCTCGCCGCGAGCGGCGGCTCCACCGCCCCTGCCGCCGCAGCGAAGGGCCTCGCCCTCTCCTCCCTCGTCGGCGCCGCCACCGGCCTCCTCGCCGCGACGGCGTCCCTCGCCCGCGGCCCGAGCGCCGCGCGCCCGAGCACGTAGGCGAAGCCCGGGCCAGCAGCTGCCGGCAGGCCTTGCCGAAGGTGCGGGTGTTCCTGGATTTCGTCGTGGAGGGCGCTAACGCGGAGGTATGCGGCCGTGACGGCCCACGCGCACAGCGCTCGGTCGCGCTTTGCCTCGCGTTCATCTAGGCTGACGCCGCCACTGGGGGGCCGTGCTCCGGGCGCAAGGGAGGGGAAGTTCGATGACGTTGGATATCCGGTGGGCGCACTTGTCGTTTGCGGTCGTGCTGCTCTCGTCGGGCCTCGGCTGTGCCGACGGCAGCTCGGGCTCGGTATCGAACCGCCTCGCCTGCGAGACCGAGGCGTTGGCGTCCTCGCGCGAGTGCGCCGCCTGCCTGCTGAGCGCCAGGTACGAGGTCTGTGAGGAGTCGTATCAGGCCTCGATCGTCGCATGCAGCGAGTGCACTGGCACCGCGTCCGAGAGATGTGATCCGGTCGAATGCGCCTCGAAGCGCGACGCCCACCTTCGGTGCTACGAACGGGCTGCGATCACGATGTGCGGCGCAAGCGGCGGTGGCGACACCGGCGGAGCTGGCGGCTTGGACGGCACCGGCGGCACCGGCGGCATTGGGGGTTCGGGGGGCTCCGGTGGCCACGGTGGCGTTGGGGCGATGGAGGCGCGGGCGGCGGTGGAGAGACGGGAGGCTCGGGCGGAGAGCTTCGCGTCGTGCCCGACCTGAACGGCCGATTCCTCATTGCGTTGGCCACGAGCCTAGCCCCTGCGACACCCATCTATTTCGAAGCCAGCATCGACATGACTCTCGGGACCGGAAACACCTGCCCGCCTGGCGCGTGCATGATGAATTTCTCGTTGCAGCCTCTCGCCAGCTCCCGGTCGGCCGCTTCGCCATGCCCGGCTCCGTTCGCGCCAGTCGGCGATCCAGTCCTGCTTCACGGGGTCGAGATGGACTCAAGCGGATCGTTTCGCGCCGCCTTCGAGGGCGCTCTGATCGACGCGTGCGGCAATCCCATCAGCCCTCGCACAATCGAGGCCAACATCGAGCTCACCTCCGACACAGTGAGCGACGACCTCTTCTGCGGTACCGCGCGGGGAGCGACCACGAAGCCTGCTCCGCTACCATTGGCCGGCTCGACGTTTGGCGCCGTTCGGCTGCCCGAGGGAGTCATGCCCGCGGACGTCGATCCAGCGAGTTCCTGCCCTCCCGCGGACGGGATGGACTGAACGCCGGCTGGGCCGCGATCAGGTTCACGAGACCGCTTCGCCTTTTTCCTGCCTGACTCAGGTCTTCGCCTGGGCGAGACGCCATCCGACCCGCAGCAGCCACGTCCGCGGCGACACAACCGAGCGCGGCGGAGACGCCGAAACCTGTTCTGCGGGGCCCGCCGCGTAAGGGTCCGGGCATGGAAACGCCGTACGGCCCTGGCGCGCAGCGTGGATCCGCGCGTTGCCGAGGACGTATGCGATTGCGTTGCGTACTTCGCGCGGCGTGCGAAGCACGTGCGAGTGGAAGCGGTCGGCGAAGACCTTCCCCTTTCGCACCATCAGCCGGTTGAGGCCACGCGCGATCCGCACGCTGAGGCCCTGCGCTCCCCGCGACAACGCCTGGGCATCGCGGGCCTCGACGATGAGGTGAAGATGGTTTCCCTGCACAGAGTAGTGCGTGAGTCGGATTCCGAGGCGATCCGACCCGACGAAGAGCGCGGCCTCGATAACCCGGAAGCATCGCCGGCTGCGAAGGCTCCAGACCTCGTCACGGACGCGCATCGTGACGTGGACCGGGTGCCTGCACGACAGCGCTCCGCGGACCGAGTGTGATACGCCTGGGCGGGAGCCGACAGGCCTCCGTCCTGCTCCCACTCGGCGGCCTCCCCACGTCGGCAACCGCATCTCCAACTGGCGTCCGAACACTCGCTTCCGCATGGACTGTCCCCCGACTTGAATCGGCACAGATCCTATCGCGGACCCCTGACATCGAGGTTCGGGCGGGGGGTTCGATCCGGGTCCAGACCAGGCACGAAACGGTGGGCCGGGTCGACAATCCGCGGCGAGCGGGCCACTCGAAGCCGCGGTGCTCCGATGGCTCGGGGCTCGCGGGCTACTTCCCGTCGGGCCAGTAGTGCGAGTCGGGGTGGGCGCGGGCGCCGAAGACGGTGGTGCCGACGCGCACGAGGGTGGCGCCCTCCTCGATGGCGAGCTCGAAGTCGCCGGACATGCCCATCGAGAGGATCGGCAGCGGGCCGAGCTCGCCCTCGACCTGGCCGTGGATCTCGCGGAGGAGGCGGTAGGCGCGGCGGACGCGCTCGAGGTCGTCGGAGAGCGGCCCGATGGTCATCAGGCCTCGGACACGGAGCGTGTCGTGCGACTTCACGAGTCGAGCCAGGTCGAGCGCCTGCTCGGGGGCGACGCCGTACTTGCTCTCCTCGTAGGAGGTGTTGACCTGGAGGAGGACGTCGATGGCCCGCCCCTCGGACTGCAGCCTCGCGTCCAGCGCTTCGACGAGGGAGGGCCGGTCGACGGACTGGATCACCTTGGCGAACTGGAGGACCTGGCGGACCTTGTTGGTCTGCAGGTGGCCGATGAAGTGCCACTCGGCCTCGGGGATGGCCTCGTACTTGCCGAGGGCCTCCTGCACGCGGTTCTCGCCGAGGAGGGTGGCGCCGGCCTCGACGGCCACCCGGATCCGCTCGGGGGTCACGGTCTTGGTGGCGAGGAGGAGGCGGATCTCGGCGGGATCCCTGCCGACCCGCGCGCATGCCTCGGCGATGCGGCGGCGGACGGAGGCGAGGTGGTCGAGGATGATCGCGCTGTCTTCCGGGGAGGTCACCATGCAGTCTCCAGCGGGCACGCCTTACGCCAAGCGTCGAACGGGAGCAAGGGCCCGCCTTGCAAGGCCGCGGGGCCTCTGCTAACCACGCGCCGACCTTTAGACCGGAAGGCGGACGATGGCGATCACCTATCGCGACAGCGGCGTGGACATCGAAGAGGGCGATCGGCTCGTCGAGCGGATCAAGCCCCACGCAAAGAAGACGATGCGCCCGGAGGTGATGGCGGGCATCGGCGGGTTCGCCAGCCTGGTCTCGCTCCCGAAGGGCTACCGGGAGCCGATCCTCGTGTCGGGCACGGATGGCGTGGGCACCAAGCTGAAGGTGGCCTTCCTCGCCGGGCGCCACGACACGATCGGGCAGGACCTCGTGGCGATGTGCGTGAACGACGTGGCCTGCACGGGCGCGGAGCCGCTCTTCTTCCTCGACTACTTCGGCACGGGCAAGCTCTCGTCGGACCAGGCGGCGGACGTGGTGGCGGGCATCGCCGACGGCTGCGCGAAGGCGGGCTGCGCGCTCGTGGGCGGCGAGACGGCGGAGCTCCCCGGCTTCTACGCGCCGGGGGAGTACGACCTCGCCGGCTTCTGCGTGGGCGTGGTGGAGAAGTCCGAGGTGATCGACGGCAAGCGCGTGCAGGTGGGCGACGTCGTGATCGGCCTCCCCTCCTCCGGGCTCCACTCGAATGGCTACTCCCTCGCGCGGAAGGTGCTCCTCGAGGCGAAGGGCATGAAGCTCGACGAGCGCCCCGAGGCTCTGGGCGGGCGGACGCTGGGCGAGGCGCTCCTCGAGCCGACCACGATCTACGTGCGCGACCTCCTCGCGCTGCGGCGATCGGGCGTCGACGTGCGCTCGATGAGCCACATCACGGGCGGCGGTCTCGTGGGGAACGTGCCGCGCACGCTGCCGGACGGCACCAAGGCGATGCTCGACTCCAAGGCTTGGAAGATCCCCGCGATCTTCGAGATGATCCGCGAGGGCGGCGACGTCCCGGCGGACGACATGCTCCAGACCTTCAACCTCGGGATCGGCTTCACGATCATCGTGCCGCGCTCGGACGAGGGCCCTGCCCTCCAGCTCCTGCGCGGGCGCGGGATCGACGCCGTGACCATCGGCGAGATCCAGGCCGGCTCCGGCGAGGCCACCTGCGAGATCAAGTAAGAGGCGCCGCACCTCGAGTCGCGGGCTTGTGGTAGGGTCCGCCGCCGTATGCTCGAAGTCGGAGTCCTCGCCTCCGGAGAGGGGACCAACCTCTCCGCCCTCCTGGACGCCTGCGAGAAGGGCCGCATCCCGGCCCGGGTCTCGCTGGTGGTCTGCAACGTCCCGGGCGCCGGCGCCCTCGAGAAGGCCCGGCGCGCCGGCGTTCCCACGGCCCTGGTCGAGCACGGCCGCTACCCGGATCGCCGGAGCTTCGACGCCGCGATCACGGCCGAGCTCGAGGCGCGCGGTGTAGGCCTCGTAGTCCTCGCCGGCTTCATGCGCATCCTGGGCGAGGACTTCATCCGCCACTGGCAGGATCGAATCGTCAACGTCCACCCGTCCCTCCTCCCCGCCTTTCCGGGCATGGCCGCTGCCCGCCAGGCGCTGGACGCGGGCGTCCGCGTCGCGGGATGCACCGTGCACCTGGTCGACGCCGGCACGGATACGGGGCCGATCATCGCCCAGGCCGCGGTGCCGGTCGTCCCCGGCGACACGGAGCAGAGCCTCCACGCGCGGATCCGCGAGCAGGAGCATCGCCTCCTCCCCGAGGTCGTCGGCCTCTTCGCCAAGGGCCTCGTGAGCGTCGAGGGCCGCAGGGTCGCCATCGATCTGCCGCCCGATTCGTGGCCCACCGGCGTCCTCGCCTGCCCGCATCCGGATCGACCGTGAGCGGCTCCAGGCGTCCGACCCAGCTCTATGACGCCATCGTCCTCGGCTCCGAGCTGCCGGGACTCGTCGCCGGCGCGTTGCTCGCGAAGCGGAACCTGCGGGTGCTCGTGGTGGACGATGGCGGCCCCTACGATCACCACGAGGCGGGCGGATTCCGGCTGCCCCAGCGGCCGACGATCCTTCCGACGCCCAAGGCCGCCCCCGCGCTCCACGCGCTCCTCGACGAGCTGGGTGCGATCCCCGCCTGGTCCCGCTCTGCGCGGCCCCTCGCGGAAGGCCTGCAGCTCTTCCTGCCGCGAGCGAGGCTGGAGCTTCGGCCTTCCCGGGACGCCCGCGTCGCCAGCCTCGTGCGGGCGTTCGGCCCGGACGGCGAGGCGCAGGCGCGATCCCTCGACCTGGCGGCGGATGGAATGGCGACGCTCGATCGCCTCCTCGCCGGGAGGCTCCCGCCCGACGGCTGGCTGGAGCGCCGGTCCCACGCCCGCCTCGCGGCGCGCTGCGAGAAGGAGCTCACCGAGCTGCCCATCGATCGCTCGCATCCCGTGGGCGAGGCGCTCCTCGGCCTCCATGGCTTCGCGTCGAACCTCGCCGGCGACGCGTCCCCGACGGGCTTCCTCCGCGCGACGATGCCGCTCCTCTCCGAGGCCTGCCGGCTCCCGGGCCACGGCCTCGCCTCGCTGCTCCGTGCGTTCATCGCGAGCCATCGCGGCGACTTCGCCGGCGAGCCAGGTGCCCCGGCCATCGCCGAGGAGCTCGTGGTCGAGCGCGGCGGCGTGTCGGGCGTGCGGCTCGCGGGCTTCTCCGAGCCCCATCGGGGCCGGATCTGCTTCGCGGCGACCGACCTCGATCGCATCTCCTCGCTCCTCGCCTCGTCGAGAGCGCAGCGAAAGCTCGTCCGCCAGGCCGGGCTCGTCTCCGCCCCGCAGCGGCTCGTCGTCTCGAACCTCGTCGTAGCGAAGGACGCGATCCCGCCCGGCCTCGGCGAGCTGGTGCTCGTCTCCGGCTTCGGCCGCCCGGCGCTGGTCGAGCTCGACGTGGCGCGGAAAGCGAACGGCGCCATCGACGAGGGCCTGCGGACCGTGACGGCTGCCTCCCTCGCCCCTGCAGACCAAGCGGAGGAGGCCTCGGGCGCCCGCCTGGACGCGATCCTCGAGGAGGTCCTCCCGTTCCACGAGCGCCACGTCCGCTTCCGGGCCCGGCCGCCGCGGTCCGAAGCAAGGGTGGAGCTCACCTCCGACGGGACGACCGCCCTCTCGGGCCTGCCGCTCCGGAGCTCGATCGATCGCTTGCTCGTGGCGAACCGGAGCGTGCTCCCGGGCCTTGGTCTCGAGGGCGAGCTGCTCGTCGGCACGCGGCTCGCGCGGCTCGCGGAGGAGCAGATCCGGAAGATCCGGCCTTCGTAGGCGGCCGCCCATGCCCCGGAATCCACGGGGCAATTGCGATCTCGCCGAGCGTGTGAAGAAATCGCCCCCCGCGGCGAGGGAGCGACTTCTTCAGCTCGCGCTTCGCGCGAGGGCGCTCCTTTGCGTTTGCTCGCCTTCGGCTCGGTGATCACGCGAATCGCTTGATCAATCGGATTTTTCTGTTACCTTGCGCGCTCTTTTTCGGAAACGGCCGCTTTTGGCCGCTTCTATTCGAAGTTCGCGGGCCGCCGTAGAAGGCGCCCTGCCAATGGAGTCGAAGATGGCTCGCCGTTGTGAGATCTGCGACAAGGGTCCCCTCGTTGGGAACAACGTTTCCCACGCGAACAACAAGACCAAGCGGCGCACGCTCCCGAACCTGCAGCGCATCAAGGCCAACGTCGGTGGCCGCCCGATGCGCGTTCGCGTCTGCACCCGCTGCATCAAGGCCAACAAGGTCGAGAAGGCCGGCTAACGCCGCTCGCTGATCGCGGGAGCCCCGGCGTCCGGTAGGTCCGTGCGAGTCGCGGTCCCGCCGACGGCAGTATGACGAGTATGTCCGAGCTCTCCACGCAGTGGCTTCGTTCCGAGCGTGCCTCCCTCGCCAAAGCGCGAGGGCGGCGCAAGCTCGACGTGATCCTCGATAGCCGGCAGCCGGAAGCGCTGGTCGCCAGCCTCCCCGCCGAGGATCTCTTCTTCGCGATCCAGGAGATCGGCCTCGCGGACTCCGCGCCGATCGTCCGCCTCGCCACTCCGGAGCAGTTCCGTCTCTTCGTCGACCTCGACGCCTGGAAGGGCGACGAGATCGACCCCGAGAAGGTCCTGCTCTGGCTGCGCCTTGCGCGCGGCCCGGAGGACGAAGAGTACCGCGCCCGCCTCGCAGGCCTGGACCTCGAGGTCCTCGAGCTCCTGCTCCGGGGGATCGTGCGGGTCTTCGACCTCGAAGAGGACGGCGAGCCCCCCGACGAGCTGGAAGGCACGATCGAGCACACGGCGGAGGGGCGTTTCGTCCTCGTCTACCCGTCCGAAGGCGCCGAATACGCCGCTGCTCGCCGGCTGATCCAGGATCTCTACGCCGAAGACCCGTTCCGCGCGGGACGGCTGCTCTATGCCGTGCGCTGGGAGCTCGAGAGCGAGCTCAACGAGACCGCGTGGCGCTGGCGGAACGCGCGGCTGGCCGACCTGGGCTTTCCCTCGCCCCAGGAGGCCGCGAGCCTCTACGCCAAGGTCGATCCCTCGGCCCCGCTGCCGGCTCCGGGTGCGCCGCCCGACGAGCCGCCGGGCTTCTTCCTGGCGAGCCTCGAGAGCGGCACTCTCCTCGACCGCGCGCTGGGCCTCCTCCCCGACGAGGCCCGCGACGAGCTGCAGCTCCAGCTCGTCGCGGTGATGAACGCCTCCTTCGTGGCCGATCGCGTCGACGTCTCCGACTCCGACGCCGTCCGCGCACAGGCCCAGGCGGTCCGCGCGACGATCGAGCTCGGCCTGTCGCAGCTCGCAGGCGACGAACCCGTCCGTGCCTCCACCCTCCTGGCCGGCGCGTCGCTGAAGCACCTCTTCCAGGTCGGCTTCACGTGCACGCTGGAGCTCTCGTGGAAGGCCCAGCGGCTGGTCCGCGAGCTGCCCCTGCGGCTCGCGGCGAACGGGGCGTTCCTTCCCGACGCACCGGACGGCGACGCCCTCGAGACGCTCCTCCGGCGTCGCCCGCGCTACCACGGGGGCCTCGATGGGCCCGGGGCGCGAGCCGAGGTCCGGGCCTTCGCCACCCATGACGAGATCCTCCGCGCGGGCGCCGCCCTCGACCGGATCGAGGCGCTGGGCCTGTCGCTGAAGGCGGCGGGCCTCGAGCCCGCGCGCGCCGCCGCCTCGGTGATCGAGGCGTGGGGCGACGCGGGCATCTCGCGCGCTCGCTTCGGCGAGCTCTTCGTCACGGCGGCGGCGCGAGAGGCCTCGGGCCTCGATTTCGCGTTCGCATCGCTCCCGGCTTCGATGCTCGACGAGGCGGCCCGCGCCGCCTTCGACGACGACGCGCGCTTGCGTCCGGCGTTCCGCCAGGGCGCGATCGCGGCGCTCGAGCGCGCAGCCGGCGCAATCGAGGCGCCCGTTCGAGCCGCGGCGGAGGCAGCCCTCGACCGCCTCGAGGCCGAGGTCGGGCCGCAGCTCCTCGCGGAAGGACGCCTGGACCCGCGCTTCGCCGCTCCTTGGATCGTCCCGGCCTGAGGGCCCTGATCGCGGCCGCTCCATCGGCGCGGCCGCGACGCCCCACCCCGTACGAAATCGCGCCCGCGAGGGGCGGCCTCGCACCTACGGCTCGATGAGGGCGATGGCGTCCCGCGCCGCGCTCTGCAGATTGCAGAAGGCGCCAGGAAATCCCTTCTCCTGCGCGTCCCGGAGGGCGGGGAGGGCCCTGCGATCGCCCAGCTTTCCCAGCTCCTGCGCCGCCCGGATCCGGGTCCCGCAGGATCCCGCGTGCTGCAGGTCGAGGAGGCGGATGCCGACCCGGTCCACCCGATCGCCCAGGCCGTACTTCTCCAGCACCGCCACCGAGTTCCACCGCATCCAGTAGCGCTCGGAGAGCGTCGCCTCGAGGAGCGCCCGTTCCAGCGCGGAGGATCGATGCTTGAGGAGGAGCGCGCGATCCGCGCCGGACTCGTCCAGCGTGCGGACGAGCCCCCTGGCGATGCCCTCGCGCGAAGAGAGCCCGGGCTCCCTCTCGAGCGCCTGTCCGAGCCTCTCCCGTGCCTCGTCGAGGCGATCGAGGTCGGCGAGCACCCTCCCCTGCCAGGCCCGCGCTTCGGGGCGGCCCGAGGAATCCCCGAACCAAGCGTCCGCGAGCCGGAGGGCCTCATCGGGCCGGGCCTTCTCCAGCGCCGATTCGATCGATGCGGCCTGCCTCGTCGTGCCCACGAGCCAGGCGGTTCCCAAGACCGTGGCCAGGATCACCGCCGCCGCCACCTTCTGTCCGCGGGGCAGCGAGGAGAGCCGCCGGCCCGCCTCTGCGGTACCCCGGGCGACGGCGCGCGTCCCGGCCAACGCCAGCGGCCCGGAGCGCCGGAGGGCCCTGCCGAGGGCCCCGGCGCGGGAACGAGCCAGGCTCGAGCCTCCGAAGGGCAGCGCCGGCACCGCAGCCCCGGGCTGGGCGAGGAGCCGATGCACGGGCTGGCCGATCTCGGGGGCGGGGCCCGGGTGCGGCTCCCACGTCACCTCGCCGCGGGTCATTCCGAGGCATACACTCTGAGTGAACAGAACTTCACCCGGAGCCGCCATCTCCACGAGCTCGTTCGCGTGGCCCACGGCCTCGCCGATCAGGAAGCGCCCCTGGCGCAGGACCTCGCCGGCGGCGACCGCAGCCCGAACGGCGACCGCGAGGCCGGACTCGCTCCGCTCGAGGGCGAATCGATCGTGGAGCGCCGCCGCGCACTGGAGCGTGTCCGTCGGAGACTCGAGCTCCGCGAGCAGGCTCTCCGGCGTCGACGTCACCACCCGCCCGCCGTAGGCCATCACCACGTCGCGGGCGAGCTCCGCGGGCGTGGGGCGCGCGGCCCCCGGCTCGCTGGGCGCGTTCCACGCGAGGCGAACGGCCAGGACCGTTCGGGATGCGCTCTTCGCGCTGCGGAGGTCGGGAGAAGGATGGAACATCGTCGGCCCTTCTTCGCCCGGATCGCCCGCCGCGGGCAAGGCGCTCGACATCCCGAGGCCACGGGGATAGGGACGACCTGGTGAAGACCTTGCTCGTCTGTGCAGCGGTGAAGGAGGAGCTCGACGCCCTGCTTCCACTCCTGGAGGCCGACGAGGCCGGATGGAGCGGCTCCATCGGCGGCGTCGGGGTCCTCGCCCGGACGCTCGGAGTCGGCCCGGTCGAGGCCGCCCTGGGGGCCGCGGCCGCGCTTGCCGAGCGGCCGGTCTCCGGGGCGATCCTCGTGGGGACATGCGGTGCCTTCCCCGGCTCCGGGCTCGGGATCGGGAGCGTGGCGGTGATCGAGCGCTCGCTGCTCACCTCCTCGGATGCCGGTGCCGGGCTCGCCTACGTTCCGGGCCCCGCCGCGGGCCTCGCTCGCTCCTCCCCCGCCCTGATCGAAGCCCTCTCCATGGGCGGCCTCCCGCGGGTCGGCTGCGCCACGGTCGTGGCGATCACCCGGGACGGCGACCATGCCGCGGCCCTGGGCCGCGCATCCGGCTGCGAGGTCGAGCACCTCGAGGCCCACGGCTTCCTCCGCGCCGCAGAGCGGGCCGGCGTTCCCGCCGCGTGCCTCCTGGGGGTCGCGAACGACGTCGGGCCGCTGGGCCACGAACAGTGGAAGCGCCACGCTCGCGAGGCGAGCGCGGCCGCCGTCGCGGCCCTCGAGCGCGTCCTGCCGGGACTCGCCCCATACAGGGTGTGACGTTCGAGGTGCGCGCCGGACCGCGCGCCGACGCCCCCCTATCGCGCACTGTCTGGGCCCGGCGCGCATAGGTAAATCTTTCCCGTCTCGGAATCCCGTCTTGGACACTCGGCGGGTAAGGGGCGGCGGGGAGGGTCGTCATGGGCGCAGTCCAGCCAGCCAACGAGGTCTATCCGTTGGCTCTCATTTCGAATCCGGACATGGATCCCCCATTCGGAGATCCGCCCGCGATCGGTCGCTGGACTCGCAATTTGGGACGAGAAGACGCCCCGCGCGGGTCGAGCGAAGGCCAGACGAGCGGGGAGCGACCGGCTCTCGAGGTCGAAACGTGCACACGAGGGAGGCGAGCGCCTCTGCTCTGCACATAAAAAGACACCGCCGCTGAGGACCGCATGTAAATCGACACATACTCGTGGGACTGTAGGGAAACATCTGCGGATGTAGGTTGCGCCGCCGGTTTCCTAGGGGGGGGGCCACGATGCTCAAACAGCACGCTCGATTCGTCGATCTTTGCGTCCGCCTGGCCGATTTGATCCTCTTCACGCTCGCACTTCCGGCGGCACATTTCGCTTACGCTCACGCTCCGATGGCGCGCTGGGGGCCGCCGCCGATCGAGATTCTCTGGGTGCGCGTGGTCGCGGTCCTGCTCCTCTGGATCACCGCCTCCGCGATCTCCCAGGTGTACGGCACCTACCGCACCCGGGGCATCATCGAGGAGCTCGGGCGCATCGCGAGGGCCCTCGCGCTCGTCGCCGTGGTGACGCTCGCGGTCCTCTTCAGCGCCGACACGCGCCTGCCGCGTCTCCTGATCGGCCTCTACTTCGCGATCGCCAGCGGCCTGCTCGTCTCCAGCCGGCTCGTCGTGAGGATGACCGCCCGGGCCCTGCGCCGGAGCGGGTACAACATGCGGCGGTACGCGATCGTCGGTACGGGGAGCGCCGCCGAAGAGGTCGCGATCACCTTCGCGAAACACCCGCAGTGGGGCTTCGAGCTCGCCGGCTTCATCCTGCTGGACGAGGCACCGGTGCGGTCCCCGAGCGGAAGGGTCCTCGGTTCCCTCTCGGACCTCGCCCGGATCCTCGACGAGCAGGTGCTCGACGAGATCGTCTTCGCCGTCCCGCGCGAGCGCCTGAACACGATCGAGCCGGCCGTGAAGATGTGCGAGGACCAGGGCGTGACCGTGGTGGTGTCGCTCGAGCCGCTGCACCTGGGCATGGGGCGGATGTCCCTCTTCGAGCTCTCCGACCTGTCGATGCTGGTCTTCATCCGCACCCCGTCGGACATACTGCCCCTCGCGGCCAAGCGGCTCTTCGACATCGTCGTGAGCCTCGCCGCCATGATCGTGCTGACGCCCGTCTTCTTGATTGTCGCGGCGGCGATCCGCCTCGAGTCCCGGGGGCCGGTGTTCTTCAAGCAGACGCGGGTCGGGCTCAACGGCCGACCCTTCACCATGGTGAAGTTCCGCTCCATGTTCCGCGACGCGGAGCAGCGGCTGCAGGCGCTGCGCGCCCTCAACGAGGTGAGCGGGCCGGTGTTCAAGATGAAGAACGACCCCCGCGTCACCCGGGTCGGCCGCTTCATCCGGAAGACCTCCATCGACGAGCTGCCGCAGTTCTGGAACGTCTTCCGCGGGCAGATGAGCATCGTCGGGCCGCGGCCTCCGATCCCCTCCGAGGTCCAGCAGTACCAGCGGTGGCAGCGTCGCCGGCTCTCGGTCCGGCCGGGCCTCACCTGCACCTGGCAGGTCAGCGGTCGCAGCGGGATCTCCTTCGACCGCTGGATGGAGCTCGACCTCGAGTACATCGACAACTGGTCGCTCTGGCAGGACATGCAGATCTGCCTGAAGACGATTCCGGCCGTGATCACCGCCCGAGGCGCGCAGTAGGGCGAAGCTCGGGAGCCAAAGGGCACGCCGGCGATCCTTCGCCGGCGTGCTCGCGTTCGGGGGCGCCGGCGATCGTTCGCCGGCGTTCCGCGTCCGGGCGCCAGGATCCCCTAGGAAACGACCGACAGCGAAGACGCGGCCGCTTCGCTCTGCACCTCGGCCGGCGGGCGGCCCGCGGGCCGAAGCGCGAACGACTCGAGCTCCCGGACCGCTTCCAGGAGGATCGGCGGCGCGTGCAGGTAGGCCGTCGTGCGGCGCTTCTGGTCGATGTCCGCGAAGACGCTCTCGACCTGATTCGTCGGGAGCGCGAGCTCCTGCGCGACGTCTTCGGCCGGGACGCCGTGGTTCTTGGCCCAGAGGATCAGGTCGAGCTGCGAGTGATGAACGGAGAAGTAGAAGTCCTCCTGGGACTGCTCCAGCGAGTACGTATCCGTAGTCGGCTCCCGGTGCAGGATCTCGGGGATGACCCCGAGGTGCCGCGCCAGCTCGTAGACCTGGGTCTTGTAGAGCCCGGCGATCGGCTTCACGTCGGCAGCGCCGTCGCCCAGCTTCACGAAGAAGCCCTGATCGTACTCGAGGCGGTTGGGCGTCCCGGCCACCGCGTACACCAGCCGGTCCGCGTGGAAGTACTCCATCATCTTACGCGTGCGCTGCTTGAAGTTCGTGGACGCGACGATCTCCAGGTACGCAGACGGCGTCAGCCGCACGCTCCGCTCGCCGCCGTCCGGCGTCCGCACCACCACGTAGAAGACGTTGAGGCTGCTGGGCCCCAGGACCAGCTTCCACGGCATGTCCGGCGTGAACTCCGGAAACACGGATCGCACCGCGGCGTCGCGGCGCGCGTAGCAGCCGGCGGCCTCCAGCATGGGAGCGATGTCGTGCAATTCGAAAGCGATCCCGAGGCGCTCGCATAGCGCCCTGCCGTACGAGGTGCTCTCCGGAGACGAGTCCCGCTCGGGCAGGAGCAAGCCGAAGACCCGCTTCGGGCCGAGGGCGTGAACGGCGAGGGCGGCGACGCAGGCCGAGTCGATCCCTCCCGAGATCGCCACGACCACGCCGCGACGACGGAGCTTCCGGAGCACCGCTTCCTCGAGCGCTCCGGCGAGCTCAGCCGCCTTCCGCTCGAGATCCAGCTTCAACACGTCCTTCGAGAATCGCATCGTCGAGTCCCTCCCTGAGAGCTGCCTTCGCGATCTTTCCCGACGCGGTCCGCGGCAGCTCGCGAACGAAACGGATCTCGCGGGGTACCTTGAACGCCGGAAGCCGCTGCCTGCAGAAGCGCCGGAGCTCGCCGGCGTCGGGCGACGCGTCGCCTGCGGCGACCACGAACGCAACGGCGGCCTCCTGGCCGGCCGCGTCGGGGACGCCGACCACCGCCGCTTCGCGGACGTCCGGATGCTCCGACAGGACGTGCTCGAGCTCGGCGGCGCTCACCCGGTGCCCTGCCAGCTTGAGCATGTCCTTCGCGCGGCCCACGAGAAAGACGAAGCCCTCCTCGTCCTGCCAGCCCAGGTCGCCGGTCCAGAGCCAGCCGTCGCGGAGGATCTCCGCCGTCTCGGCAGGCGCGCGGAAGTAGCCCGGCGTGATGCTGGGTCCGCGCGCCACGAGCTCCCCGACCGCGCGAGGCGCGAGCTCCCGTCCCGTGGCGTCCACCACCCGCAGCTCGACGTTGTCCAGGCCGCGCCCGATCGAGCCGGCCTTGTCCGCCGCGCGATCGGGAGGGAGGTAGGAGAGCCGCGCCGTCGCCTCGGTCTGGCCGTACATCACGAAGAGCGGCGCAGGAGCGAACACCTCGCGCGCCCAGCGGATCGTGTCCGGGCTCATCGCGCCGCCCGCCTGGGCGACGTAGCGCAGCGAATCCAAGGCGATCGAGCGGAGGTCCACGTGCCGCCGGATCAGCTCGAAGGTGAGGGGAACTCCGTAGAAGCCGCTGCACCGCTGCTCGGCCACGGCCTCCATCACCACCTTCGGATAGACGAAGCGGTGGTCGAAGAAGAACGAGCCGCCGGCGAAGAGGTGGGTCTGGAGGATGCTCCGACCGAAGCAGTAGAACAGCGGCAGGATCGAGAGGGCCCGGTCCGCGCTCGTGAGGCCGAGATACGAGCCGATCGCCTCGGTGTTCGCGTGGACGTTCGAGTGGGTCTGGACCACCCCGCGCGGCGCCCCCGTGCTTCCGGAGGTGTAGACCAGGAGAGCCGGCGCCTCCGCCTCACGGACCGGAGCGTCCCACGCAGAATCGCCTCCGCCGGGCGTCTGCTCGTCCACCCAGGTCCAGTCGATCCCCTGCAGGAGCGCCTGGAGCCGGGGTGAGGGCGCGGCAGGAGCGACGACGAAGAGCCGCGAGAAGCCATGCGCGCGGGCGAGCTGGGCCCAGACCTCCACATCGCGGAGATGGACGACGGCGTGGCGCGCGCCGGTCTGAGCGAGGACCTCCTCGATCGTCCGAGCGTCGAGCTGGCGGTTGAGCTCCACGGCACATGCGCCCAGCGCCTGGATCGCAGTCGCCGAGGCCACCGCAGCCGGGCCCGGTGGAAGCGCGAGCGTCACGAAGGCTCCGGGGAGTACGCCCCCCTCCTCGAGCCGGCTCGCGAGCCCCCGCACCGCACCGGCGAGCTCGCGGTAGGACGTCCAACCCGATGGCGTGCCCACCGCCGGCGCGTCCGGCGACCTGCGGGCGTGCTCGAAGACCCAGTCGAAGACGAAGGCACTGGCAGTGCTCATGCGAAACACACCTTCACGGAGTCTGCCTGCGCCCGAGGGATCTCGCGTTCACCCAGGAATCGATGCGCCAGGAGCTGCGTCGACGCCACGGCGGCGAGCACCATGTCGTCCGCGTCGCTCGGCGCCTGCGCGCGCGCCGCGAGCCTCGCGAGAAACCTCTCCACCTTGCTTCCGTCGAAGATTCCAAGCGAATCGACCGCGTCGCGGCCGAGGAGCTCGCGGGCCCACGTCGGCGCCCTCGGGCCCGTTAGCGCTTCGGCGATCGGCGCGCGGTAGGGGAACTTGGTCCTGGCGGTCACCTGCGCCGGCACGCGTCCGCGGGCGATGCGCCGCAGGACGAGCTTCTCCTTCAGGCCCCCGAGCTTGAAGGAGTCGGGGAGCCTCGCAGAGAGCTCGGCCAGGCGGTGATCGAGGAAGGGGAACCTCCCCTCCACCGAGCTCGCCATCAGCATCCGATCCCCTTGAGAGGAGAGGAGGTACTGGGAGAGCAGCGTGCGGATCTCCAGGAACTGCGCCCTGGCGAGGGGCCTCCACTCCCGGATCCGCGCGGGGAGCGAGCCGAGGAGCTCGGCCACCGGATCCCATCCCTCGAGGTGCTCCCGGAAGGCGGGCGAGAGGAAGCGCGCGATTCGCCCGCTGTTCGTCCACCGAACCCGGTGTGAGAAGTCGAGGGCGCCCGGCTCGTCCAGCCCGATCCCGAAGAACTGGCGCAGGAGCTGCGGCGACTGCCGCGACACGTCCAGGTAGGGGTAGAGGCGCCCGAAGAGAAGCGGGCGGACGCTCGACTCTGGCCTCCTCGCCCAGAACTGCCGGATCCGGGTCTCCTTGAAGAGATCGTAGCCCAGGAAGACCTCGTCGGCGCCCTCGCCGGTGAGCACCACCTTCGTCCCGTGATCCCGCACCAGCCCCGACAGCTTCAGGAGCGGCGCGGGCGCGGTGCGCAGGAGGGTGGCCTCGGCGTGCTCCACCACCTGCGGGAGCAGCGCGCCGATGTCGGGCGCCTCGACCGCGATCGAGTGGTGCTCGGTCTCGAGCGCTGCCGCGACTCCAGCCTGGAACGCCCGCTCGTCGTAGCGCTCGTGGGCGAAGGCCACCGAGAAGGTCTGGAGCGTCCCGCCGAGCTGATCCTGGGCGATCGCACAGAGCAGGCTGGAGTCCAGGCCGCCCGAGAGGTACGCCGCCACCGGCACGTCGGCGCGCAGGCGCAGCCGCACGGCGTCCTCGAGGAGCTCCTCCACCTCGTCTGCCGCGCGATCGAGGGTGAGGCCGTGGTCGATCCGCTCGTCGGCCAGGTCGAGCTCCCAATACCGCCGGATCGTGAGCTCGCCGCCGCGCACGCGAGCGACGCAGCCCGGCGGGAGCGATCGTACGCCGTCGAACGCCGAGCGTGCCTCCGACGGACCCCAGAGGTGAAGCGTCTCGAAGAGCGCGCGCGCGTCGAGCCGCGGACGGACCACGTCTCCTGCGAAGAGGGCCTTGGCCTCCGAGGCGAACGCAAAGCAATCGCGGTCGTGGACGTAGAAGAGCGGGAGCTTCCCGAAGCGGTCACGGCCGAGCCAGAGGCTCCCGTCCCGGGGATCGTGGATGGCGAAGGCGAACTGCCCATTGAGCTCGTCCACGCAGTCGATGCCGTGTTCCAGGAACGCGGCAAGGAGCACCTCCGTGTCGGAGGCTGTCCGGAACCGGTACCCCGGCGCCAGCGCCTCGCGGAGCTCGGGGTGGTTGAAGATCTCGCCGTTGAAAACCAGGGTCACGCCGGTGCCCGCGTCGCGCATGGGCTGATGCCCGCCGGCGGGATCGACGATCGACAGCCGGGCATGCCCGAGGGCGATCCCGGGGAGCACAAGACCGTTCAGGGCGTCCGGACCGCGGTGCCGCAGGGACGCCACCATGCGACGCAGCCTCGCCGCGAATGCGGCGCGCTCGTCAGGGCTCGGAGCGATCGGAAGGGCGAAGCCCGCGATGCCGCACATGGGAGGTCACGCCGCCTCGGAGCGCTTGCGTTCCACGAACCGGCAGAGGTTCGCGAGGGAGTCGAGGTTGTCCGGGATCAGCTCGGCGTCCGTGATCTTGATCTCGAACGACTGCTCCAGGAACGCGACGAGCTCCATCATCCCGGTGCTGTCGATGATCCCGGTCTGGAGGAAGGAGTCCTCGTCGGCGAAGTCGTCGACGAAGAACGTCTCCGATATGAAAGAGCGGATGTTCGAAGACACGTTCATGGGATCACCTCGATGGGCTGGATCGAGGGCATCGCTTCTCCCCCCAATCCAAGAACGAACTGACGAAGTGGGGCCAGTTTCGCAACCGCCCATCGGGCGAGCAACCCCTCGAGCCCGGCAGGTTTTCCAAAAACGACACTACGGCGTCTTTTTCGACCACATGTTGCACATACACCAATCGGGCCGGGCTCCAGGCGGTCTTCGGCGCTTTTGCTGTGCTAGCTTCGCGTCGTGAGAGAACCTCTACAGAGCAACCGTCGGGCGACGTCCGGAGATGCCGATCTCTTCGACCTGGCACTCGTGGCGCACGCAATCCTCTTCACCCTCCGCGCGCCGCTCCGGCATCCGCTCCTCGCCGTGGGCACGTTCCTGGTTGTCTTTTCGGCTGCCGTAGGGGGCTTGATGTTGTTTCCCCAACGGTACGAGGTGAAGACGACAATCCTCGCCGGCTCTCCGCTGACCGGCGCGCTCTTCGAGCAGCGCGACCACGAGCGCGACGCGCCGACCCGTGCGGCGCGCGAGATCCTCGTGCGGCGCGACAACCTCGAGGCGCTCGCGAAGCAGGTGAACTTCGCTGAGCGCTACCTGGCGGCGCGTCCCCTCGCCATCCGGATGGTCCACCGCTTCTTCGACTATCTCAACGGGAGGGAGCGGACCGTCGACGAGGTGAGGGAGAGCCTCGTCGACGCCCTCGACGAGCGCCTGGGCGTCAACATCGACACGGAGGGGACCATCTCGATCACGTTCCGGTGGTGGGACAAGCAGATGGCCTACGACGTCGTGAACGCGGCGGGCGAGAGCTTCATGGCGATGAGGCACTCCACCGAGATCAAGACGGTCGCCGAGTCGATCACGATCCTCGAAGACCACAGGGCGCGCGTCGAGGAGGAGATCGATCAGCGGATCGTTGCGATGGAGGAGCGGGCGAAGGCCGAGGCCGGCGAGAAGCGTCATGGCGCCCCGGCCCCCGCCGCCGCGCCGCGCCTGGTCCGTCGGCCGAACCAGGATCCGGACGTCTCCCGGCTGGAGACCTTGCTTGCGGCGAACCAGCGCGCCGCCACCGACCTCGAGACCGCCAGGCAGCAGCGCTTGATCGAGCTCCAGGCGGAGCTCCTGCAGAAGCAGAGCATCTACGCGCCGGATCATCCCGCGATCGGAGCCACCAAGCGGATGCTGGAGATCGTGCAGCAGCCGTCGTCGCAGGTGGCGTCGCTGCGCGAGGAGCGCCGCAGGCTCGAGGACGAGATCCGGTCACGCGGCGGCAGCGCCACCAGCGCCGGCGCCAGCCCTGCCACCGGCGCCGGCACCAGCTCTCAGGCGCTGCCTGCCCGGCAGGAACCGGCGCAGGCGCTCTTCGAGGAGAGCCCGCGCGAGGAGGCGGACAGAGAGCGACTGCGGAACCTCAATTCGCGGCTGGGCGAGATCTCGGCCCGGATCGCCTCGTCCCGCCTCCAGATGGAGACGGCCGAGGCCGCGTTCAAGCTCCGGTACGCGGTGGTCACGCCGCCCCGGCTCCCCAAGAAGCCCATCAAGCCCTACGCGATGCTCTTCCTCGTGAGCGGACTCCTCGGCGGCGTGCTGCTCGCGCACCTCGCCGCGGTCGCAGCCGATCTCCGCGGAGGGAAGGCCCTCGAGCGCTGGCAGGTCGAGCATCAGCTCGGGCTGCCCGTGCTCGGAGAGACGAAGCGGTTGCCGTAGGGGCCTGGCTCGACCGACGGAGGAATCGACGATGTTTCGCATGCGCAACATGGCGCTCGCGCTGGCGCTGGCCTGGTTCTCGGTCGGCGCTTCGTGCAGCAACCGCAACCAGGACGGAGCCGCGCAGACCGATGGCGCGGCGTCGCGCGAAAGCGAGAGGCGTCGCGCCCTCGCCTCGGCAGCGGATGAGGCGCAGAGCGCCCCCGCCACCCAGGCGAACGGCGCTGCGATCCAGTCGAAGGCCGCAGGGCTCCTGCCGCCGGACCGGCAGACCCTCTGGCTCCCGGGCCTCAACGCCGTCGGCGGGATCCCGTCGGACACGGACTCGGCCCGCCCTGCAACGATCTATCTGCCCAAGGGCGATCCCTTCCGCGGGTACTCGGTGGATCCGGTGCTCGCCAACGGAAAATCCGACGCCTCACGCGCGATCCAGGCCGCCCTCGACGCTGCCGGCGAGCAGGCCAGCGAGAAGGGACGCAAGGTCGTCTTCCTGCACGCCGGCGAGTACTCGATTCGAGGCGAAGGCCTGATCGTCCCGAGCTTCGTCACGCTTCGCGGACAGGGGCCCCGCGGCGACAACGCCACCCGCGTGGTGAAGGTGAAGGGGAGCCAGATGCCCGTGGTGCGCCTCGGCCACCTCTGGATCAAGCACACCGCTCCGATCGACCTCGCTGAGGATGCGCCCCACGGAACGACCCGGATCCAGGTGGTGAAGAACCCGGGATACGAGGTGGGCGAGCTGGTCTTCATCGACCAGCTCGTCGACACGGCGCGCGTCGGCTCCTGGTGGAACCCGCTACGGCAGAAGACGGCGAGCGACCCTTCGCGAGGCTGGTTCAGCCGGCAGAACCGCCCCACCGGGCAGGTGGTCGAGATCGTCGGCGTCCGCGGCAACACCCTCGAGCTGAGCACCCCGCTGCGCCTGCCCTACTTCACCTCCGATCGGGCGC
Source organism: Vulgatibacter incomptus (assembly GCF_001263175.1). Taxonomy (GTDB): domain Bacteria; phylum Myxococcota; class Myxococcia; order Myxococcales; family Vulgatibacteraceae; genus Vulgatibacter; species Vulgatibacter incomptus. The sequence continues at coordinate 309,968 of NZ_CP012332.1, read as the reverse complement.
AGGTCGTCCGCTTCTCCGGAGGCGAGGAGAACGGTCCTGCCGTCCCCACGAAGAAGTGGTCGGGGGTCGAGGACCTCTACGTCTCCGGTGGAGAGCAGGGGAACGTGATCTTCACCGGGACCTCGTACTCCTGGGCCAGGAACCTCGAGTCCGATCGGAGCTCCGGGAGCAGCGTGGCCTTCCTCAGCACCTTCCGCTGCGTGCTGCGCGACTCCTTCGTGCACAGCACCGTCGATCCCAACCCCGGCGGCGCGGGCTACGGCCTCGACCTCAGCACCTACTCCGCCGACAACCTCGTCGAGAACAACATCTCCTGGAACTTCAACAAGGTGATCGTGATGCGCGCCGCCGGCGGCGGAAACGTGGTCGCCTACAACTACCTCGAGGACGGCTGGGGAGCCGGCTACCCCACGATCCCCGAGATCGGGCTGAACGCATCCCACTACGCGACCTCGCACCACGAGCTCTTCGAAGGGAACGAGAGCTGGCACATCGGCGGCGACGGCTATTGGGGCAACGCGGTCGACATCACCTTCTTCCGGAACCACGTCACGGGGAGGCGGCGCTCCTTCCAGCCGCTCAAGCTCCGGGATGAGGTGATGCGGAAGTTCATCCACGTGCCCGAGTGGCACACGAACTTCAGCTTCCTCGGCAACGTGATCGGCACTTCCGACATGAAGGCGGCTCCCCAGTCGGGATTCGTCTACGAGGGCAAGCCGCCCTGGAACTGGAACCCGGTCCCGATCTGGGCGATCGGGGTGGAGCACGACGCCGGCAAGGAGGGACAGGACGCGAAGGTGGTCGCGACCACCCTCCGCCACGGCAACTTCGACTTCGTCTCGAAGAAGGTGAGCTGGGATCCCGCGATCGCTCGACGGGACCTCCCGCCCTCCCTCTACCTCGACGCGAAGCCATCGTTCTTCGGGGAGAAGCCCTGGCCCTGGGTCGTCCCCGAGAAGGCCGACGCTCCGGTGTCGATCCTTCCGGCGCACGAGCGCTTCGACCAGCTCATGTCTCGATAAGCCGCCCATGCCCGACGCCTCCCCAGAAGAACTCGTCGCCGTCGCACCCGCGCCAGTCGCGCCGTCCACCGGAGCGGCGGCGAACGGCAGCGTGGCGCGCAGCGCCTTCCACCTCCTTTCGGGCCAGGTCGCCACGACCCTGCTCTCGATCCTCCTGAACGCGAAGCTCGGGAGAACCCTCGGTGCCACCGACTTCGGCCTGTATTTCTTTCTCCTGACGTCGACCTACTTCGTCAACGTCTTCATGGAGTGGGGCCAGGGATCGATCCTGGTCCGCGACGTCGCCAGGCGCCCCGATTCCACCGCCCGCTTCCTGGGGAGCGCTCTCGCGATCCGGGTGGCCCTCGCCGTCCCGGGGACGATCGTCGGGACCCTCGTCGTCCGCCTCCTCGGCTACGACCTCCGCACCCAGCTCCTGATGGCGCTCACGATCGTCGCCTTCACGCCGAACTCGCTGTTCCAGACCTTCGGCCTCGTCTTTCGTGGCCGCGAGCGCATGGACCTCGACGCACGCGCCACCGTCCTCAACAAGGTGCTGCACGTCGGGATGGTCCTCGCCGCCTTCGCCCTCGGCGGACACCTGCTGGCCGTGATCGTCTCACTTGGCATCGCAGCTGTGATCACCCTTGGCTACGCGATCGCCAAGTCGCGCGAGCTCGCCTTCGGCCGCCTACGGATCGAAGCCCAGGCGGTCCGGCACCTCATGAGCCACGGCACGCCGGTCCTCGGGATGGCGGTGCTCGCCCAGGCCCAGATCTACATCGAGACCCTCCTGCTCTCGGCCCTCGGTCCGGCAGTCGTCCTGGGCTTCTACGGCGCCGCCCGGACCATCACCAACACGCTGATCATGCCCGCCTCCATCCTGATCACCGCGTCCTACCCGAGGCTCTCGAGGGCGCTGGGCGATCCGGCGGCCATGCGCGAGGAGGTGGCGAACGCGCTGCGCCCCGTGCTGATCCTGGGGATCCTGGTCGCCAGCGGGACGGCCCTCTTCGCGGACGTCGCCATCGGCGTGATCTACGGGAAGGAGGGCTACGGACCCGCGGTGACGATCCTGCAGATCATGTCGCCCTGGCTCTTCCTCGTATTCCTCAACCTGCTCTTCGCGTCCGTGCTGATCATCCAGGGACGCGCCACGCCGATCGCCGCGATTCGAGTCGTGATCATGGCGGCGTTCGCCTTGCTCGCCTGGCACGTGATCCCGCTCACGGAGCAGCGCTGGGGGAGCGCCGCCATCGGCCTCCTCGCCGCGTCGCTCCTCGCCGAGACCGTCCTCCTCGCCGCGTCGATCTCGCTCGCCCCCCGCGGCATCCTTTCGAGGAGGTCGCTGGCGGATCTCCTGCGGGCGCTCTTCTCCGCCGGGGCGGCCACGGCCGTCGTCCTCGCCCTCCCGGTTTCCACTCCGATCGTCCGGATCCCCGTCTTTCTCCTGTCGTTCGCTGCCGCGGCGATCGCCTGCCGGCTGCTCGGGCGAGCGGACATGGAGATCCTTCGCAACGCGCTGAACCGAACCAACCGCCTCTGAAGGAAGTCTTTCGTTCCATCCGTTCGCCTCGAACCGAGCGAGCCCATGACCACCCGCCGGATCTTTTTCCATCCCCATCGCTGCGGTAGTCCTCCCGTCCTTCCCACCCATGGACTGGAGGTCTGGATGTCCCGTCGGTTTCTGACTGGTCTCGCGCTCTCGATCGTTTGCTGCGCCCTGACCATCGCGTGCAGCAATCCGAATGGCTCGAGCGGAGAACCTTCCGTCGGAGACTGGCGGAGCCGAATCGAGCGGAGCGGACTGCTTCCGCCGGAGCGCCTCACCCGCTGGGAGCCGGGCCTCAACGCCGTGGGCGGGATTCCCGCCGACTCCGACCGCGAGAGGCCCGCGAGCGTTTACGTTCCTCCCGACGATCCCTACGGCGGCTTCTCGGTGGACCCGGCCCTCGCCAATGGCGCCACCGACGCGTCGGACGCGATCCAGGCCGCCCTCGACGCCGCCGGCGAGCAGGCCAGCGAGAGGAGCCGCAAGGTCGTGTACCTGCGCGCCGGCGAATACTCGATCCGAGGGGAAGGCCTGATCGTCCCGAGCTACGTCACGCTCCGGGGGCAGGGACCTCGAGGCCCCGAGGCGACCCGCCTCGTGAAACCGCAGGGAACGTGGATGCCCGTGGTGCGCCTCGGACACCTCTGGGTGAAGCACACCACGCCGGTGGACCTCGCGGTCGACACGGCCCACGGCGCCAAGCGGATTCAGGTCGCTCGCGATCCCGGCTACCAGGTCGGGGAGCTCGTCTTCATCGATCAGCTGGAGGATCGGGATCGGGTCGGATCCTGGTGGAATCCCGTGAATCAGGCCCACCCGGACGACGATTCCCGAGGCTGGTTCAGCCGGCAGAACCGCCCGACCGGACAGGTGGTCGAGATCGTCGGCATCCAGGGCAACACCCTCGAGCTGAGCACCCCGCTGCGCCTGCCCTACTTCAAGTCCAACCGCGCGCAGGTCGTCCGCTTCTCTGGCGGAGAGCAGGATGGCCCCGTCGTTCCCACGAAGAAGTGGTCGGGCGTCGAGGATCTCTACGTCTCCGGCGGAGAGCAGGGGAACGTGATCTTCACGGCCGCCTCGTACTCGTGGGCCAAGAACATCGAGTCCGATCGGAGCTCGGGCAGCAGCGTGGCCTTCATGAGCACCTTCCGCTGCGTGCTGCGCGACTCCTTCGTACACAGCACCGTCGATCCCAATCCCGGCGGCGCGGGCTACGGCCTCGACGTCAGCGAGTACGCCGCCGACAACCTCGTCGAGAACAACATCTCCTGGAACTTCAACAAGGTGATGGTGATGCGCGCCGCCGGCGGCGGAAACGTGATCGCCTACAACTACTTCGAGGACGGCTGGGGCGCCGGCTACCCGACGATCCCCGAGATCGGGATGAACGCGTCGCACTACGCGACCTCGCACCACGAGCTCTTCGAGGGGAACGATAGCTGGCACATCGGCGGCGACGGCTACTGGGGCAACGCGATCGACGTCACCTTCTTCCGGAACCACGTCTCGGGAAGGCGGCGCTCGGCCCAGCCGCTCCAGCTCCGCGACGAGGTGATGCGGAAGTTCATCCACGTGCCCGAATGGCACACGGGCTTCAGCTTCCTCGGCAACGTGATCGGCACTCCCGACATGAAGGCGGCTCCCCAGTCGGGCTTCGTCTACGAAGGCAGTCCGCCCTGGAACTGGGATCCGGTCCCGATCTGGGCGATCGGAGTGGAGCACGACGCAGGTAAGGAGGGGCAGGACGCGAAGGTAGTCGCGGCGACCCTCCGCCACGGGAACTTCGACTTCTTCACGAACGGCGTCGTCTGGGACGAGGGGATCGAGCGGCGTGAGCTCCCGACCTCCCTGTACCTCGACCGGAAGCCCTCCTTCTTCGGCGAGAATCCCTGGCCCTGGGTGAGCCCCGAAAAGAGCGGCGCTCCGCTGGCGATCCTCCCGGCTCGCGAGCGTTTCGATCAGCTCCTCATGGGGAAGTGACCCCTGACGCCGAATGGCCACGATGAGGGTGGGTACCGGTGAAGACCTTTCTCCTGATGTCGATGATCTGGGTGACCTTTGCGCTCCCACTGCTCGCCGCCCGCAACGCCGATCCTCGGCAGGGAGCTCGCAGAATGAGCGTGGTCTTCGCGTTCTCCACCCTCCTCTACTTCCTGTACGTGGCCTACGGGCACACGCGCTTCTACGTGCCCTTCTGACATGAGGATCGCACGGGAGGCACGGCTCGAGCCGGGTGGGGCGATCCTGAGTTGGATGCCGGTGGTCGTCGCCGTCGTGACGACCCTGGCCACCGTGGGTGGCGTCGTCGCGTCAGGCGGAGACCCGATCGCGGCGATCGCGCCCACCCTGGTCGTCGCGCTCGTCTACGTCATCACCCGCATCCCGCTGCGCTGGTCGGCGACGACGCTGGTCCTGCTCCTCATCGCGATCGACATCCCGAGCGACGCGGGCGGCCTCTGGTCGTCGCCGTTCATCTTCGTCGGGGATCTGCTGCACGACGGATTCTCGCGACTCGCCCACGTCCCGTTCTCGGGCTTCGAGGCGATCGTCGCCCTCCTGATGATCCTCGCGGCGTGGCGCCACGCGACCTCGTCGGACATCGACGGGGGCGAGTCCGTCCGGACCGCGAGCGTCATGCGGGACGGCATCCTCGTCTTCCTGGCGGGATGCGCCTACGCGGTCGCGATGGGGTTCATGAAGGGCCACGGCCTGGCGCTGTGGAAGATCCGCTATCTCCTGCAGGTCCCGATGTTCTTCGTCTTCTTCCAGACCGCGTTCCGGAGGCCGGAGGACTTTCGCCCGCTGGCGGTCGTGGTGGTGTTGGCTGCCCAGATCAAGGCGCTCATGGCGGTCTGGATCCAGCTGGTGGTCGCGCCAGCCCTCACCGGCGGCAGGCTGGAGTACGCGACCAACCACGGCGACTCCGTCACCTTCGCGATGGCGGTGATGATCCTGCTGATCCCGCTGATGGTGGAGCGGACCAAACGCAGCGTGACGAGAGCCCTCCTCCTCCTGCCCTTGCCGTTGTGGGGCATGCTGCTGAACAGCCGAAGGCTGGTCTGGGCCATGCTCGCCATGGCGATCGGCGTGATCTTCCTGGGAACGAGCTGGCGACCCTGGAAATCACGGATCGTGAAGACGGCGCTCATTCTGTCTCCGCTCATCGTTGCCTATCTCGCCGTCGGCTGGAGGAACGCCGAGGCCTCCGGCATCTTCACGCCGATCGCGAAGATCCACACGATGCTGGATTCGAACGTGGACCGTTCGACCCTGTGGCGGGAACGGGAGGACTGGAACATCGCCGAGAGCATCAAGCAGAACTCCTTCCTCGGCGCAGGGCTCAGCGGTCAGTACGTCGAGTACATCTTCAACGACGACATCACGAGCCTCTACGCGGACTACAAGGCGTGGCCGCACAACACCGTCCTTGGGATGCTGCTGCTCGCCGGCGTCCCGGGCTTCGCGGCGCTGTGGCTCCCCTTCCTGCTGACGGTCTTCCTCGCGGTGCGAGCGGAGAGACGCGCGAGATCCGGGGACGATCGGATTCTGGCGATGGTCTCCCTCGCCGCGATCGTCGCCGTCCTCTCGATGGCGTGGGGCGACACGGGAGCCCACTTCATCCAGTACAAGGTCGCGATGGGCCTCACGATGGCGCTGGTCGCAAAGCTCGCCGTGGCGACGGGCGCCTGGCCCTCGACGAGCGCGTCCAAGGCTTGAACGAACTCCGCCCGCCGGGAAGCGGGCGGAGAGGGTCTCGATTGCGCAGCCCGCGTGCTCAGAGCAGGCAGCACCCGACGATGCGGTCGCGACCGATGAGCTCGATGGACTTCTTGAGCTCCCTCATCGGCGTCCGGCCGAGCTCGACGCCGAGGACGACGGCGTCCACCGCGTGTGCCACGGCGAGGCCCGCGGGCTCCACGACCACCGAGGGCACGCCGAGGATCAGGCGACCGGCGGGGCTCGAGTAGGAGTCCATCTCTTCGCCCTTCGGCTCCTGGCGGTCGTCACGGAACTCGATGATCCCCGTCCGGTTTCCGAGCCGCTCCTGGCGGTTGCGGACGTGCTGCGCCAGCGCCGCCAGCGCCATGGCCGAGCCGGGTCCGAGCAGCTTCACCGTGACCGCGGAAACGGGCACGTAGCTGAGGTTCTTTCCGACAGCCGCGAGCGATCGAGACAGCTCCTCCGTGGAGCCCTCGGTGTCGGCAGGCACGATGGCCAGGGAATTCCATTCGAATCTGGCGAGGACGAGCCACAGCTCTCGAAGCTGCCGGCTCGAGCCCAACGCCGGCCCGGGCATCCGCTCATCCTGCTGCCGCTCGGCCACCTCCCCCTTGCTCCTCATGCGCCTCCCGATACGCGTATGCCGCCATGAGACGCCGAAGCGTCGCCGAGGTCAAGGAGCGGCCTCCGCTCGTGTTCCGCAACACCGCTCTCGTCCCCCAAACAGGTCGTCGCCTAGCGAGCGCCGCCCTCGTACCTTCGCGACAGAGCGGGGAGGCCCCAGTCCATGCGAACACCCACAGGAACGCCGAGCTCCGAACCGTCCGACGCAATCTCGGATGGGGTGTCCTCGGGCGTGCACGTGCGCACGTCCCGCGGAGCCGGAACGTTTCTCCGCACGGCGCCGGGGTTCGTCGCCCTGATCGCCTGTCTCGCCTGGGGCGTCCTGGGCTGCGCCTCGACCTCGCCCTACAAATGGGTCGACGACATCCCGGGTGGCCGCGACGATCCGGCCGTGTACCGATTGGGCGTCCGGGACGTGATCAGTGTCCGCGTCTGGAACCAGGAGTCCATGTCGGTGGAGCGCGCGAGGGTCCGCGAGGACGGCCGGATCTCCCTCCCCTTCCTGAAGGACGTACGCGTCGCGGGGCTGACCCCCAACGAGCTCGGCGACAGGCTGCAGACCGAGCTCGTCTCGTTCATCGTCGATCCCGTCGTCACCGTCACGCTGGACGAGCCGGCGGCGCTGGACGTCTCCGTGGTCGGAGAGGTCACCACAACAGGTGTCTACGCCATTCACAATCCAGCCGGTGTGCTCCACGCGATCGCGGCGGCGGGAGGTCTGACCCAGTTCGCGGACCGCGACTCCATCTTCGTCCTGCGGCGCCTGTCGCCCGCCATTCCTCCCACGCGAATCCGCTTCCGGTATCGGGACCTCACCAGCGGCGGAACCCGCGCGGCCGACTTCCTCCTGCAGAGCGGCGACGTCGTCGTGGTGGAGTAAATCGTGGGAGCGGCGCTCCTCCTCGTGGCCTCGCTCTTCACGCTCGATCCCGTCGGCAGCGTCGATCTCCAGGCGGAGGTGCGATCGGGTACACGCTTCCGGATGCTCGACCAGGATCCGCGGCCGAACGAGCCGATACCGGTGGACGCGAGTCGTAGGGTGGCCGAGCTCGGCGTCGCGCCGCGGCTCGCCCTCGCCAACGACGCGCGGCTCCGGCTCTACCTCGCCTACACACCCAGCGTGAACGTCCCTTTCGAGGCGGCGCCGCCGGGGACGAACCAGGGCTCGGCTCCGTCTCCGCTGGATCGCACGAGCTTCCTCAACAACGCGGAGCTCCGGGCCGAGAGGGATTGGGGCTTCTGGTCCATGAGAGCCGGCGCCTCCGCAACCCTGGGCAGGCTCGACCCGCTCGCGGGCGGCCCTCCTGCGGTAGCGGTCACGACCACCGGCCGGATCCCGTACCAGGCCTGGTCGCTGAACGCGGGCGTCACGGCGATCCCATGGCAGCGGGGCACGCTGACGGTGGACGGGCACCTCTCGCAGGGCGGCGGCGACGGCTCCCTCGCGGAGCGCGTCCTCCCCGTTCAGCAAGAGCTCCGAATCGCGAGCGCGCTCGATCACCTGCTCACGCGAAGAGACACCTTCGGCGCGACGCTCACCTTCGTCGGCGCCCGGCTCGACCGGGTGGATCCCGCCGTCCCGGCGGGAGGCGAGCGGATCGACGCGGCCACGCTGCAGGGTGGCCCGCACTGGCTCCGGGTCTTGTCGCGCCAGTTTTCGCTTCGCCTCGCGGGCGGCGCCGCAGCCGCGTACGAGGTGTCGTCGGCGAACCAGTGGTCCCGCATCGGGCCCTGGGGCCTGGCCGCCCTCGCCTACCAGCCCGGCGGGCTACGGCCCTCCCTCACCCTGTCGGTCGGCCTGGAGCCGACGATCGATCGGCTCACCGGATCCCTGAGCTATCGAGGGCTCGTCGAGGCGCGCTCCGAATGGGTGCCAACGCGAGACTGGCGGCTCGAGGCCTCCGCCAACGCGGGCGTGCTGGAGCCCTGGCTCGGCTTCGATGGGCAGGTCGCAACCAGCACGTGGATCGGAGGCGGCAGCGTCTACGCGGGCCGTGAGCTCTGGAGGAACGTCCTGATCGGCGCAAGCGTCGCGGGGATCTGGCAGGACAGCGGCCGCCAGGATCTCAGCTCGTTCCGGGAGGTCGTGGCGGCGCTCGAGCTGCGCGCGATCCTCCAGGGGCCGGCCGCCGACACGACGCGGCAGCCGGGCGGTGCGGGCGCTCCGGCCGGTGGCCGGAGATGATCTAGCGCTGGTGCGAGAAGTAGCGCTTCAGCACCAGGAAGCGCCTCTCGAACAGGTGGTAGCTCGCGTACGCGACGGCGATCGAGAGCGAGATGCCGAGGGACGCCTGCACGAAGATCGCGAGGGTGTGATTGCCGATCCATCCGGCGAGCACCTGCTCGGTCCCGTGGGTCATCACGGCGTACGAGATGAAGTGGTGGAAGACGTAGAGGCCGTAGCTGTAGGTGCCGAGGAAGGTCATCGTACGTCCGGTGAAGAAGCGCGAGGTCCACGTGCCGCGTGGGGAGGCCAGCGCCTGGATCAGCAGACAACCGAGGAGCACGACGAAGAGCGGCGGCCGAATGGGCCCCATCACCGACTGGCCCACCTCGGACAGCCGATGCCAGAAGAAGCTGGCGGCGAGCGCTCCGCCTACGCCGAGGGCGATCCTCGGGACCCACCTGCGTATCCGTGCCGTCCCGCCGGGCTGCCTCGCGAGCACCGCCAGGAATCCGCCGAGGGCGAGGCCCTGCAGCTGGAACGGCGTGATCATCTTGATCGTCGGGTTCCCCGTCAGGAGCGTCGCCGCAGCCGACGCCACCGGCGACGCGATCACGAGTCCGAGGCTCGTCCAGAGCAGCGCCCGCGGCCGTGAGCCGAGCCACCAGACGAGGAGCGGCCAGACGAAGTAGAAGTGCTCCTCCACCGCCAGCGACCAGAAGTGGTTGAGGTACGAGAGCGCCCACTTCCCCTGGATCGCGTGGAAGACGTTCGCGCCGTAGAGCCAGAGCCACGACTGGTTCCCGCGGAGCTCGTCCAGCGCGGCGCCGTGCAGCCCCACGAAGGGCGCGACGAGGAAGAACGCGATCAACGTGCCGTAATACAGCGGAAAGATCCGCAGGACCCTCCGCATGTAGAAGTTCCGGAAGTAGCCGGGAGCGCCGCGCGAGTCGTAGAGGATCCCCGTGATCAGGAATCCGGAGAGCACGAAGAAGAGATCCACGCCCAGCATGCCGTAGCCCGACACGAAGAGCAGGGCGCTCTCGAAGCGGTTGGTGGCGGTCGTGTTCCCCACGAAGTGGAGCAGCAGCACGAGGAGGACCGCCAGACCGCGCACCCCGTCGAGGGCGGGCATGTGGCCGCGGATCGCGAGCTCCGGCGCAGCTGCTTCCGCGGCGGCCCCGAGAGGAGAGGTCGGGAGCGCTTCGTCGAGCGACGGCGGCGCTCGCATCGGCCGATTTGGATTCAACGTTTTCCCCCCTGATCGATTCGACGCACGTGTGCCCCGTTCACATGATCATTCCGGACCCACGGGATGGCATCCGGCGGCGACAGGAACCAGGATCCGCGCGAAGGATCGTGCGCGAACGGCGCGTCGTTCTCCACCCGCTCCGGGGGCCTCGAGCCGAGTGGAGAACGAAAGAGCACGAGGGGGAGGACGCATGTGTGGGATTGCGGGGATCATCGGCCGACTGGACGAGAGCGGGCGCGCCGCCCTCGAGCGCATGAGCGCCGCCATGCACCATCGCGGACCCGACGGGCACGGCACCTGGGAGTCGGCGCCGGACGAGAAGGGCTGGGGTGTGCTCCTGGCTCATCGCCGCCTCGCGATCCTGGATCTCTCCGAAGCGGGCAACCAGCCGATGACCGATCCCGTCACGGGGCACACCGTCGTCCTGAACGGCGAGATCTACAACTACCTGACGCTTCGCGACGAGCTCGCCGCCCAAGGCCAGACCTTCCGCTCGAGCGGCGACACCGCGGTGTTGCTCCGCGCGCTCGGCCTCCAAGGACGCGAGGCGGTGGGCCGGCTCCGCGGCATGTTCACCTTCGCGAGCTGGGATCCGTCGCGGCGCACCCTCCTCCTCGCCCGCGATCCGCTCGGGATCAAGCCGCTCTACCTCGCGCGAAACCCCGACCCTCGCGGGAGCTGGGCGGTCGCGTTCGCCTCGGAGCTGCGCGCGCTCCTGGCCTCCGGCCTCCTCGGCGCGCCGCGCCTCGAGCCGGGCGCCGCCGCCTCGGTGATCTGGAACGGCTTCGTGGTGGGACCGCGGACGGCGATCCGCGGCATCGAGCTCCTCCCGGGTGGCCGGCTCATGGAGCTCGACGGCAGGGGCCGCGAGCTCGTCAGCGCGGATTTCTGGCCGCCCGAGGAGCCGTCACGGAACGTCGCCCTGAAAGAGGAGGAGCTCGCGGCCCACCTGGAAGAGAGCGTCCGTCTCCACCTCGCCAGCGACGTCCCGCTCGCCGTCTTCCTCTCGAGCGGCGTCGACTCCTCCGCGGTGGCCAACCTGGCACAGCGAACCTCCGGAAGGCAGGTCCACACCTTCACCCTGACGTTCGAGTCCGCCGAGCTGAACGAGGGCCCGATCGCCCGCGAGATCGCCGCCGCGATCGGCACGGAACACCGGGAGGTGCTCCTCACCGAGGGTGAGTTCGTCGAACACCTCGAAGAGGCCCTCGACAGCCTCGATCAGCCGACCTTCGACGGCCTCAACTCGTTCTTCCTCTCGCGCGCGATCCGCGATGCCGGCTTCAAGGTCGCGCTGGTCGGAACCGGCGGCGACGAGCTCTTCGGGGGCTACACCTCGTTCCGCGACCTGCCCGCCCTCCATCTCTGGTCGCGGCGGGCCCGCTTCCTGCCCATGGCCCTCCTCGCTTCCGCCGCGAAGCTGGCGCTCTCGGCGAGGAATCGCGGCGCGCCGATCCCGCCCCAGACGCGCTGGGCCAAGCTCCCGGACATGATCGGGCGCGGCAACGATCTGCTCGGGCTCTACCAGCTCGCGTACGCGCTCTTCCTGCCCGACTTCCAGAACGAGCTCCTCGACGGCGGAACCGGGACGACCCCAGTCGACGGAATCCCCGCCGAGACCCGCGATCGCCTGCTCCGTGAGATCCGCTCGCGTTCGCCTCTGGCGGCGTTGAGCGTGATGGAGCAGCGGCTCTTCCTGGGAGAGAGGCTCCTCCGGGACAACGACGTCGCCAGCATGGCCGCCTCCATCGAGCAGCGCCTCCCGCTCGTGGACCAGGTCCTCTCCCGCCGCGTCGACGAGCTGGACGAGACCGTCCGCTTCCAACCCGTCGGGAGGAAGGAGCTCCTGAGGCGGATCGGTCTGCGCGGGCTGCCGCCCTCCCTCTTCAATCGTCCCAAGAGGGGCTTCGTGCTGCCCTTCGACACCTGGATCCGCCGCGGTCTGCGCCGTGCCATGGACGAGCTCATGCGGGATCCCGACGCCGCCCGCGCGGCGGGGCTGAACCCCGAGGGCGTGAGCAGGCTCTGGAAGGGCTTCCTCGCCGGAGCGCCCGGCCTGTATTGGTCCCGGGTCTGGGCGGTCTTCGTGCTCCTGCGCTGGAGCCGGCGGCACGGAGTGGTGCGCCAATAACAGTCTCCGAACCGTGGGAGTGGCGGAATCCGGTCGATGTGCGCATTTTCCCCGCGCATTTTCGAAGCGGGGGATTCCATGCCGGAGAGCGGTACCAGGCCAGCGAATCGGTACGTCCTGATTTCGCCGTGCAGAAACGAGGCGGCGTACGTCCGTCGCACGTTGGACAGCGTCGCGGCGCAGACGGTGAAGCCCGCGCTGTGGGTGGTCGTCGACGACGGCTCAACCGATGACACTCCTCGTATCCTCGCCGAGTACCAAGAACGGCTTCCGTATCTCCGGGTGGTCCGGCGCGAGAACCGCGGCCACCGGGCCGTGGGCCCCGGGGTCATCGAGGCCTTCTACGCGGGCCTCGAGACGGTCGACCTCGACTCCTTCGACTTCCTCTGCAAGCTCGACGTCGACCTGGTGCTCCCGGAGCGCTACTTCGAGATCCTCCTCTCCCGCATGGAGGCCGAGCCGCGGCTGGGGACTTGCTCGGGCAAGCCGTGGTTCGATCACCCCGTCACCGGCAAGCGGCTCCCGGAGGCCTGCGGGGACGAGATGTCGGCGGGCTTCTCCAAGTTCTACCGGGTCTCCTGCTTCCGCGAGATCGGCGGTTTCGTCCGGCAGGTGATGTGGGACGGCATCGACTGCCACCGCGCCCGGATGCTCGGGTGGATCGCGCGGGCCTACAACGACGAGGAGGTCCGCGTCCTCCACCTCCGCCCGATGGGATCGAGCGGCCACGGGATCCTCGAGGGGCGCGTACGCCACGGCTTCGGCCAGTACTTCATGGGGAGCTCGCCGCTCTTCGTGACCGCAAGCGCGGTGTCCAGGCTGGCGATGCACCCCCGGCTCACGGGGAGCGTCGCGATGCTCTGGGGCTATTACTCGAGCGCCGCAAAGGGGCTCCCGCGCTACGACGATCCGGAGTTCCGCAAGTTCCTCCGCTCGTACCAGCGCCTCTCGCTGGCCATCGGAAAGCGCCGCGCGATCGCCAAGCTGAACCGGGAGCGGGCCGGGATCTGGGAGGCCCGGCACACGCTCACGTCTTCGACGCCGACCGCGGCTCGTGCCCGGGCGTCGGCGGGAGGTGGGGCATGAGCGCGAAGCTGCGAGCCCTGATCCTGGCCGAGTGGGCGAACCCGGAGTCGTCGAGCGTCGCGCTCATCGGCTGGAGCCTCGCGCAGGCCCTCGGGCGCAGGGTGGACGTCCACCTCGTCACCCGTGCGGAGAACGCCGTGCCAATCGGGAGGGCCGGCTGGCGCGAAGGGAAGGACTTCACCGCGATCGATACCTCGCGCGTGAATCGGCCCGTCGCCCGGATCGAAGACGCCGCTCGAAAGGCCGGCTTCGGCTGGACCCTCTCGACGGCGCTCTCCGCCGTTCCCCACGCCTGGTTCGAGCACCTGACGTGGCGCAGGTTCGGAGACGCGATCCGTCGCCGCGACTTCGACGTGGTGCACCGGATCACGCCGGTGAGCCCCACGGTGCCGAGCTCCCTGGCCCCCCGCTGCAAGGCGGCCGGCACGCCCTTCGTGCTCGGTCCGCTCAACGGCGGCGTGCCCTGGCCGAAGGAATTCCGGGGCGCCCTGCACACGGAGGGCGAGTGGCTCTCGTATTTGCGGGGCGCACACCGGCTGGTCCCCGGCTACCGCGCCACGCGCCTCGCCTCCTCGGCGATCCTGACGGGCTCGGAGCACCTCTGGGGTGAGCTGAGAGCGCATCGCGAGCGCTGCGTCTACATGCCCGAGAACGCGATCGATCCGGCCCGCGTCCATGCCGAGCGCGGCCCGCGCGAGGCCGGTCCCCTTCGGGTCGCCTTCGTCGGCCGTCTCGTCGCCTACAAGGGCGCGGACATGCTCGTCGAGGCCGCGGCGCCGCTGATCCGTTCGGGGCGCATGACGCTCGACTTCATCGGCGACGGGCCGCAGATGGGGAGCTTGCGTAAGCAGATCCACGCGGAAGGGATCCAGGGCGGCGTCACGATGGCCGGATGGATTCACGATCAGCGCCAGGTGGCACCTCGGCTCTCGCGCGCCGACGTCTTCGGATTCCCGAGCGTCCGGGAGTTCGGCGGTGGCGCCGTCCTGGAGGCGATGGCGTTGGGCCTGGCGCCCGTGATCGTCGACTACGCGGGCCCAAGGGAGCTCGTCACCGATCGCACGGGTTTCCGCGTGCCGATCGGGCCCCGACACTCGATCGTCGCGGGTTTCCGACGGATCCTCGGCGAGCTCGCCGCACATCCGGAGCGGGCACGAGAGGTCGGCGAGAGGGCGCGGGCGCGCGTGCTCCGGCATTTCACCTGGGACGTCAAGGTGGCCCAGATCCTCGAGGTCTACGAATGGGTCCTTGGGCGCCGGGAGCGTCCCGATTTCGGGATGCCGTTCCCGGACGCGGACGAGGAGCGCGGGGCCGCTTCGTCCGTCACCCGGACCGCGTGACGCTCTCGAGGCGCCCTGGGCGCACGCCGGGCCGCGTCGATCAGCTGGCCCTGCGAGCCGCGCCCGGCGCGCCCTCGATCACCTGGTACACGAACCGCTCCATCTCCTCCCCGATGGCGCTCCAGGCGTAGCGGCGCTCCACCAGCTCCCGGCCCTTTCGTCCGAGCTCTCTCGCCAGGGAGCGATCCTCGAGCACGCGGTGGACGGCCTCGGCGAAGTCCTTCGGCTCGTCCGCGATCAAGAGGTGCTCGCCGGAGCGGGCGGCGATCCCCTCTGCGCCGAGCTTCGTGGAGATCACCGCCTTCCCCATGGCGAGGGACTCGAGGATCTTGAGCCTCGTCCCGCCGCCCACCCGGAGCGGCACGATGATCGCGTCGGCCGCTACGAGATGCCTCTGGAGATCGTCCACCAGCCCCGCGATGTCCACGCGCGGGCCCTGGTGGGCGAGAACGTCGGACGGCGGGCTCGCGCCGATGATCTTCAGGCGCAGGTCGGGATCGCGCTGCGAGAGGAGCGGCCAGATCTCGCGGAAGAGCCAGCGGACTGCGTCCAGGTTCGGGAAGTAATCCATCGTCCCGAAGAAGACGATCGTGCGGGTGCCGGACGGAGGGACCTCCGGTGCCGGGCGGAACTGCTCGACGTCGACGCCGTTCGGGACGATGGCGGAGCGGATCGCGGGGACGAGCGCGCGCGCCCTGGCCTCATCGTCCGGCGACGTGAAGGCGACCCCGTCCACGGCCCTCCAGGCAGCAAGCTCCTCGCGCTGGAGCTTTCGCCAGTTCACCTCGTGGTGCAGCCGCCGGGCGAGACCGGCGCTCTGCTCGAAGTACTGCCGCGCGAGGTCGAACTCGACGTTGTGCGCGTCGATCAGCACGCATGGTGAAGGCGCTCCGCTCGGCGCCTGGCGGAGGCGGCTGAACGCCTGGAACGGCGTCTCGACGCTCACCAGATCGAAGCGCCTCGACCGCAGCAGTCGACCCAGGGCGAGCTGCAGATCGGGGCCGTTCATGTAGCGGCGCTCGTAGCTGTAGATCGAAACGAGCGATCGGAGCTGTGCGAGGCGCTTCGGGAGCCCGGACGCCTCCGCCCAGGGGACGAAGACGACGTCCCGGCAATACTCCTTCATCGCGCGCTCGGCGCGCTCCGCATCGAGATCCGGAGGCAGGAGGCTGACGAACGACACCCGATGGCGCCGGGAGAGCGAGCGCATAAGCCCGTCGATCCGACGCTGGGCGCCGAAGGTGGGCGGGCTCGCAGGGAACGAGGAGACGAAGAGGATCTCGAGAGGCTGGCTCATTCCGTGACCATCCTGGAGCGGGGATCGGGGTGCTCGTCCCGGCCTGCGATACGGCTCGGAGAGATTGTGCTCCCAATCGGCATGAAGCCATCCCACGGTTGGGCGCAGCCTTCGCGCGCATTTTTCCGAGCCCCGTTTGGGGCGAACCACGGGAGGACGCGGCGCCAAGGCCGCAGCCATGGCGCCGATGTCTTGATTTCGACGCCCGAGGCGACCGTCGTCAGCGGGGCACGACGCCGGACCAGAGCTCGCGGCGTGGGCGCTCGTTGCCCACGATCACGTCGACGAGGGCGGTCACGCGGCGATCCGAGTGGTCGAGGCCCCAGGAGGTGATGTACGGACCGGCCACGAGGAGCGTCTCCTCGCCTGTCGTCCAATCGACCGTGACGAGCTCCTCGGTGCGGACCCTGTCGGTGCGGCGCTCCCGCTGGAGGACCGCGAAGTGCTCTCCGCCGAGGCCGCTCTTGATCCAGGCGTCGCGATCGAGCTCGCGGATCGGCCGCCCGTCCGCGCCCAGCAGGAGGGTCCGCCACTCGGCGTCACGCGGCTCGCCGAACTCCGGCGGCGCCTCGTCGAGGATGGGCCCTGCGACGATCATCTGGCCGTCGGGGCCGATCGCGTGGACGTGAAGCGGCTGGGTGCCGAGGGCGACCTGCCGAGCTCCTCGCTCGGCGTCCCAGAGCGAGAGGGACCAGAGCTGGGTGTGGCAGTAGCCGGGGGGCTCCGGCAGTCGGATGCAGTCGCCGGTGAATGAGGAGATGGCCACAGGCCCACCCCACCGGAATGGCACCACGGACTCGATCGTCGGCGCGTCCATGAGGTCGTGCAGCGCGCCATCCCCGAGCTCGAGCAGCCCCGCGCCCGAGGCGGTCTGGACGAAGAGGTGGTTCCCGCGGATCGCCCGCGGGATCAGGTTCTCGAAGGGGATCGGCTCGCCAAGGCCGACCAGGTGCGCGCTCCCGCCATACGCGCCCGGAAGAAAGACCCCCGGCGCGGTCCCCATCCACGGACCGAGCCAGATCCATCCCGGGCCCACGCCACCGAACCCCCGAGCGTCGGCGAGCGCGGCGCCTGGGATCTGGACCGGCTGCGAGGCGCCGGCCTTCACCATGGAGATCTGGCCTTCGCCGACCTCCACGACGTAGTCGAACTCGCGCTCCTGCCAACGCTTCTCGTGGAGAACGAGCGCGCCATCCGGCGAGATCCGGACCGCGTCGGCGCGCTCGAGACCCTCTTCGTCGGCGCCCCCCGGGAAGAAGGCGGGATCCAGCGTCGACCTCCCTCCCGTCACCACGTCGACCAAGCCGATCCGGTAGGCGTCGGTGGCGTAGGCGATGGCACCGGACCGCGAGACGTCGGCGGTCACGCAGCCCAGGTATCCACGGTTTCCGCCGAAAAAGTCAGGCGTGAGGGCGGTCGCTCCGTCCTCGTCGAGGCGCTCGATTCCGCGGCCGTTCGTGCAGGTCCAGAAGGAGTCGGTGCCCGGCACCGGACCGCCCCGCGATGCACCGACCACCGGCCAGGACTTCACGTCTGTGCCCGAGTCCACGAGCTCGACCTTGCGCCCGGTGGTGTAAAGGAGCTTGCCACCGCCGAGCCAGAGCGGACTCCCGCGCACAGCCACCTCACGCGGCGCCCCGTCGACGCCGACGAACTGCAGCGCTTCGGAGGTCGGATCCGGCCACGCCAGCTCGCCGCAGTCGCCCACCCACAGCTCGTCTTTCGGCACGTCCAACGCGATCCTTCGAAAGCCCGGCGCGGCGTCGGCGGCGACGCAGCGGCTTCGCTCGATCCCCGGGTCTCCGACGACGACACCGGGATCATCGGGTGGCGGATGATCGGGAGCCGGCTCCTTCGCGCAGGATGCCAGCGCCAGGCACGCGATAACGACGACCAAGGACGAACGACACATGACGACCCTCCCCGCAGGCGAGGGTTCATCCTACCATCGCACGAGGACGGGTTTCATGTATCGCCCCCGTCCTCCGAGAGCGCCGCAGGGTGGCGACGAGGCACGGGGCCGCCAGGTAGGTCGCCCACCCACGTGGCGTCCGGATCAGGCGATCCGGCGGAGGAGCTCGGCGATCGCCTTTTGGCAGGTAGCGTCGTAGCCGACCGTGTCGTCGTTTGCGTAGAGGTCGAGGTAGTGCGAGAGGCCGGCGCGGTCGAGGCCGCGGGAGGCGCCGTGCTCCCCGAGGGCGTCGAGGACGACGTCGCGGTTCTCGACGGACCAGCGGATCGACTCGCCGAGGGCCGCGATCAGCGCCTCTACCAGCTCGGGCCCGAGGTCGCGGCGGATCACGTTGGCGCCCAGGGGCAGCGGGAGGCCCGCCTCCTTCTCCCAGTAGGCGCCCAGGTCGAGGAGGAGCTTCAGGCCGACCTGCTGGTAGACGAGACGGCCCTCGTGGACGAGGACGGCGGCGTCGATCCGCCCCTCGCGAAGGGCGGAGACCGTGTCGGCCAGCGACGCGCCCACCATCTCCACGAGCTCCGCCTCCGGTGCGGCGAGGCGCAGCACGGCGGCGGCGGTGGTGGAGAGGCCAGGCACGCCCACCCGCCGAAGAGGGGCACTCTCAGTAAATGCCACGACCACAGGGCCGTAGCCTCGGCCGACGCTGCCGCCATGGGGCAGGAGGTCGTAACGGTCCATCACCCGCGGCACGTGGGCCACGCTCACGGCGCAGACGTCGGCCTCACCGCGGGAGGCGAGGCCGTTCAGGGTGTGGATGTCCGAGCGGAAGTGCTCGAAGCGGACGCCGGGCACGGTGACGTGTCCCCGCTCGATGGCGAGGAACATCGCGGCGTCATCGGCGTCGTCGGAATAGGCGAGGTGGATGGTTCGCATGTCGTTCCTGTCTTTCCGAGGTGTCTAGACGCCGGAGGCCGCCCGCCGCTCGCGGGGATCGGCGAAGGTCCGACCGACGGAGGCGCCCACGTCGGCCATCTCGCGGGCCAGGTCCTCGAGCTCGTCGAGGAGCAGCGCCTGAGGGCCGTCGCAGCGGGCGCAGGAGGGATCCGGATGGGCCTCGACCAGGAGGCCGTCCGCCCCTGCGGCGATGGCGGCGCGGGCCAGGGGCCGCACCAGCGCGCGCCGCCCGGCAGGATGCGAGGGATCGGCGAGGATGGGGAGGTGGGTCCGGAGCCGGGCCGCGGCGATCACACCCACGTCCAGGCTGAAGCGCGTGGAGGTCTCGAAGGAGCGGGATCCCCGCTCGCAAAGGATCACGCCCGGCGCGCCGCCGGCGGCGAGGTACTCGGCGGCCCCGAGCCACTCGTCCAAGGTGGCGGAGAGGCCGCGCTTGAGGAGCACCGGGCGACCGGAGCGGGCCGCCGCCTTGAGGAGCGAGGTCGCCTGCATGGTGCGGGCGCCGATCTGGATCACGTCGGCCCACTCGGCCACCTCGTCGCACGAGGCGGGGTCGAGGGCCTCGGTGACCACCAGGAGACCGTGGCGATCGGCGGCTGCGCGCATCCAACGGAGCGCCTGGAGCCCGAGGCCCTGGAAGTCGCCCGGACGCGTGCGGGGCTTGTACGCGCCGCCGCGGAGGAGCCGGGCTCCGGACCGCGCCGCAGCGAGGGCCGCCGCCTCCACCTGATCCTCGCTCTCCACGGCGCAGGGGCCCGCGGCGAGCACGAGGTCGCCGCCGCCGATCGCGAGGTCGCCGACCCGCACCGGGCGGACGCCCTCGTCGCCCTCGAGCTCGACCAGGGGGTTGGCCCTGGGCCTCGAGAGGAGCTCCTCCACGTGGGGCGCCGCGCGGAGCGTGCGCAGCAGCCGGGCGGGGACGGGATCGTCCACCTCCACGGCCTGGCGGCCCCAGCTCCCGCCCATCGTCCGGGCCGGAAGGCCCAGGCGCGCGGCGAGCTGCAGGAGGTCGCGAGAGGCGCCCTCCGGCGCGTTCTTTTCGAGAAGCAGGATCAAGCGACGGCTCCGCTGAGGACGACATCCACCACGGCGGCGGCGCCGAAGAGGAGGGAGACCCAACCGTTGGCGTTGAAGACGGCGTCTCCCTTTCCGCCGCGCAGGGTGACGATCTGCCCGGCGAGGAGGGCGGCGGCGGCGCAGGCCACGCCGGCGAAGTAGCTCGGCCCCCGCCCTGACGCAACGCCGGCGGCGACGAAGAAGAGGGGCGCGAAGAGGTGGAGCACGGCAGAGGTCGCCAGCGTGACGCGGGGCCCGAAGCGCGCCGGGAAGGAGTGCAGCCCCTCCCGCCTGTCGAAGTCCATGTCGGCGAGGGCGTAGACGATGTCGAACCCGCCGATCCAGCAGAGCACGCCGGCGCCGAGGAGGATCGGGAAGGCGTCGAAGCGCCCGGCCACCGCGACCCAGGCGCCGATGGGCGCGAGGGCGAGGACGACCCCGAGCCAGAAGTGGCAGAGCCAGGTGAAGCGCTTGGCGAGGCTATAGCCCAGGGCCAGCGGGAGCGCCACCACGGCGAGGACACCCGTGAGGGGCGAGATCAGGAAGGCCGCGCCGAGGAAGGCGGCGCCGGAGACCGCGGTGAGGAGCCCGGCGGCGCGAATCGAGACGGCGCCCTTGGGCAGCTCCCGCTTCGCGGTGCGCGGGTTCTTCGCGTCGATCTCGCGGTCGGCGATCCGGTTGTAGCCCATCGCCGCCGTGCGCGCGCCTGTGACACAGATCAACACCAGGAGTGCGACACGCAGGGTGATGGGGTGATCGACCGACGCCACCGCCGCCGCCGCGACGGCGAAGGGCACGGAGAAGACGGTGTGGGAGAAGCGGACGAGCCGCCCCAGCTCGAGGACCATCGCGCTCATCGGCGCCCCCGGGGGTAAAGGGAACCCGTGCCGAGCAACGAGACACGCTTCATGGCGCGCGCCTCTCGAAGAGCTCGGGGATGCGCTCCTTGGCGATCCGCACCCAGGGGTGGCTGCGGAGACCCAGCGCCGCGGCGCCACCGGTGGTGGCGGCAGCGAGGAGCTCGCCGAGCGGGATCTCGGGGAAGGCCTTGGCGAGCGCACGAACCTCGCCCAGGAGATCGTGATCGGGCGTGGACGCGAGCGAGTCGGTGCCCAGCGCGTAGGGAACCCCCGCCGCGCGGATCGCGCGCAGGTCCGGGAGCCTGCCGCCGATGTGCAGGTTGCTGCGGGGGCAGAGCACCGCCGTCGCCCCCCTCGACCGCGCCAGCTCGAGCTCGTCCGGCGAAGCCAGCACCATGTGCACGAGCAGGGTCTCGCTGCCGAGCGCGCCGAGGGAGTCGAGGTAGGGCACGGACGAGAGGCGGGGAGACGTCGCGCCCTTGCCCGAGAGGAAGGCGGCGAAGGGCCCCGTCCCCGAGGTCATCCACTCCCGCTCGTCCGCGTGCTCGTCCACGTGGATGCTGCGCACGCCCGGGACGTCGCAAGCGCCCCATCCGGTCGCGAGGCCCGCCTCGACGTCGACGGCCCCCTCGCCCGCCAGGGCCAGCCCGGCGGCGTAGAGGCCGGGATTCTCGAGGGCGATCGCCTCGTCGGCCATGTCCACGCTCGCCGAGACGTCTGACGGTCCGGCGAGAGCCCGGAGCGCGCTGGCGGTCGTGCCGTGGGCCGAGTGGGGAACGAGGCGCACCGCGACTCGATCGGTCCCCGGATTCGATGCCTCCCGTGCGCGGGCGTCCTCGAGGGCGCGGATCGAGTCCTCTTCGTTGGCGCCCACGACCTCCAGGAACGAGCTCCCGAGGAGGTCGGCCTCCGCGAGGATTCCCGCGGTGGCGAGCAGCGTGCAGACGTCGCCGACGGCCACAGTCCCCAGCTCGCGCATCCCCTTGGCGGCGAGCCGCGCCGCCTCCGTGAGTGCGTCGCGGGAGATCCCGGCGCGCACGCGCAGGAGCCGCGAGACCCAGGCCGAGAGGCCGTCGCCGCCGGGCACCTTGCCCTCGAGGGCCGCACACTCCAGGTGCGCGTGGCAGTCCACGAGGCCGGGAAGGAGCAGCCCGCGCCCCTCGTCCCGAGGAAGCTCGGGGTGCCGCTCGGCGAGCTCACGGGCCGAACCCAGCTCGAGGACGTTCCCGTCGCGGTCCAGAACGGCGGCGGCGCCGCACCCCCCAGACCCCTGCGGCTCCACGAGGCCCGTGCCAGGGGACCAGAGCGCGTCGCCGACGAGGAGCCTCGCGCGATCGAGGCTCACGCCGCGTCCTCCAGCCGGCCATAGAGGCCGTTGCGCCGGACGGGCACGAAGCCCGCGTCGCGGATGTGCCGCTCGATCCCGGCGGAGTTCATCGAGAACACCGATCCCGCCGCGGAGACCACGTTCTCCTCGAACATCACCTGGCCGAAGTCGTTGGCGCCGAAGTGGAGCGCCGCCTGGCCCACGGTGGGGCCCATCGTCGGCCACGAGGCCTGCAGGTTCTCGAAGTTGTCGAGGGTGAGCCGCGAGACCGCGAGCATGCGCAGGTACTCGCCGGCGCCCTCCTGGTCGCCGCGGAGCTTGAGGCCGCCGTCCTGGTAGGGCCAGCAGATGAAGGCCGTGAAACCGCCCGTCTCGTCCTGGAGATCGCGCAGCTTCGAGAGGTGGAGCGCGCGCTCGAACGAGGTCTCGCCGACGCCGTACATCAGCGTGGCCGACGCCCTCATACCGAGGCGGTGGGCGATCCGCATCACCTCGAGCCACTCGGCGCTTGTCGCCTTCTTCCGGGCGATCCGCGATCGCACCCGATCGACCAGCACCTCGGCCCCGCCGCCGGGGACGGAGTCGAGGCCGGCGTCCTTGAGCCGGACCAGGATCGCCTCGACGCTGGTGCCCTCGAGCTCCGCCAGGCAGTGGATCTCCTCTGGCGAGAAGCCGTTCAGCCGCAGGCCGTGGCCCTTGATGAAGCGGACGAGCTCCTCGTAGTACGGCAGGCGCAGCTCCGGGTTGATGCCGCCCTGCAGGAGCACCTGGACGCCGCCCGCCGCCTTCAGCGCCTCGAGCTTCGCGCCGATCTCGTCCCACGAGAGCGTGTAGCCGCCGTCCTTCCCCGGAGCCCGGAAGAAGGCGCAGAAGCGGCACGCCGTGGTGCAGACGTTGGTGTAGTTGACGTTGCGCTCGACGATGTAGGTGACGTGGCCGTCCGGGTGGAGCTGCCGGCGGCGCTCGTCGGCAGCCGCGCCGAGCTCGGCCAGCGGCGCCTCGTCGAGGAGCCTCGCGGACTCGGCGATCGAGATCCGCTTGCCGGCGGCGGCGCGGCTCAGGATCGCCTCGATCCCCGCGCGCTGGAGCGCCCGGTTGGGCATCGGCGACGCGAAGTGGATCTCGGGCGGGAGCAGGCCCGCCGCGTTGGCGCGGCGCAGGTACTCCGCGAGGCCCGCGCGCTCCCTGCGGCCCAGATCGAAGGCCAGCGACTCCGAGAGGTAACGCCGGTAGGGCTCGGGATCCGCCTCGCCCATCTCCACCGCGTGGGCGAGCGCGAGCTGGTCGAAGGCCCCCTTCCCCGCCTCCACCGCCTCCTGGAGGTCGGCGAGGATCACCGGATCCACGGTGGGCTCCCGCACCGCCCACAGCGCCGTGACGAGGGGGAAGCCGGTCCAGGCGTTCCACATCTCGCCGAGGTCGTAGCGGTAGGGGAAGCGGCCCTGCAGCTCGAGGGCGGCGTCGCCGATGAGCAGCGCGCCGCGTCCGATGCCCACCGTTTCGGCGGCCTCGTAGGGATCGCGCACCTCGTAGCGGAGATCCGTCTTTCCGCGGGCGGCGAGGAGCAGCCGCGCCAGGGTCGCGGAGGAACGGCTGGAGCGATCGAGCGAGACGGTGTGCCAGGTGTCGATCGGCGTCTCGCCGACGAGCAGGATGCTCTCCACGCGGCCCTTCGCCGACACGCAGCCAACGGGCAGCGCGTAGAGGCCGAGCTGCGCGATCGCGGCGACGGGGAGGAGCCCGACGTCGACCTCGCCTTCCGCGAGGCGGCGGGCGCACTCCGAAGGCGGCGCGTGCTCGATCTGGATCCGCTCGCGGGCCGGGCCGCGGCCGAGGCCGTAGAGGAGCGGCCGCGAGTTCAAGTAACTCGACGCCGCGATGCGAACCGGCCTGCTCACAGCGGCATCCCCACCACGTTGTAGACGGTGTCGCGCTCGACGGGCGTGCGGCCCGCCTCGCGGATCAGATGGCAGAGGTCGCCGACCGAGAGGAGGTTCGGCGTCACCGCGCCGGCCATCTTGTAGATCTTCTCGGAGACCACGGTGCCGTCGAGGTCGTTCACGCCGAAGGACTGCGCCACCTGAGCGAGCTTCTCGCCCACCTGCACCCAATAGGCCTTCAGGTGCGGGATGTTGTCGAGGACGATGCGGCTCTGGGCGTAGACCAGCAGGTTGTCGAAGCCCGTGGGCTCCGGCAGTCGCTGGAGCGGCGAGTTCTCGTTGTGGAAGGCGAGCGGGATGAAGGCCTGGAAGCCGCCCGTCTCGTCCTGGAGCGCCCGCAGCTGCAGCACGTGATCCGCGCGCTCCTCGGCGGTCTCCACCGTGCCGTAGAGCATCGTGCAGTTGGTCTTCACACCGAGTCGATGGGCGATCCGGTGGATCTCGAGCCACTCTTCGGCGTTCGCCTTGTCCTTGCAGATCTTCTTGCGCACCCGCGGGGCGAAGATCTCCGCGCCGCCGCCGGGAATGGAGCCGAGACCCGCCGCCACGAGGCGCTTGATCACCTCCTCGTAGCTCATGCCGTACTTGCCCGCGTAGTAGTGGATCTCCACCGCGGTGAAGCCCTTAATGTGGAGCTCCGGCGCGGTCGCCTTCACCGCCCGCAGGGCCTCCTCGTAGTACTCGAAGGGCAGGCCCGGGTGCAGGCCGTTGACCATGTGCACCTCGGTGGGGCCGTTCGGGAGCTGCTCCTTCACGAAGGCCACCGCCTCCTCGACCGTGAACGTCTTGGCGAGGGGCATCCCCTCCTCCAGCCGCGCGAAGGCGCAGAAGCGGCAGGAGGCCTCGCAGACGTTGGTGAGGTTCAGGTGGAAGTTCTTGTTGTAGTAGGTCCTGTCGCCGTGCAGGCGCTCGCGGATGAGGTTCGCGAGCTGGCCGAGCTGCAGGAGGTCGCGGCTCCGGAAGACCTCCACCGCCTCGGCCTCGTCGAGGCGGACGCCCTCCCGGACCTTCTCCGCAATGCGGGCGAGGGACGGCGGCGGCGACGGCTTGCGGATCTCGAGGGTGGCTTCCATTACGAACGGACCTCCAGGGGGACGGCGAGCGCGTCGCCGCCGGGCAGGAGCGAAGGATCGACCTGCTCGTCGAGGATGTGGGCGATCTTCTTGCCCGCAGCGGCTCGGCGGCGGGGAGCGGCGAGGACGAGCTGGGCGCCGCGGACGGCGGCCTCCCCGTAGGAGCGCGTGCGCGAGCCCATCGAGCCCGGCGGATCCAGCTCCGCCTCGAGGCGATCGGCGCCGAAGGCCAGGCAGGCGTCGGGGCCCTTGAGCTCGTCCTTGCCGCCGACGGCGATAGGCCCGTGGCCGGCGAGGCGCGCGATCGCCACGGCGCGAAGGAGCATCACACCCGTGGTGTCCGCTCCAGCCACCATCGCCAGGGGGCCGGGCCGGCGGCCCAGGAGCGCGGCGACGAAGTCGAGATCGATACGGGCAGGGACGACGACGAGCAAGCGGACCGCCAGGCCGTTCACCGTCGGCGCGTCGCCTGGCGAGACCGCAACGAGCTCGGCGACGCCTGCTTCGGCGAGCCGCGAGGCCGCCTCCCCTTCCGTGATCCCGGAAGCGGAGGCCAGGGCGCGAAGCGAGGCCTCGTCGATGCGCGCGGTGGCGCCGCGGAGGTTCGCGAGGAGCGCCTTCACCGCCTGGCACGCGGTGTCGACGGTGCAGCCCTCTCCGGCCGAGAGCTCCAGGACCTCCGCCTCGGCGGCTGCCCGGTGCGCGAGGGCACGGCGGGCCACGGCGTCGGCGTCCCCGACCAGCTCGACAGGGAGGAGGCCCACCACCGACGCCTCGCGGGGCGCGACGGCGGAGGCCGCTGCGGCGATGAGGGGCAGCGGGCCGCCGGCCAGGGCGAGGAGATCCTCCGCGGACCTGCCGCCGCCGAGGACACGGGAGGCCTCTGCCTCCAGCCCGGCGGCGTGGGCGCGAAGGCGCACGGCAAAGGGAACCATCACGAGCCTTCTCCTCTGCGACCGAATGGAGAGATCGTCCCGGCGATCGCGGGCCCGGCGTCTTCGCCGCTCGCGACGCGCGCGGGCGCTCGCGCTCCGGCTTCGCGCCGCAGCGGCGCAGGCTGGCTGCCCCAACGCTCCATCAGCTCGTTGTCGAGGCCGATGCGATCGAGGACCCGCGCCACCACCGTGTCGACGAGGTCGTCCATGGACTGGGGGTTCGAATAGAAGGAGGGCGAGGCGGGCATCACCATCGCGCCTGCCTCCGCCGCGAGGAGGGCCGCCCGCAGGTGCACCTGCGAGAGGGGGGTCTCGCGGACGCAGAGGATCAGCTTGCCCTGCTCCTTGAGCACCACCTCGGCGGCGCGGCCCAGGAGATCGTCGGAGACGCCCTGGGCGATCCGCGCCATCCCCGACGCAGAGCAGGGCAGGACCACCATGGTCCGATAGCCCGCGCTGCCCGAGGCGAAGGGCGCCTGGAAGTCCTTGTGGCCGTAGATGGGGAAGCCGTAGCTCCTCGGATCCGTCCCCACTTCCTGCGCCCAGATCTGGCGGCCGTTCACGGAGAAGACGACCGCAGGCTCGACGTCGTCGCGCTCGGTGAGGTGCTCGAGCAGCCGCCGGGCGTAGGGCGCGCCGGAGGCCCCGCCGATCCCGACTACGAGCTTCAGCTTCCTCATGCCCGGGCCCCGCTCAGGATCGAGGCGACGCCGAAGAGGAGGTCGCGGCCCCGCACGTCGCGATAGCCGCAGGAGGCGAGGAGCTCCTTCGCCTCGGCGAGCGAGTGGAAGCGCTCCATCGACTCGGCCAGGTAGCGGTAGGCGTCGCCGTCTCCGCTGACTGCCGCGCCGACGGTGGGGAGCACGCGCCGGTTGTACAGGGAGTGGAAGGCCCTGGTGATCGCCTTCTCGGGCCGGAAGAACTCCAGGATCGCGAAGGTGCCCCCGGGCTTGAGCACCCGGCGGACCTCGCGGAAGCACGCGGCCAGATCCGAGACGTTGCGCACGCCGAAGCCGCAGACCGCCACGTCGAAGCTCTCGTCCTTGAACGGGAGCGCCAGCGCGTCCGCGCCGCAGAGCAGCGCGTCCGGCAGCTTGTTCCTGCCCCGGCGGAGCATCTCGACGGCGAAGTCCGCCGCCGTCACTTTCGCCTCCGGATGCTCCATCCAGATCGCGTGTCCGAGGTCGAGGGTGCCCGCGCAGAGGTCGAGGACGCGCCCGCAGGGATCCGGAAGCTCGCGGGCCAGCTCCGTCCGCCACGCGCGATCCACGCCGGCGGAGAGGAGGTGGTTCAGCTTGTCGTAGGTCGGCGCGATCCGATCGAACATCGATCGCACGCTCGCGCCGTCGTGCCCCTGGGCCTGGGGACCGTGGAGGCCCTGTTCGCCGTGGGCCATCATCTAGCGAACCCGTGCGGCGAGGCCGCGCGCCACATCCTCGAGGGCGCGGCGGTAGACGTTGTCGGGGAGGAGCGAGAGCGCGGCGGCGCCGGCCTCCGCCTCGGCGGCGGCCTCGTCGCGCACGGCCTGGACCGCGCCGCTCTCCCGCACGATCCGGGCGATCCGCGAAGCGACCTCGTCGTCGAGGGGCTTGTCCGCCGCCATCGCGGCACGGAGGTCCTCGCGGAGCGCCGGGTGCATCTCGAGCGTGCGGAGCACGGGGAGCGTGAGGGTGCCTTCCCGCAGATCCTGCAGCAGCGACTTCCCGAAGGCGCCGGGATCGGCGTCGAAGTCGAGGGCGTCGTCGGAGAGCTGGAAGGCGATGCCCACGTGCCAGCCGTACTCGCCCATCGCGTCGGCCATCCGCGCGCTGCCGCCGCCGGTGCGGCAACCGCTGCGCGCCGCCCAACGGAAGAGGGAGGCGGTCTTGCCCTCCACCACCCGGCGATACTCGGCCTCGGTGGCCTCCACCGAGCCGCGCATCGAGAGCTGGAGCGCCTCGCCGCAGACCAGCTCACGAAGGACGGCGATCAGCTCTTCGAGGGCGCCCGGCACGCCCGCACCACAGGCGAGATCCAGGGAGCGGGTGAGGAGGAAGTCGCCCGAGAGCACGCTGACCGCGTTGCTCCAGAGGAGCCGCGACGTGGGCCTGCCGCGGCGGACGTCGCCCTCGTCGATCACGTCGTCGTGGAGGAGCGTGGCGGCGTGGGCGAGCTCGGCTGCGGCGGCGAGGGCGACGCCCCCGGAGCCACCTGCCGCCCGGGCCGAGAGGAGCGTCAGCAGCGCGCGGACGCGCTTGCCGCCCGCCACCAGCAGGTGCTCGGCAGCGGCGCCCAGCTCCGGCGGCGCGCCGGCGCAGAGCCTCGGGAGCGCCGCCTCCAGGCGAATCAGCTCCTCGTCGGCCATCCGCGCCGCGTCGAGGTGGGCCGTCGAACGGGGAACGCCCTTCTCCTCCGCTACGCGGGCGAGGTTCGCGTCCGTGCTCCTGATCACAGCCTGGCTCTCCATCGAGTCCTCGTGTGCCCGCCCCCCGCAGGTTTCAAAAAAACGTGAAGGTTCCCATAGCCGTCGGCCCCTGCACCGTCAAGAGAAGCGGGAGCGCTCGAATGGCCCGTCCCCACCCGCGTCGAGGAGGTCGGCCGATATCGCACGAGACGCGTTTCGGGTATCGCCGCCCGAGCTCCGGTATCAAGCGCTACGCCAGGGCGAGCGGGCACGGGCCCACCTCGTCCACGCGAGGAGCGGCCGGACGTCGAGCTGCCCACGATCCACCAGGGCCCGCAGGAGCGTCTGCCCCACCCGCGTGAGCTCCGTCAGCTTCTCCGTGCGCTCGCCGGCGAGGCGCGCCGAGCGATCCCCCATCCGGGCCTCGTGACGGAAGAGCTCGGCCGCGCGCTCGAAGGCCTGGAGCGCTTCGCCGAGCTGCACGAGCTCCCGCTCCCGGAAGACGCGCGACACCATCTTCCAAACATCAATCTCGGCCTCGAAGAAGGACTTCCGGTTGCCCGTCATCTTCCGGCGCTGCACCACGCCCCACCGCTCGAGCTCGTTGAGCGCCATCGACGCCGCGCCCGTCGAGATCCCCAGCCGCCCGCAGAGCTCCGACGCGGGCAGGGGCTCCTCGGAGAGGTAGAGCATCGCCCAGATCCGCCCCATCACGCCGCGGAAGCCCCAGAGCTCCATCAGGCGCCCCACGGCGTCGGCGACCAACCGCTCCGCTTCCCTTTCACGCTCGTTCGCCACGGCCCTCATCGGCCGCGAGGATAGCGGATTCCCGCGTCGGATGGTGTGAACCTGTTTCGCACACCAACATTTCGCCTGGACTCGAAAACAGAAACCGCCTAGCGTTCGCTGTCGGGAGGGGGTTCCATGACCGAAACGGGTTTTGCCGCAAAGGCGACGTTCGCGGCTGGTTGTTTCTGGGGGATCGAAGAGACGTTTCGAAATCTGCCCGGTGTGTTGATGACCACCGCTGGCTACACCGGCGGACACTTGTCGTATCCGAGCTACAGGCAGGTGTGCACCGATCGCACGGGGCACGCCGAGGCGGTCGAGGTGATCTACCTGCCGGAGGTCATCTCCTACGAGGAGCTCCTGGAGGTCTTCTTCGCCTGCCACGATCCGACCACGCTCAACCGCCAGGGCGGCGACGTCGGCACGCAGTACCGCTCCGCGATCTACTGGCACACGCACGAGCAGGAACGGGCCGCGATCATGTCCCGCGACGCCCACGCCATCCGCTTCTCGAGCCCGATCGTCACCGAGATCACCCCGGTGACGGAGTTCTATCCGGCGGAGGAGTACCACCAGCTCTACCTGCTCAAGCAGGGCGTCGCCGCCATCGCCTCGTAGGACGCTCGCCCGGGGAGGAGCCGTCCAATCGCGCTTTGATACGGGCGGTCGCAGACCGCTCGCACGGCGCGTTTGGCCCCAGGTACCCGCGAGGCTTCGACGCCCGGTCGTTTTTGCACTTCTGTAGAGCGATTCCGGACGATTTCGGATAGACCTGAAGCGCCCTGAAGGTTCAGGGCAACCGCTGTGCCGGATGCTTCGGACCGGCCCATCGGTTGTTCAGGCCGGCCTACGGCGGCT
Organism: Vulgatibacter incomptus; assembly: GCF_001263175.1. Lineage (GTDB taxonomy): Bacteria > Myxococcota > Myxococcia > Myxococcales > Vulgatibacteraceae > Vulgatibacter > Vulgatibacter incomptus. The sequence continues at coordinate 279,714 of NZ_CP012332.1, read as the reverse complement.
CGCAAGGGAGCCGCCCGAAATCGGCCCGCGGCCCATGAGCGAAAAGTCCATACCGGCAGTCGAGGCGAAGGGCCTCTGCAGGCGATACGGCCGCTCCTGGGCCCTCGTCGACGTCGATCTCCGGGCGGAAGCCGGCCAGGCCATCCTCCTCGCCGGCCGAAACGGCTCCGGAAAGTCGACCCTCCTGCGCGTCCTCGCCGGCGCGCTGAAGCCCGACCGCGGCGCGCTCCTCGTGAACGGCGTCGACGGCCTCCGCGATCGCCAGGCGCTCCGCCAGCGGGTGGCCCTCCTCGGGCACGCCTCCTACACCTACGACGCCCTCTCGGCGCTGCAGAACCTCCAGGTGGTCGCCCGGATGCTCGGTCGGCCATCCGGGCGGCGCGACCTCCTCCCCCTGCTCGAGGAGGTGGGGATCGACTCCCGCGCGGACGATCCCGTCCACGCCTACTCCGCCGGGATGCGCCGCCGCCTTGCCTTCGCCCGGCTGCTCCTCCAGGATCCCGACATCGTCCTCCTCGACGAGCCCTACGCCCAGCTCGATCCGCCGGGCTTCCGCTTCGTGGACACGCTCATCCCGAGGCTCACCGCCGCGGGCAAGACCGTGATCGTCGCCTCCCACCACCTGGAAGAGGGCGCGCGCCTCTGCCACGTGGGCCTGGCCCTCGAGCGCGGCCGGTTGGCGTGGAAGGGCCTCGCCAGCGAGCTCCCCTCCTCCTTCGGCGGCCTCTCCATCCCCGGGCAGGTGGCATGACCCAGCTCGTCGCCGCGCTCCGCAAAGACCTCCTCCTCTCCTGGCGCAGCCGCGCCCAGGCGGCGGCGGTCGTGATCTTCGGCGCCACGGCCCTGCTCCTCCTCAGCTTCGCGGTGGGTCCGGACGCCGCCGCCCTGCGGCGCCTCGCCGGCGGCTTCCTCTGGGTGGCCCTCCTCTTTTCCTCCACCCTCGCGCTGGCGGAGAGCTTCCGGGCCGAGACCGAGCAGCGGGCCCTCGAGGGCCTCCTCCTCCTCCCGGCGAACGCGCCCTCGCTCTTCTACGGCAAGGCCCTCGCCAACTGGCTCCAGCTCCTGCTCGTGGGCGTGGGCCTCCTCCCGGTGCTGGTGGTGCTCTACGACCCCGACGTCGGCAGGCTTCCCGCCCTCTGCGGGATCCTCGCCCTCGGAACGGCCGGCCTCTCCGCCCCGGGCACGCTCTACGCCGGCATGTCCGCCCAGGTGCGGGCCCAGCAGGTGCTCCTCCCCCTGCTGCTCTTTCCGCTCGTGGTGCCGGTTCTGCTCGCGGCGGTTAAAGCCAGCTCGCTCCTGCTCCTGGGCGATCCCATGGGGCAGGCCGGCTCGTGGGCGCTGCTGTTGCTCGCCTTCAACGGGATCTTCTGGCCGCTCTGCGGCCTCCTTTTCGGCCACGTGATCGAGGAGTAGCCAAGAATGGGACTCGACCAGCTTCCCCGCCCCTCCACGAAGGCGCCCAAGGTCGCCGCGGGGCTGATCGCCTTCGCCGTCGTCCTCCTCGCGGCGGGCTCCTACATCGGCCTCTTCCGCGCGCCGCCCGAGCACTTCATGGGCGAGGTGCAGCGGATCATGTACGTCCACGTCCCCACGGCGTGGAATGCCCTGCTCGCCTTCACCTTCGCGTTCGTCTGCTCGGTGGCCTTCCTCTTCCGGCAGAACTGGAAGTGGGACGCCCGCCTCGAGGCGGGGCTCGAGGTCGGCGTGCTGCTCGCCTTCCTGCTCTGCGTACAGGGATCCATCTGGGCCAAGCCCACCTGGGGCGTGTGGTGGGATTGGGATCCGCGGCTCACCACCACGGCGGTGATGCTCTTCGCCTTCGTCGGCATCCTCGCCCTGCGCCGCTTCGTCGAGGATCCGGTGAAGCGCGCGACCTGGTCGGCGGTCGCCACCATCATCGCCTACGCCGACGTCCCCATCGTCTACTACTCCGTTCGCTGGTGGAACTCGCTCCACCAGACGCAGTCGAGCCCGCAGACGGTCGCCTCCACGATGGTGACGCCGCTGCGGATCAACGCGTTCGGAATCCTCTTCCTCGTCTCGGGACTCCTCGTCCTGCGCAGTCAGCTCGCGCAGCGGCGCCTCGTCCGGGAGCTCGCCCCGCCGCTCCCCGAACGTTCGGTATCGGATGCGGTGGTGGGAGGTGCGGCATGACCGGCGGAATCGTCATCGGCGGCTGGGAGTACGTCTGGGCCGCCTACGGGATCACCTTCACGGCACTGACGGTGTACGGTGTCACCCTCGCGCTTCGCCTCCGGGGCGAGAAGCGCTCCGGGGAGGATCGATGAGCCAGCCCAAGACCGGGCGAATCAAGTGGTTCGCCGTCGCCGCCCTGGCGGTCGCCGGCGCAGCCTTCGCCTTCATCGCCCTCGGCGGCCTCGGCGAGAACCTCGTCTACTACTGGGATCCCAGCGAGCTCCGGCAGGCTGGCGACAAGGCCATCGGCGCCACCATCCGCCTCGGCGGGCAGGTCGCGCCCGGCTCGATCCAGTTCGACCCCGGGACGAGCAAGCTCGCCTTCGAGGTCACCGACGGCAAGCAGAACATCCCTGTGCGCTCCGAGGGCGTGCCGCCCCAGATGTTCCGCGAGAACATCGGCGTCATCGTCGAGGGCACCATGACGAAGGAGGGACACTTCACCTCCTCGCGGCTCATGGTCTCCCACGGCAACGAGTACCAGGCCCCGCACGACGGTGAGAAGGTCGACACCCACGAGCTGATGAAGACGGCGGAGGGGGTCGCCGAATGATCTCCCTCGTCGGCAGAGGCCTGATCCTCGCCGCGCTGGTCGCAGCCGCCTCCGGCTCCGTCCTGGGCTTCACCGCCGCCCGCCGCGGCGGCGCCGCCCTCGCCTGGACCCGCCGCCTCGCCTATCTCTTCTCCGGCCTGATGGTGGCCGCCAACCTCCTCATGGAGGCGGCGCTCCTCGGCCACGACTTCTCGGTGGGCTACGTGGCCCAGGTCGGCTCCCGCGCCAGCCCGCTCTGGGTGACGGTGGTGAGCCTCTGGTCCTCTCTCGAGGGCTCGATCCTCTTCTGGGGCTTCATCCTCGGCCTCTACACCGCCGGTACGGTCTACTTCACCCGCAGGAGACACGAGGAGATCATGCCGTGGGTGCTGGGCGTGCTGCTCGCCTGCGGCGTCTTCTTCGCCTTCCTCATCGCCGGGCCGGCGAACCCCTTCCTCCCGGTGGCGAACCCGCCGATGGACGGCCCGGGCCCGAACCCGCTCCTCCAGAACCACATCCTGATGGTCATCCACCCGCCCATGCTCTACCTAGGCTACGTGGGCATGACCGTGCCCTTCGCCTTCGCCGCGGCGGCGCTCTTCGCCGGCCGCCTCGGCCCAGAGCTGCTCAAGTCCCTGCGGATGGCGCTCCTGATCCCCTGGACCTTCCTCTCGATCGGGATCGTCCTCGGCGGCTGGTGGGCCTACGAGGTCCTCGGCTGGGGTGGCTATTGGGCGTGGGATCCCGTCGAGAACGCGTCGCTGCTCCCTTGGCTCACCGCCACGGCCGCGATCCACTCGGTGATGGTCGTCGAGAGGCGGAAGATCCTGAAGGGCTGGACCCTCACCCTGGTCCTCGCCACCTTCCTCCTCACCATCCTCGGCACCTTCATGACGAGGTCGGGGATCTTCAACTCGGTCCACTCCTTCACCCAGAGTGACATCGGCCCCACCTTCCTCGCCTTCCTCGCCCTTTCGTTGATCGTCTCGGTGGTCCTCCTCGCCGCCCGGATCGGCCTCCTCGAGGCGGAGGGGAGACTCGAGGATCCCAAGAGCCGCGAGAGCACCTTCCTGGTGAACAACCTGCTCTTCGTGATGCTCACGTTCACCGTGCTGCTGGGCACCGTGTTCCCGCTGGTGGTCGAGGCCGTGAAGAAGGTCCAGATCAGCGTCGGCGAGCCCTACTTCAACCGCATGGCCGTGCCGCTGGGCGTCGCCGTGCTCTTCCTGATGGGCATCGGGCCGGCGCTGCCCTGGGGTCGCGTGAGCCGCGAGAAGGCGCTTCGCTCCCTCCTCCCTCCGCTCGCCGGAGCCCTCGGGCTCGTCGCCATCGGCATGGCCCTCGGCGGCCGGGCGGGGTGGCTCTCCGTCACGCTCTTTTGCGCCGGCTACACGCTGTGGGTGACGGTGGACGCCTTGAGCCTCCCCGTGCGCCAGCGGCTCGGCCGGGACTCCTTTGGGAACGCCGTGGGATCCCTCTTCACCCAGGGCCGAAGGCGGTTCGGCGGCTACGTGATCCACCTTGGCGTGGTGGCGATCCTGATCGCGGTCGCCGCCTCGTCCACGGGCAAGGTCACCACCGAGACCACCCTGCGGCGCGGCGGCTCCACCACCCTCGGGCCCTACACCCTGACGTACCTCGGCACCGAGACGGAGACGGACTCCCATCGCCGCTCCACCATCGCCCACGTGCAGGTGAGCCGGGACGGCAAGGTGGTCACGTCCCTCGACCCGCGGATGAACCACTACTTCACCCAGCGTGAGCCCGTGGGCACGCCGGCGGTGCACAGCACCCTCGCCCAGGATCTCTACCTCTCGGTGATGAGCATCGACGAGGGTGGCGAGCTCCTGGGCCTTCGGGCGTTCATCAACCCGATGGTGATCTGGATCTGGATCGGCACCGCGATCCTGGCGTTCGGAGCACTGCTCTCCGCGTGGCCCTCCCGCCGCTCGGCGATGGCGCCGGCGCGGAGCCGGGAGCCCGCTCCGGCGGCTGCCGAGCCCGATCCGCTGGCTGGAGGGATCGCGTGAACAAGAAGGTTCTCCTCGCTGGCCTCGTGATCGTCGCACCGATCCTCGTGCTCTTCGCCGTGAGCTTCGGCAGGGATCCGCACGCCGTCCACTCGCCCCTGGTGGGACGCGAGGCGCCGCCGTTCGCCCTGGCTTCGGTGGACGACGGATCGCCCATCTCGCTCGAGAGCCTGCGCGGCCAGCCCGTGGTCCTGAACTTCTGGGCCACCTGGTGCCTGCCCTGCCAGCAGGAGCACGGCGTGCTCTACCAGGGCTCCCGGATCTTCGGCGACAAGGTGCGCTTCGTCGGCGTGGTCTACGAGGACGAGAAGCCGAAGATCGAGGAGTTCCTGAACCGCTTCGGCAGCGGCTACCCCGCCCTCCTCGACGAGGGCGGGAAGATCGCAATCGCCTACGGCGTCACGGGCGTGCCCGAGACCTTCTTCATCGACGCCTCGGGCAATGTCGTCTCGAAGTACAACGGCCCACTCTCGCCGGACCTGCTGCGCACGCACGTGCGCGGGATCCTCGGAGGCCAGCCATGAGCCGCTTCCTCCTCGCGGCCTTCCTCCTCGCGCTTCCGGCGCTCGCCATCGCCGATGTCCCTGCAGGGGAATCGGGCGAGCTGCAGCGCCAGATCGATCGGGAGTTCGTCTCCCGCGTGGTGGGCGAGCCAGAAGGGGCGCCGCTGTCGGGACAGGAGCTCGAGAGCCGCACCCACGACGTGGGCCTCCTCCTGCGCTGCCCCGTCTGCCAGGGGAGCTCGGTCGCCGACTCGCCGTCCGCCACGGCGATCAACATGAAGAACGAGGTCCGCGACCTCCTCTCCAAGGGCTACGCCCAGGAGCAGATCCTCTCGTGGTTCGAGGCCTCCTACGGGCAGTTCGTGCTGATGCAGCCGAAGGCCGAGGGGCTGAACCTCCTGGTCTGGGTGGGGCCCGGCATCCTGCTCCTCGCCGGCCTCGGCCTCGTCCTCCACCAGGTCCGCAAGCTGAGCAGCACTGCGTCGAGCGGCGGGACACGAAAGGTGTCCGATGCCTCCTCTCGAAGTGAGAACGACGCCAGCGCGCCCTCTTCGACTTCCGGCGCCGACGCTCCGCCATCGTCCGGGACGAAGCCCCACGCCGCGACTCCGCCGCTCCCCGACGACCCCGAGCTCGCAAGCTGGGTGAAGTCGGTGCGGGAGCTCGTCTACGGCTCGCCCGACGGCGAGTCGACCGATCCCAAAGGGAAATCCTGAATGCACGGCACCGACTGGCTCCCCGGCCTCATCGCGCTCGCCCTCGGACTCGCGGGCGGCCTCGCCGTCTGGCTCAAGCTCGGCAAGGGCGCACCGGCCAAGGCGCGGCGCGACGAGGTCGGCGATCTCCGCGCGCGCCGCGACACCCTGATCGCCCGCCTCCGGGAGCTCGATCCCTCGATCCCCGAGAACCGCGCGCACGACCAGGAGCGCGAGGCCCTGGAGCTCGAGACCGCCGAGGTGCTCCGCGCCCTCGCCGCCGCCGAGAAGCGCGGCGCCGGTGCGGCCACCGCCGCGATGCCCGACGGCTTCTTCGGCGCGCGGCCCGTGCTCCGCGGCTTCCTCTGGGGCGCGGGGAGCGCCAGCTTCGTCTTCCTCCTCCTCATCTTCCTCCTCGACCTCTCCTCGAATCGCGCCGTCGGAGGCCCGCCCACCGGCGGACCGATGGCGGGTGGTCCGATGGCGGCGATGGGCGCCGGCGACGAAGCGGATCCCGAGCTCGATCAGCTCCGGGCCGCCGCGGCCGCCCGACCGAACGACGTCGAGGCCAAGCTGGACCTCGCCCAGGGCCTCCTCTTCCGCGAGCGCATGCTCGAGGCCTTCAACGTGGTGCAGGAGGTCGCGCGCCGCGAGCCCGGGAACCCGCGGATGATGACCTACGAGGCGGTGGTCCGCCTCGCGATGGGCCAGGCCGACCGAGCCATGGAGCTCCTCGACGAGGCCCTGGAGAAGGATCCCTCCCTCACCGAGACCTGGGTGCGCCGCGGCCTCGCCGCCTTCGAGCTCGGCCGCTACCAGGTGGCGATCGAGTCCTGGGAGCGCGCCCTCGAGCAGCGCCCCGACGGCGCCGCCGCCCTCCAGCCGGTGATCGCCGAGGCCCGCGCCCGCCTCGCGTCCGGGGCGACTCCCACGGCCAAGGCCGACAGCCAGGCTGTAGGCTTGGCTGGGGGTCAGGCCGAGACCCTCCCTGCCGGCCACCCCGCCGGCACCCGTCTCCTCGGGAACGCCGAGCCCCAGCAGGGCGGCGGCCTGGCGGCCAAGGCCGGGGACGTCCACGTGCGGATCGAGCTCGACCCGTCCATCGTCGACAAGGTCGCTCCCGGCTCCACCCTCTTCGTCTACGCCCGCAGCGCCGGCGTCTCGAGCGGTCCCCCCATCGCGGCCAAGCGTCTCCCCGCCGCCGCCTTCCCGATCGAGATCGCCATCGGTGCCGCCGACGCGATGATGGGCCAGCCCATCCCTGACTCGGTCTTCCTCGAGGCCCGGATCAGCCGCGACGGCAACGCGATGAACCGCGACCCCGACGCTCCGACCGCCCGCGTCGACGGCGTCCGCGCGGGAGGCGAGCCCGTGCGCCTGGTGCTCCGGGCGCCGTGACCCCAAGGGGGACTCACCCGAGTCCCCCTCTCGGAGACCCCCTGGATCTCTCCTTCCTCGACAGCCCCCTAGAGCTCGCCCTCGTCGCGATCCTGTCGATGGTCGGCTTCGTGTTCTTCCTCGCCGGCACGCGCTCGCGAAACCCGGCCTGGGTGCTATACGGCCTCGCCGCCTCGGTTCCGACCTTCGCCCTTCGCAGCCCCGTGGCCTGGGCCATCGCGGCCGGCCTGACGGGCGCGGGCTTCTGGCTCCGCCGCTTCATGGGCGGTTGATCGGCCACAGGGGACTCGATAGACCCGCAGAGGAGAGGGGATTGTGCCGACCCGTAGCCCTCGCCACCCGGCCCTCCGCGGTCTGATCCGCACGCTCTGGACGACGGAGCCGGGTGTACCGGCGCACGCCGGTCGAGAGCGGGTGCTGCCAACCGGCTCCATGCACCTCGCCGTCCGCCTCTCCGGGCCGCCGCTCCGGGTGTTCCGGCATCCCGGAGATCGCGAGGGGCAGACGATCGGGCACGCGGTCATCGGCGGCGCCCGCACCGCCCCTTATCTGCGCGACGTCTCCGAGCCCGTCGCCTCGGTCGGGATCGTGTTCCACCCCGGCGCAGCGCCGGCCGTTCTCGGCGTTCCGGCCGACGAGCTCTCCGGCCGGCACACCTCCCTCGAGGATCTCTGGGGGCTCGAGGCGCGCTTTTTCCACGAGAGGCTCGCGGAGGAGATGGACGCCGAGAGGCGCCTCGAGCTGCTGGAGGAGCTGCTCCTCTCGAGGCGGCCCGGCGCCCCGAGCCAGGCGATCGCGCGCGCCGTCGAGCGCCTGGAGCGGGGCGATCCCGTGAGCGCGGCGATCGAGGAGAGCGGCTTCAGCCACCGGCACTTCCTCGAGACTTTCCGCCGGACGGTGGGCCTCACGCCGAAGCGCTATGGCCGGGTCGCGCGCTTCCAGCGGGCCGTCGACTCCCTCTTCACTCGCCCGAGGCCCTCTCTCGCGGAGCTCGCGGTCGAAGCGGGCTACGCCGACCAGCCGCACCTCACGCGGGACTTCGTCGAGCTCGCGGGGATCACCCCCGGCCGCTACGGGGCGCTCTCACCGGCGAGCCCCAACCACGTTCCAGAGGTCAATTCGGTTCAAGACCCGCCAGTCGCTCCCGGGCAATTTGTCCGCACACCCTGACGACGGAGAAGAGAGTCCATGGCGATCCACGAGATGTACCCCTACCTGCGGGTTCGGAACGCAGCGAAGGCGATCGAGTTCTACCGGGACGTGTTCGGCGCCACCGAGAAGCTCCGGCTGGTCGAGCCGAGCGGGCGCATCGGCCACTGCGAGCTCCTCGTCGCCGGGGCGACGCTCATGGTCTCCGAGGAGTTTCCGGAGTACGGCATCCTCGGTCCCGAGAGCCTGGGAGGGACCTCGCTCTCCATCCACCTTCACGTCGACGACGCCGACGAGCTGCTCCGCCGGGCCTGCGACGCCGGGGCTGAGCTCGTTCGTCCGCCGGCGGATCACTTCTACGGCGAGCGCTCGGGCACCGTGCGGGATCCCTTCGGCCACGAGTGGCTCATCGGCCACGCGATCGAAGAGGTGTCTCCCGAGGAGATGCAAAAAAGATACACTGAGATGTTCCAGGCCTGATTCGACGCCCGGTTCGGGGGCCCTCGCGAGCCACGCCGTCGGAATAGGCTCGTAGCCGGCCCCGCTCCTCGCGACGGGCCGCAGGGGGGTAGCGTTGGGCGACAGTCGTTCGCAGCGAATGGGGCGGTGGTTCCTCGCCGCGGCCCTGGTGATCCACCTCGCGGTCGTCTTCGGCATCGCCCGCGTCGCGATCGAGAGGCAGCGGGACAAGCCGGCGGGGCACCCGACGCCGATGAAGCTCTTCAACGACGTCGTCCACCGCGTGGGCCCCGGCGCCGACTTCTTCGCGCTCTACCACGCAGCGGTCGCCCTCGAGCGCGATGGCAAGATCTACGGCGGCGGCAACGACCGGATCACGCCGCCCTACTACGTCTACCGCTACCTGCCGATCCTGGCGCAGACCGCGGGGAGGCTCGCCAGGCTCTTGCCGCCCTGGAGCGCCTACCTCGTCTGGCTCGCGATCATCGAGGGGCTCCTCGCCGTCTGCCTCGTCGTCACGCTGCGCCTCTTCCCCGGCAGCGTTGGCGCCTGGCTCTGCTCGCTCTGGCTCCTCTACACACCGCACTGGCTCGAGCTCTGGATGGGTCAGTTCAGCTTCGTCACCGGCGCTCTCGTCTTCATCGCAGGCGCCCTCCTCGCCTCCGGGCGACCGAAGCGCTCGCTGGTGCCCTGGATCGCCGGCGTCGGCGTGAAGATCTACCCGCTCGTGCTCCTGCCCCTGTTGTGGCGAAAGCGCGTCCTTCCGCTGGCGGCGCTCGTGCTGGCTGCGCTCGTCCTCGCGAACCTCCCCGGCTTCCTCTACCTCCCGGACGCCTGGTCCACCTTCAGCGACGCGAACCTCGCACCCGCGGAGCGCCTGCACGTCAACGCCGGCCACTACGGTCTCTCGTACGTCTTCCACCTGGCGGCGGTCAAAGGCTTCGCCCTCCGGGATGGCGTCTGGCCGATCGTGTATCGGGCCGTCTCACTCCTCGCGCTGGGCGGCGCTGCCCTCGCCGTCGCCAGGCGCCGCGATCCCCCCGTGCTCGCGTCGATCGCGCTCCTCATGCTCGCCCACCAGGTCTCGTACAAGCACGTGTGGGAGCACCACTACTCCATGGTCCTGCCCATGGGGATCCTCCTCCTCCGTCACCACCTCGGCGAGCCCCGCGTCGCGTGGACCATCGTCGCCTCACTCATCGTGATGGCGCTTCCCACACCGTTCGCTCTCTGGGACCGCCCTGGCGGCGATCCCACCGGGGGCTGGACCCTCTTCCAGCAGATCGCCGTCCCTGCGGCGAAGGCGCTCCCTGCGCTCGTCCTGTACGTCGTGGCGTTGCGCGCGCTCCTGCGCCCCGTCCCGTCGACCGCGGAATCGCCTTCGCTATCCGTCGCCGAGGTAGCCAGCGCCCCCTGAGGGACGTCAACGGAGCTCGTCGGAGAAGGGCTCCGTTGCACGAGCGTTGGTGACCGGGCCGGATCGGAAAACGATCACGTCGTCCACCAGGATGTGCCCCCAGCCGACGGTGGACTCGTCGGCCACCACGAGCCGCCCGCGCTTCCCCACCCATCGCTTCGTCTCGAGGACGGCGGGGCGCAGGACCTCGTCCCCCTTTCCGCAGACCCGCGACACCACCTTCCCCTCGACCTCGAGGCCCACGTAGGTGGCCTTGCAATCGTCGCCTCCTCCGACCAGCAGCGAGATCGGCCCTCCCGAGAGGATCATCTCCGGGAAGAGCACCCGCCCCGTCGCCGAGTCGTCCGGGAAGAAGCTATTGAGCAGCCTGGCGCCCTGTTGCCCAACGATCTCGGTCTGCCATCGGGCTTTCCCCGGCAGCGGACCTTTCGCGAAGGCCTCGCCCTCCACGACGGCGCCTTCCGGGAGCTCGTCCAGAGGCCAGCGGACCAGGACGGCCAAGGAGAGCGCCTGCACGTCGCGATCGCCCGCGGGCAGGGCGTCCTCCGCCTCCCGCAGGAGCGCGGCCGGATCCCCCTGCCCGCCTCGACGCCACGCGCTCACCCTGCCGCGGATGTCTCCCATTTTCGGCACGAAGTGGATCCCGTCCACCAGGATGCCCATCTCCGCCCGCGGATCTTCGTCGACCACGATCAGCGTCGCGGGCCTCCCGCGAAACTCCGAGACGTCCCACGACACCGGCTTCAGTCCGGCGCCGCCTGAGGGCCTCGCCCGGCGCACACCCGCTCCGTCCACCCGGAGCTCCACGTAGCGCAGGTCGTCCGCCGTCCCGCGTGACCCGTCGGCGTCGCTCGTCGATGGTCCGCCGAGAGCGAAGCGGATCTCGTCCGCTTCGATGGCCGCGATGGGGATCTCCAGACGCCCGCCGGTCTTTTCTCCGGCCCGCGACGCGAGCCATCCCCGCCCCGTGGCGCCGGCGGGAGGAGCGCCCGCCTTCACCTCGAGCACGTCGCCGGTGAGGATCGCGCCGACGGGCAGCTTGCCGTCCTCGAAGTCGGCGATCTCGCCAAGGCGCTCGCGCAGCGGTGCGATCAGCGCTTCGAGATCGCCGCGGCCCGCCAGAAACCCCCGGTAGAACGAAAGCGCCGCGATCAGCTTGCCGCGGGGGGCCGTCCTCACCAGCGTCGCGATCTGGAAGGCGGGGTTGGGGATCGTGGCGCCCGGGATCTTCGCCAGCGCGGCGGCCCACTTCGGATCCAGGCGAACGAAGTGGAGCCTCTCACCATCGATGCGCACCTCGGTCTGGGCGCTCCACTGCTCGCCCCACGGCGGCCAGAACGCCAGGATCGCGCCCTCGGCGAGCAGGTCCTCCACCGCCCCGCCCTTCTCGTGTCCCGGCCTGCCACGCCCCACGATCGGCTTGTGCGCGATCCGGCGGCTGGTGAGCCCGAGCGCATCCACGATCGGGAGGTCCGAGTAGTAGCTGAGGAGCCCGATGGCGTCGGCTGCGATACGAGGATCCAGCCCGCGCTCCACGAAGATCCGGTGGAGCCTCTTGCCCTCGTCCATGTATCCGGATCCTACTCGCAGCGGAAAGAGCGTCTTCACCGGGTAGAAGGTTTGCTCCGCGGCGAGGTACCAGCGCTTCTCGTAGGGCCCGATGAGACGCACCGGGACCAGCGCGAAGGCGATCGCGAGCGAGGCGCCCGCGAGAAGGACGCGCTTCGGCCAGGCCCTCCCTGTGGCCGACAGCCACCGCCTGATGCCGAGCTCCAGGCCGACCGCGATCACCGGGAGCAGCGGCACGAAGAAGCGGTGCTCCATGAAATCGCCGCCCACGCGGACCACGTAGGCGCCATGAACGGCCGAGGCGAGGAAGGCGAAGACCCGAAGCCGCCACTCGTCCCGCCCGCGGGGTCGCCCCACGATCGAGAACAGGAAGAGCGGAAACCAGAGCCACGCGCCGGTCGTGGCGAGGAAGTGGACGAGATAGACCCAGCCCTGCCGCACGTAGGCCAGGCCGCCCGACTTGGCGTAGTAGGTGTTCGGGAAGGGGTCCCCGTAGACCTTCCACCTGATCAGGAAGTACGGGACGAAGACGAGGACCAGCGGAGCCGCGAAGACCGCGAGCCGGCGCAGGTCCGCCCTGCGAACGAGGCCGCCCTCTCCGAAGACGAGGTCCTCCGCCGCGAGCGCGAGGCCCATGCAGCCGTAGCTCAGGAGCTGATCGGGGCGCGTCATCGCCGCCGCCACGAGCACGAGCCCCGCAGCCAGCGGCCCTCGCCGAAGCGTGCTCGTCCACATCGCCAGCGCCAGCAGGAAGGCCAGCGGCATGGTCTCCAGGCCCGAGCTCGCGAAGGTGAAGAAGGGCGAGAGCCCGGCGAGGGCGAGGGCCGAGAAGGGGATCACCACGGGCCGGGTCGAGACACGCCTCACCGTCGCGCCGACGAGAACCAGCGTCGCGACGAAGCAGAGGAGCGTCGCGACGAGGGAGGTGTACGGGATGTCGAGTCCGAGCCAGCCCGCGCCGCCGAGGAGCGCAGTCCACAGGAAGTTGGTGTAGCCCTCCACCCACTCGCCCACGTTGAAGACTAGGCCGTTGCCCCGCGCGAGGTTTCGCGCGTAGCGGAAGGAAATGAAGGCGTCGTCCGCGAGCCAGAGCACCCGCCACGCGAACAGCAATCCCACGCCGATCGCGACGGCGACGAGCCCGCGCCGGATCCAGCGACGCGCCCGCTCTTTCGCGCCGCGCGCCAGTAAGGACTCTGCCGCGATCGCGGCGAGGCCGGCGAGAGCCAGCCCGAGGACGATCGGGGCGCGGTGCTGGATATGCTGAACGCTCTCGGTCAGGATCTCGTGGACTGCGACCCCCATCTAGGCTCCCCGGCACCCGCTCCATCTCCGACGCCTGGAGACAATAGAACGCCCCTTCGTGCAGCTGCAAAGATCTGCCGGGTGTTGCAGTTCGCTGCCGGATGGACCCGCGCGGGAGGCCGATTCGCAGCGAAGCGGCGACGGCTCGAACAGGCCCTGGGTGAGGGCGCGGCCACGTGTTAGAAGCCCGCTCGCAGCCCGTCGGCGCCGACGCGAGCCGCCGACGGCCACAGGAGATCGAAATGGCAGCAGAGCTCATCGACGGGAAGGCGATCGCCGCGAAGGTCCGGGGCGAGGTCGCCGAGAAGGTCCGCGCCTTCCAGGCCGCGCACGGCAGGGCGCCGGGCCTCGCCGTGGTCCGGGTCGGGCACGACCCCGCCTCCGAGGTCTACGTCCGCGGCAAGATCAAGGCCTCCGGCGAGACGGGGATGGTCTCCGAGGAGCACCACCTCCCCGAGGACGCCTCCACCTCGGAGGTCCTCGCCGCCGTGGAGCGCCTCAACGCCGACCCGAAGATCGACGGCATCCTCGTGCAGCTGCCGCTGCCGAAGCAGGTGGACGAGCAGACCGTGCTCGACGCGATCGCGCCGGCGAAGGACGTCGACGGCTTCCACCTCATCAACGCGGGCAAGCTCCTCTCCGGCCGAAAGGACGGCGTCCGCGCCTGCACGCCCTTCGGGATCATGCGCCTCCTCCGGGAGGCCGGCTGCGACCCCGCCGGCAAGCGCGCCGTCGTCATCGGCCGCTCCAACATCGTGGGCAAGCCCATGGCGCTCCTCCTGCTGGAGGCCAACGCCACCGTCACCGTCTGCCACTCGAGGACCCGCGACCTGGCCGAAGAGGTCGCCCGCGCCGACATCGTCGTCGCCGCCATCGGCAGGCCCGAGCTCGTCCGCGGCGCCTGGATCCGCGAGGGCGCCTACGTGATCGACGTGGGCATGAACCGCCTCGAGAGCGGCAAGCTCGTGGGCGACGTGGAGTTCGCTGCCGCCGCCCAGCGCGCCGCGGCCATCACCCCGGTCCCCGGCGGCGTGGGCCCGATGACCATCGCGATGCTCCTCTCCAACACGGTCGACGCCGCCAACGCCCGCATCGCCGCGAAGTAGGGCCCGGCACCAAGCCTCGCCCTGCGTGCCGCCCCCGCGACGACGCGGGGGCTCGCCTCCTTGCCCGAACTCCACGGTTCGATCGGTTACGCTGGTCTCGAAACCGTCGGCAGGGAGGTAGGGGATGCGGACGTTCCGGTTGGCTGCGTTCGTGCTCTGTGCCGCTCAGTGGGCCCTTCTTGCCTACATGGGACCGACCAGCGCCGTGGATGCCATCCCCTTGCTCCACGACCGCGGGCTCGTGCAGATCGAAATGGTCGGCCTCCCGATCGAGACGGACGCACCTCGGTGCCAGGGCCCCTGGCGACAGGGCTTCTACGCCGCCGATCCCTCGTCTCCGGTAGACGGCCGAGCCGATGGGCCGCCGACGCGGGTCGTGGGAAATGTCTGCTGCGACGACTTGCACCGATGCGATCTGGCGATCGACTGGGCGGCGTCGCACGGAAGCCGCCTGCCAGGATACTTTTTCGATGATTCGATGTTCGTCGAACTTCTGTCGACGAAAATCCCGCTCACCTTCGGGACGTTCGGCACTGCCGAGGAATGCGGGCGCGTCTGCAAGCCACCGAACGCTTGCGCAGACCTTTGGCGAGAGGGATTCGCCTGTATGAGGACATGCGGTTCCGATACGGACTGTCCGCCTGCGACCCGCTGTGCCTGCCCGCAAAAGGGATGCACTGGCCCAAAGGCCGTTGGCCTCTTCGGAAGATCTCCGACCATCGATGCGTGTGTCTGGATTGTTGACCTAGATGCGCCAGAGATCCGCTACCCCGTCCCATGAAGGTCTCATGCGGCCCAGGGAATTACGAGGTACGCCATAGAGCCGTGATCGGCACCGCGTAAAGACGCTCGCCGAAGGGGAGGACGTGGTCGCCGTCGTAGAGCACGACGCCGGCGACGAATCGTTTTCCGGCCGCTTCGGCGAGGCGCTTGAGACCGCGGAAATCGGCCGCCGAGACGACGGAAGCGCTCTTTACCTCGACCCCCGCGACCTTCCCGGCGCGCTCGAGGACGACGTCCACTTCCATCTGGTTGTGGTCGCGGTAGTGGAAGAACCGGATGTCGTCGTCGCGGAAGCTGGCTTCCCTCCGGAGCTCCTGGTACGCGAACGTCTCTACGAGCTGTCCGTACGTTTCGCGATCTTCGTAGAGCGCCTGCGCATCGAGGCCCAACAGCGCGCTGGCCAGGCCCGTGTCCCCGATGTGGAGCTTGGGCGTCTTCACCAGCCTGGCGAGGCGGTTCCCATGCCAGGCCGGGAGGTGCTCGAGGAGAAATACCCGCTCGAGGAGGGTGATGTAATCACGGATCGTCGGCCGACTGAGCTCGAAGCTTCCGGCGAGCTCGGTGATGTTGAACAGGCGTGCGGTCTGCGAAGCGGCTACCGCGAGCAGGCGCGGAAGCGCGTCGAGGGAACCGATTCGGGCGAGGTCGCGGACATCCCGCTGGACCACGGCCTCGAGGTAGTCCCGGTACCAGGTCGCACGGCGGCCGGGCGATCGTCGAGCGAGCGCAGATGGATAACCTCCGCCTGCCACTCGCTCTGCCAGGCCAATCCCCATCCGGTCGAAGGGCCGGTTCCTCGCGAACGATCCAGCGAAGAGCTGGTCGAGAAAATCCGAGCGCGCTCCTCCGATCTCACTCTGCGAGAGGGGGTGGAGCCGCAGGATCTCCAAGCGGCCGGCGAGGGAATCCGCGAGCCGAGGAACGAGCAGCACGTTCGCGGAGCCCGTGATCAGGAAGCGACCAGGGACGCGCCGGCGATCGACCTCCGCCTTGAGACTGGTGAAGAGACCGGGGACGCGCTGGACCTCGTCGAGGATCACTCGCTCCGGCAGGTCGGCCACGAAGGAGACGGGATCGGCCTCCGCGCTGGCGCGCAAGCGATCGTCGTCGAACGACAGATAGCCGTACCCCCGCGGTTCCCCGACCGTTTTCGACAGGGTCGTCTTTCCGCATTGGCGCGGCCCATGGACCAGGACCACGGGAGAATCGCCGAGCGCCTCGACGAGCCGCGGCCCGGCAAAGCGTGGGACCAGGGATTCGGCTTCCATCCGATCGAACCTCGCTCAGGATCGACGGTAGATGAAAGGTTGGCGGCCGGCAATTGAAAGGTAGATGTCCGGCGATTGAAAGGTAGATGTCCGGCGAATGAAAGGTTGATGTCCGGCGATTGAAAGGTTCAAGGCCGATAATTGAAAGGTTTGCGGCCGGCAATTGAAAGGTTGGCGGATCTCCGGGGCCGGCGGGAAGGGCGGGTGGCGGAGCGGCTTGACCCGGCCGGGACTGCCGCTAGTATGCGCCGCGAATCGGCCCCCTGGAGGATTGACATGGCTCCCCGTCGCACTCCCCTCTACGACGCCCACGTGCGGCACGGCGGCAAGCTGGTCGAGTTCGCCGGCTGGGAGCTCCCCGTCCAGTACAAGGGCGTGATCGACGAGCACCGCGCCGTGCGCGAGGCCGCCGGCCTCTTCGACGTCTCGCACATGGGCGAGGTCTTCTTCGAAGGCGAAGGCGCCCTCGAGGCCTGCAACGAGCTCGTCACCAACGATCTGCGCAGCATCGGCGACGGCCAGGCCCTCTACGCCGGCCTCCTGAACGAGCGCGGCGGCTTCGTCGACGACGTCATCTGCTACCGCTTCTCGCCCACGAAGATCCTCGTCTGCACGAACGCCTCGAACGCGGAGAAGGACTTCGAGTGGATGAAGTCCCACGCCAAGGCGGGCCCGGTGGTCCGGGACGCCGGCGCCGACTTCGCGCAGCTGGCCCTTCAGGGCCCGAAGGCGATCGGCATCCTGCAGAAGCTCACCTCCGCCGACCTCCAGGCGATCGCCTTCTTCCGCTTCGCGGAGATCGAGGTCGACGGCAAGCCCGTGATCGCCGCCCGCACCGGCTACACCGGCGAGGACGGCTTCGAGATCTTCTGCCGCCCCGGCGACGCGACTGACCTCTGGGAGGCGATCCTCGCCGCAGGCAAGGACGAGGGGCTCATGCCGGCCGGCCTCGGCGCCCGGGACTCCCTGCGCACCGAGTCGAAGCTCGCCCTCTACGGCAACGACATCGACGACGAGCACACCCCGCTCGAGGCCTCCCTGGGCTGGATCGTGAAGCTCGACAAGCCGGGCTTCATCGGCAAGGAAGCCCTCGTCCGCCAGAAGGCGGACGGCGTGAAGCGCAAGCTCATCGGCTTCGAGCTCACCGAGCGCGGCATCCCCCGCCACGGCTACCCGATCCTGTCGAACGGCCAGCCGGTCGGAGTGGTGACGAGCGGGACCATGAGCCCCACTCTCCAGAAGCCCATCGGGATCGGCTACGTGCCGCCGGAGCTCGCGTCGGAGGGCTCCACCTTCGAGGTGGAGATCCGCGGCAAGCCCGTCGCCGCCCGCGTGGTCAAGACCCCGTTCTACAAGCGTCCCGCCTGATCTTCGACGTTTGAACCTCTTCGACGTCTGAACCTTGAAAAGGAGCCTGCCGTGTCCGACCTCACCTTCCCCGCAGACCTGCGCTACACCCAGGACCACGAGTGGGCCCGCAAGGACGGCAACGCCGTCGTCGTCGGCATCACCGCCTTCGCCCAGAGCCAGCTCGGCGACGTGGTCTACGTCGAGCTCCCCGAGCCGGGCAAGACCGTGACCGCGGGAGAGTCCTTCGGCGTGGTCGAGTCGACCAAGGCCGTGAGCGAGCTCATCGCCCCCGTCACCGGCACGGTGGTGGAGCGCAACGATCCCCTCGTCGATTCGCCCGAGAAGGTGAATGACGACCCCTACGACGCGGGTTGGATGATCAAGGTCGAGCCGGCCGATCCGTCCGCGTTCGACAAGCTGATGGACGCCGCCGCCTACGGCGAGTTCGTCGCGAAGCAGGGCTGAGACGATTAGAAGTCCGATGCCGGCCCGAATTGAGGGCCGGCGTCGAAACCGGCGCGCGATTCACGCAGAAGCACTCCAGAGCAGGTCCATGCGTTACCTTCCCCACACCGAGTCCGACATCCAGGAGATGCTGCAGAAGATCGGGGTGAAGAGCCTCGACGAGCTCTTCTCCACCGTCCCGGCGAGCCTCCGGCTGAACCGCGCCCTGGCCGTCGAGCCCAGCCTCGACGAGCGGGCTCTGATGGATCACCTGGAGGCGCTCGCCTCCAAGCAGCCCAAGGGAGCGCCCTTCCTCGGCGCCGGCGCGAATCCGCACCACGTGCCCCCGTCTGTGGACCAGCTGCTCCTGCGCGGCGAGCTCTACACGGCCTACACGCCGTACCAGCCAGAGATCGCCCAGGGCACGCTGCAGATCACCTTCGAGTTCCAGACCTTTGTCACGCTGCTGACCGGCCTCGAGATCGCAAACGCCTCGATGTACGACGGCGCGTCGGCGGCCGCCGAGGCGGCGCTGATGGCCGTGCGCATCTCCGGCGGCAAGCGGACCAAGGTGGTGGTGTCGAAGGCGCTCCACCCCGAGTACCGCGACGTCGTCCGCACCTACCACACCGAGGGCTTCGACGTGGTGGAGGTGCCCTTCGGCGCCGACGGCCGCACGGACATGGCCGCCCTCGAGGCGGCGATCGACGAGAACACCGCCGGTGTCCTCGTCGGCTACCCAAACTTCTTCGGCGTGGTCGAGGATCTCGGCGCCATCGCGAAGCTCGCCCAGGCCAAGGGCGCCATCGCGATCTCGTGCACCACCGAGGCCCTCGCCTTCGGCCTGCTCCAGTCGCCTGGCGCCCAGGGCATCGACGTCGCCGTTGGCGAGATGCAGTCCTTCGGAAACGGCCTCAACTTCGGCGGCCCCGGCCTCGGCTTCTTCGCCACCCGCGAGAAGTTCCTGCGCCAGTTCCCGGGCCGCGTGGCCGGCGCCACGGTGGACAAGACGGGCAAGCGCGGCTTCGTGCTCACCCTCTCCACCCGCGAGCAGCACATCCGCCGGGAGAAGGCCACGTCCAACATCTGCACGAACCACGGCCTCAACGCGACCGCCGCCACCATCCACCTCTCGATGCTGGGACGGCACGGCCTGAAGGCCCTCGCGCTCCTCAACTACCGCCGGGCGCGCTACGCCCGGGAGCAGCTCGCCGCCGCCGGCCTGAAGCCGCTCTTCTCGGGCCCGGTGTTCAACGAGTTCGCCGTGCGCGCGCCGAGCGACGCCATCGCGCGGATCACCAAGGCCGGCCTCTCCGGAGGCCTGCCCCTCGGCCGCTACTACCCCGAGCTGGGCGACGGTCTGCTCCTCTGCGTCACCGAGCTTCACGACAAGGCTCGGATCGACGCGCTGATCGCAGCGCTCGCCTGAACCGATTCCTCCCCCCGGGCTCGTAGGAGCCCGGGAGACGCATCTTTCGACGAGCGAGGCGCTCGCCGACCCAAAGCTTCCAGAGGTTTCTCCCCGTGTCGGATCGCTTCTTCCCCAAGACCTCCCCTGGCGTTCGCGGCCTGCAGTACCACGAGCCCCTGATCTTCGAGCGGTCCGAGCCGGGCCGCATGGGCGTCTCCCTCCCCGAGGCCGGCGTCCCCGAGTCCGACCCCGCCACCGAGCTCCCCCCGAGCTCCTGCGCGGCGAGATCGAGCACTTCCCCTCGGTGACCGAGGTCCAGGCGGTGCGCCACTTCGTGCGCCTGTCGCAGCTCAACTACAGCGTGGACACGGGCTTCTTCCCCCTCGGCTCGTGCACCATGAAGTTCAACCCCAAGGTGAACGAGTGGGCCGCGCGGCTGCCCGGCTTCGCCGGCGCCCATCCGCTGCTGCCCACCGAGCAGAGCCAGGGCGTCCTCGAGCTGATGTACCGCCTCGAGCGCTCGCTCTCCGAGATCGCCGGCCTCCACGCCACCAGCCTCGAGCCCGCCGCTGGCGCGCAGGGCGAGCTCGCCGGCCTGATGGTGATCCGGGCCTGGCACATGGACAAGCACGGCACCCCCCGCAAGAAGGTGCTGATCCCCGACTCCGCCCACGGCACCAACCCTGCGTCGGCGGCGCTCCTCGGCTACCAGGCCGTCGAGCTCAAGAGCAATTCGAAGGGCGTGCTCGAGCCGGCGACCGTGGCCGCGGCCATGGACGAAGACGTCGCCTGCCTGATGATGACCAACCCCAACACGCTCGGCATCTTCGAAGAGCACGTGGAGGAGATCTGCCGGATCGTCCACGAGAAGGGGGGCCAGGTCTACGGTGACGGCGCCAACATGAACGCGCTGCTCGGTGTCGCCCGCCCCGGCGACATGGGCATCGACGTGATGCACTACAACCTCCACAAGACCTTCTCCACGCCCCACGGCGGAGGCGGTCCGGGCTCCGGCCCCGTGGCGGTCGCGGAGCACCTCGCGCCCTACCTCCCCAGGCCGATCGTGGTGAAGGAGGGTGACACCTACCGCCTCGACTTCGACCAGCCGATGTCCGTCGGCAAGCTGCGCACGTTCTGGGGCAACTTCGGCATGCACCTGCGCGCCTACGCCTACATCCGCGAGCTCGGCCCCGAGGGCCTCCACGCGGCGTCGCGCCTGGCGGTGCTCAATGCCCAGTACATCCGCGCCCTCATCGAGGACGAGTGGGACGTCGCCTACGAGGGCCGCTCTCTCCACGAGGTGGTCTACACGGACAAGAAGCTCAAGGAGACTGGTGTCACCACCATGGACGTGGCCAAGGCGCTCATCGACCACGGCTACCACCCGCCCACTGTCTACTTCCCGCTGATCGTCCCCGGCGCCCTCATGGTCGAGCCCACCGAGACCGAGACCAAGGAGACGCTGGAGAACTTCGCCGCCGCGATGAAGGCCATCGCCGCCCAGGCCCGCGAGGAGCCCGCTGCCATCAAGGCGATGCCGCAGAAGCCGGTGGTGGAGCGCCTCGACGAGACCCGCGCCGCCCGCAAGCCCGTGCTCCGCTGGTCGCCGGGCTTCGACGTCGGCGCGTAAGAGAGCGCTTTCTCGCTGCTTTCGACCGGGGCGCGAAGAGGGTTTCCCTCTCGCGCCCCGTCTGCGTTCGGGCTTCTACGGAAACGGGTGGGCCGGCGGTGTCAGGAGCTCGATCCGATCCGCCTTCTTCTGCCCGGTGACGGGATCCACGTGGAAGAGCGCGCGCACCGGCGCGCCCTCCGGGATCACCTGCACCGAGATCAGCGAGCCGTGCCAGGTGGTCAGCGGATGCTGGCCCAGCCCCAGCTCCACCTGCTGGCCCTCGCTCGCCACCCGCAGCACGCCGGGCTGCACCGCCGCCACGCTGCCCCTGACCACGTTGGACGGGCCCAGGTCCGGCGAGAGCCAGCCCCCGCCTGCCTCGTAGCGATCCGCCAGGAAGTCGGGCCGCATCTTCTCGGGTGCGAGAAGGTCGAGATCCTCCTGCGCCGAGCTGAGCCCGGGATGCTGCTCGGACCGATCCTCCGGCCCACCCGGGAGGTGGACTTCGGTCTTCGCCCCCTCCTTCGCCGGACACCCCATGAGGAGCAGGGCGGCAGCCAGCGGCACCAGGAGTCCCCTCATGCCTGCAACATGCGCTGCCCCGCCTACCGGCGGAAGATGCGAATGCCGCCCCGGTTGGTGTCGATGAAGAAGCCGAACTGGAAGTGGATCCGCCCGTCCTCGCCCATCAGCCCCTTCGGCGGATGCGGAAAGGGCTGCGCCCTCTCGAAGGCCGCCATCGCCTCGCGGTCGAGGAAGTCCACGCCGCTCGACTTCTCCACGTAGGCGCCCTCGAGGCTTCCGTCCTCGCGGAGCGTCACCGACAGCAGCGTGTAGCGATCCTTCCAGAGGTAGATGTTTCCCGACGGATCCCGCACCCGCGCCACCGCGCTCGGATCCCAGGTGCGCGCCACGCCGGCCTTCAGGCGGTTCATGAACGAGGCGAAGCGCCACTCCCGGGTGTTCAGGAAGGTGCCCTCGCCCTCGTCAACGCCCTCCACGTGATCCGGCGCGGGCGCGCCCGTGATCCGATCCACCACCGCCGCGCTCGGGAAGAGCTTCAGCTCGCCTCCCGGCTGCGTGCCGCCCCCGCCCTCGCGCTCCTCCTCGCCGTCACCCTCCCCCACCTGGATGCGGAAGCGATCGGAGTTGCCCTGCAGCTCGTCGGAGCCCTTCTGGTTCGGGATCTTTCCGGCCCCGTTCGGCGAGACCTTCATCGAGAGCTCGTCCTTACGCTCGACCGACGGGATCTCCACCTTGCCGCGGGCCTTCTGGGCCTTGCCCTTGTCCTTGCCCGCCTCGCCGACGACGCCGACGGACTGGCCCGCTTCCTCGCCAGGGGCTCCCGCATCCGCCGCGGGCGCGGTGGCCTTCGGCGTCGTCACGTTCGCCCCGGCCCGACGGTCGCGGGAGATCGTCTGCTTGTCCACCCGGTTGTTCGACTCCGCCGAGAACTTCGAGTCCGGCGAAGTCTCGCCGTTGCCCGGGGCCGTCTCCACCACCTGCCCCGGCGCCTTCTCCGGCTCCTTCTTCTTCTCCTCCGGGGGAGGCGTCTCCTGCTCCTTCTCTTTCGCCGCCTCGGCCTTCTCCATGGGCGGCTTCTGCTTCGCTCCTTCGCGGGCGACACCGGCCGCGGCGTCCCACTGGGACGCCGGGATCCGCACCAGCGCCACCTCGGGCTCCTTGCCCGGCTCGAACCGGAAGGAGAGCATCGTCAGCGGGATCGCCACCAGGTGGAAGAGCGCCGCGAGGACGAGCGCGACCAGCAGCCGCTTTCGGGCCATCCTTGCGGCGACGCGGCGCCGGCGCTCTCGGATCGTCGGGTCCACCAAAGCCCAAAGCTAACGCCCGCAGGAAAGGAAATCACTCCCCCGATTGCTCGAGCGCCAGCAGCTAGTGCTGGCAAACGACCAAGCGATCCCCCTTCTTCCCGAAGACACGTTCAGTAAAGCCGCACGAGGTCGGCGCCGTTGTAGTAGTGGCGCAGGATCGCGGCGTGGTCGTGGCCGAGCTCGGCGCGGCCGATGGCGCCTATCTGGCACATGCCGACGCCGTGGCCCCAGCCCGCGCCCCGGAAACGCCACGCGCCCGCCGGGCCCTCCCGCTCGATGACGAAGAGCGACGAGTTGAGGTTCTTGAGGAGCCTGCGGATCGCAAGCTCGCCGTTGATCACGTGGCTGCCGAGGCTGCCGCGGATCGCGAGGCCGGTGGCGCGGCCCGACACGCCGCGACCGGTCACCTCGAGTGAGACGACCTTTCCGACACCGAAGGACGCAACGATCTCGTCGAGCTCCGCCGCCGTGAACCGCCGCTCCCAGCGATATTTCTCCTTCCGCGCGAAGGTCGCCGAGCTGCACATGCCCGGTACGTCGGCGGAGAGGAATCGCGCGACCTTTCCCTCCGCGATCCCGGAGGCGTAGGCGGCGAGCTCGGGGTGGCCGATCCAGTCGGGCACGCCGCGCAGGTTGGGGTCGGGAGGCGTGCCCCAGACGGCCTCGTTGTTCTCGGTGTGGCCGCCGCAGGTCGAGGAGTAGACGGAGTCGACGAGGCCGCCGCGGCTCCCGAAAAGGACCTCGCCCCGAGACGCCGCGATGGCCTCGTCGGTGCGGGGATGCTCGCCCGAGAGGCCCTTGTAGACCTGGCAGTGCTGCTCGGCACAGAGGAGGAAGGGATCACCGAGGTGGCGCGCGCCGATCTTGGCGAGGACCTCGCCGCGGGCCGCGACGGCCTGGGCCTGGAGGGCCTCGGAAGGCGCAGACGCGAAGATCTCGCTGGGGACGATCCCGCGGAGGAGCTCCTCCATCGGGAGTACGCTCACCGCCGCCGCCCTCCCCTGCGAGTCCACCGTCACGAAGACCTTGCCGCGATAGGTGCGATCCTCGCGGCCGTGGGCGGCGTAGCCCATGTCGTGCTCGACGCCGAGGACGGTGATCCCGCCGCCGCCCGGCACCTCCACCACGGCGGCGCCGGGGGATTCGGCCACTTTCTTTCCGCGTGGGTCGATGATCTCGACGACGCCCTGGGGGCGGGCCTCGAGCTCGGAAAACAGAGACACCGGATCACCGAAGCGCTCCCGCACGTCCGCCGCGAGCCGCTCGGCGTCGTCGCGCGAACCGGGCGCACCGAGGAGAATCGCGTATCGCCGATTGTCGACCACCCGACCGGAGAAGCCGAAGACGCCGCCGACGATCACGGCCCGCGCGTCGTAGCCGCGCCCGGCCCACCGCTCCAGCTCGGCGCCGACGGCGGCCTTCCCGGCGAGGTCGACCTCGGCGACCCGCGGTGCCCACCGGATCCGGGCGGGAACGCCGTCGCGGATCCGGAACCGCCAGGTCCCGCCAGCCGGGCCTTCGAGGGCCTTCGCGCCCTTGCCCCTCAGGGAAATCCGAACGTTTCCCTTGGGCACCAGCGCGAGCTCCCGCTCCCCCTCGCCGATCCGCACCGACACGAGCGGGCTGCCGTCCGGCGCGAAATCGAGACGATGGCTCCAGAGGAGCTCGAGGGGATCGACCTGCGCCTCGAGGCGGGACGCTGCCCCGGCGTCGGCACCGGACGCTCCATGCTTGTTCGCCGGTGGACGGCGAGCCGCCGCGGCAGTCCGCCCCTGCGTCGCTGCCCCGAGGCGCGCTTGCGTTCCAGCGGCGGCCGCAGCGCCCGGCGCAGCCACACCGCCGACCCATGCGGCCAGGATCGCGATCCCCTGCAGAAGGCGCGAAGTCATGGCTCGTTTTCCACAGGGCATGTCCGCAGTTGTCCCACAAGGCCCACACGGATCCGGCATAGATCGCAGGCGTGGCGCAGCCTAACAGGAACACGGACTGGGAATCGGAGGAGCTGGAGTGCTCCCACTGTGGAACACGCCTCTCCCGCGTCGGCGCTGCTGCGAGCGGCGGAGCGTACTACTCGTGTGCCCGCTGTGTTCGAACCTACGCCTCGAGCTACGGCGAGGTGCTCCGTAGAGGCGCGGGCGTGCGCCCCGCCTTGCCCGCGCCTGGGGGGGAGGCGGTCCGCGAGGCCCGCTTCCAGCAGGCCAAGAGCCGGCTCGAGGCCTTCCTGCGTCGGCTGGACGAGGACGATCCCTGGTTCGTGCTGGGAGTACCGCCCGGCGCCTCCCTCGAGACGGTCCGCGCGCGCTTCCGGGAGCTCGCCCTCCGGCATCATCCGGATCGCGGCGGAGATCCCGTGCAGATGCAGCGGATCACCCGCGCCTTCGACACGATCCGCGGAGGCGGAGGACGGCCGTCCGCCGGGCCGGAGGAGCTGAAGCCGCCGGCCGTCGACGACGACTCGGCCCAGGTCTTCGCCGTGGCCAGGCGCACCCGCGCCCGATGAATTGCGCGATCGGCTCCGTGAATGGTACGAGTTGGGGCCATCGCAAACGAGGAGAAGAGATGCGCACGTTGCTGCTCGCATTGGGTCTCGCGGTCGCAGTCGCCGGATGCTCCAAGCCCGACTTCTACGAGATGGAGCCGACCTCGATCTCCTTCGAGACCCGAGGCGCCGCGAGGCCTGCGCGCGCGGTCGCGAAGAACCGCCGCGGCCAGGTCTTCCCCTCTGCGAAGCCGACGAAGTGGGTCTCCGAGGACGAGAAGGTCGCGACGGTCGACGACGCCGGCATGATCACGGCGAGGGGTCCCGGCCAGACCCGAATCACGGCCTCCCGCGGCGACCTCGCCGGCGACCTGCTCGTCGACGTGAACACGGTGGAGAAGCTCGTCGTCGAGCCCCTCGAGCTCCAGCTCGTGCAGGACGGCGATCCGGTCCTCCCGAAGATCCGCGTCCTGAACGCGCTCGGCAAGGAGATGGAGGGTCGCCTCGTCCGCATGAAGTGCGCGAACGAGAAGATCTGCACCACCGACAGCGGCAAGCAGGTGTGGGCCCACGATCCCGGCGAGACGACGATCGAGGTGAGCTGCGACGGCTTCAAGCAGCAGATGAAGGTGGTGGTCGCCGCCGCCAAGGGTGGCCGCCGCTAAGCCACGGCTCCTGGCAATTTGCGAAAAGTCGCCGTTGACTCGAGCGGGCCCCGGGCCCTAGAGTGCGCGCGATTTCGTTGGAGCCGCTAGCTCAATGGCAGAGCAACGGCCTTTTAAGCCGATGGTTGTGGGTTCAACTCCCACGCGGCTCACCAGCAACTGTACACGTCCCCATCGTCTAGAGGCCCAGGACGCTGCCCTTTCAAGGCGGTAACGGGGGTTCGAATCCCCCTGGGGACGCCAAAATCGAGGCCGGGCGCACTTCGCGGCGCCCGGCCTCTTTTTTTTCCAGGCGACGATCGCCCCCCTGCCGCTTGACCTGCAACGAGGCCGCGGCGACCCTCGGGATATGTCCAAGGCATTCGTGAAGGACGACGGCGAGGAGCTGGACCTCTCTCCCGAGGAGATCGAGGAGGACGAGACCCGTCCCCGCGGCAAGCGGTACATCACGCCCGAGGGCTTCAAGACCCTGCAGGCCGAGCTCGAGAGGCTCTGGAAGGTGGACCGGCCCAAGGTCACCACCGAGGTGATGTGGGCCGCCGCCCAGGGCGATCGCTCGGAGAACGCCGAGTACATCTACGGCAAGAAGAAGCTCCGGGAGATCGACCGCCGCATCCGCTTCCTCTCCAAGCGCCTGGACGCCCTCACGGTGGTCGAGCCGTCGGCGGAGCAGGAGGGCAAGGTCTTCTTCGGCGCGTGGGTGCGCGTGGAGGACGAGGACGGAGAGGAGGCGACCTACCGGATCGTCGGCCCCGACGAGCTCGACGTCCGCTCGGGGAAGATCAGCGTCGAGTCCCCGCTGGCCCGGGCGCTCCTGGGCAAGAAGGTGGGCGACGAGGTCCACGTCGTCCGCCCAAAGGGCGAGGCAGATCTGGCGATCCTCGAGATCCGCTACGAGCCTGCCTGACGAGCCCACGAGCCGTCGCCGTGCCCACGAGTCGACACGGCACCACCTTGTGGGTGCATGGTCACCCGGACGGCTCGCAAAGAAGGCCTCCGCTCGAGGCCCCATGTGCTCGATGTCCCGATCCGTCCAGCGGTTCGCCGCTGGGCGCGCTCGACGGTCCGGGCGCTCCTTCCCCTCGTCCGTCCGCTCCCGCCCCAGGGGAACAGGCTCCTCCTGATCTTCGTGGATGGCGTGGGAGGCAGCGTCCTTCGGAGGGCGACGAACGATCGCCTGATCCGCTTCCTCCCCTCGCTTCGGGACGGGCTCGGCTACCGGGAATCCCGCTGCTTCTCGGGCATGCCCTCCACCACCACGGCCTTCCAGGCGGGCCTCTTCTTCGGGCAGCGCTACCCCGACGTCCCCTCCTTCTCCTGGCTGGATCGGGCGTCGGGCCGGGCGGTGAAGATGAACGTCCCGGCCGACGCCGCGATCATCGAGTCCCGGCTCCGCGAGAGCGCCGGTCCCGGCCTCCTCGCCGGCGGGACGAGCTACGCCTCGATCCTCGCAGGCGGCAGCGACAGCCCCCTCACTACCGCGGGTATCGGGCGATTCCTCACCTCCCAGGGCGGTGAGCCCTCGGCCAAGAACGCGAGGAACGGCCTCGAGCGCATGTTCGCCGGCCTGCCAGCCGCCCACATCGCCCGCAGACTCCACGCGGCGCAGGCGGCCTTGCGCGAGCCGGGCGATCTCCACGCCCAGGGCACGATCCACGTCCAGACCCTGGCGCGGCTCCTCTTCCGCCTCGGCCTCGAGACCCCGGGCTTCTTCGCCACGACGGCGGCCTTCTGCCCGTGGATGGGCAGCACCCGCCACGAGCTCCGCTTCTTGTTCAACCACCTCGGAGTCGGAACGCTGGTGGCGGAGGCGTCCAAGAGCCTGGCGCTCCTCGACCTGATGCGAGGCGTGCCCCGCACCTTCGTCTGCCTCCACGAGTTCGACGAGTTCTCGCACCGTCGGGGCCCGGACTTCGCCATGCAGACCCTGCGGCGGATCGACGAGTCGGTCGAGGCCCTCTTCGCGCTGGCCCAAGAGGTCCCCGAGCCACCCGACGTCTTCGTGATCACCGACCACGGGCACATCCCCGCCGTGCCCTTCGAGAAGCTCTTCGGCCACTCCCTCCAGGGCTGGCTC
The DNA here is from genome assembly GCF_001263175.1 of Vulgatibacter incomptus. Lineage (GTDB taxonomy): Bacteria > Myxococcota > Myxococcia > Myxococcales > Vulgatibacteraceae > Vulgatibacter > Vulgatibacter incomptus. The sequence continues at coordinate 251,434 of NZ_CP012332.1, read as the reverse complement.
GAAGGCCAGGCCGACGGAGACTCGATCCCCGAGCTCTCGCCCGAGCTCACGCGGAGCCTGGGCGCGCCGAAGTCCATCGGCCGATCGCCCGATTCCCCTCCGACCGTGATCGACTCCGGCAACTACGCCCACGTCTATCTGGGCGGCGGTGAGCCCTGGGACGCCGCCCGGATCGCCGAACACCGCCCGGAGATCCTCGCTCGCGCGCTCACCTGCCCGGGGATCGGCCTCGTCGCCATGCGCGCCGAGGGCAAGGCCATCGCCCTCGCCGGCTCCCGGCTCGTCGATCCGGCGGATCCCGCCACCGTCCCGCGAGGCGCCTCTCCCCGAGCCGTCGCCAGCCTGCTCGAGGACCTCGCGAGCTCGCCCTCGTCCGGCGATCTGCTTCTTTACGGGACTTGGTTCGACGACGCCTGCGTTGCCTTCTCATGGGAGTTGTCATCGCACGGCGGGCCTTCACCAGAGGAGACCGAGACCTTCGTCCTCCATCCCGCAGGCCTGGACCTCTCGCGAGTCTGCCACGGCGCCGACCTCTACGCCGCCCTTCACACGCTCTACGGAGCGCAGGAGTCGAACGAACCGAAATGAACACGGCGATCCCCGATACGCGCCCGACCCTCGGCCTGGGCAAGCTCGCCAAGCGGGTGGCGGGAGCCATCGTCGCCATCTCGCTCACGGTCGTACTGATCGGCTCGGCCTTCTTCCGCCCCGTCTTCGAGGGCGGCCTGCACGTGGTCCCCCGCTTCCCGCTCTCGCAGTGGGTCGCGGACCTCCCCTCGCACCTCTGGTGGGTCGGCCTCTTCTTCCTCTTCTCCGCCTCGATGGCGCCGCTTCGCGCCTTCCGCTGGGGCTTCACCCTCGCAAAGCCCAAGCCGCGCTACTCCGACCGCTACCACTCGGTGGCCATCGGCCTCCTGGGCAACAACGTGATCCCCGGCAAGCTCGGCGAGGCGCTGCGGGCGATGACGCTCACCCACTTCACCAAGAAGAGGGGGAAGCCGATCGCCTTCGCCCAGAGCCTGGGGACAATCCTCGTCTGCAAGCTCCTCGATCTGGTGGCCCTCCTCGTCCTGGTCTCCCTCTCGCCGAGCGGCCCCTTCTTCGGAGGCAACGGCAACTTCACCGGCGGCCTCACCGGCGTCGCCATCGCCGTCCCGATCCTGATCGGCGTGCTCTTCCTGGCGGCGAAGTTCACGCCGCGGATCGCCGACTGGCTGGAGGCCAAGGGCCGCTACCCGAAGATCCAGAAGGCCTTGCGGGACCTGGGCGTCGGGATCGCCGCGAGCGGCTCCGCCAAGCGCATCGGCCTCGCCTTCCTCGGCACCCTGGTGGCGATCGCCTCGGTCTCCACCGGCTACACCATCGCCCTCTACGGCGCGGGCGTCCACGCGGGCTTCTTCGCCGGCGTGATCCTCCTCGCCGCGGTGACGCTGGGCCAGAGCCCCCCAGGGGTCCCGGCCGGTCTCGGGATGTATTACCTCTCGTGTACCTGGGCCGCGCGGCTCCTCGGCGCCACGCCGGAGCAGGCCGCCACCCTCGCGGTGCTCACCCACCTCACGACGGTCATCTCGCACATCGCGGTCGGCGCGGCCTCGCTGCTCATCCGTCGGGTCAGGCTCCGGGACCTCGTCCCTCGAGGGCGCGATCGAAGGCCCGCAGAAAGCCCCGAATCTGTGCGAGGATCGTGAAGTGATCCCGCACGCGGGCCCGTCCGGTCCGCGCCATCGTCTCCGCCTCGAGCGGCGACGAGAGCATCCGGAGGAGGGCCTCTGCGATCGACTCCGGGCTCGTGGGATCCGCGATGAGGATGCCGTCGGTGCCGTCGCGGATCTGCGCTGCGATCCCGCTCACGTCCGCGCCCGCCACCGGCGTTCCCTTCCACAACGCCTCGGCGACGGTGAGCCCGAACCCCTCCTGCTTCGAGTTCTGCACCACCACCAGCGCCATCCGCTGGAGCGCGTTCACGATGAGCGCGTTCTGCTTCACGTCGGCCATGGGCAGACGGAGCAGGTGAACCCTCTCGCGCAGCTCCCGCGGCAGCGCGGCCTGCAGGGCGCAGAGCTCCTCGAGCACCTCGCCCGCCTCGGGGTCGTCGGCGACGCCTTTTGGGTCGGGGCCGGCGAGGAGCAGGTGGGCCCGCGAGATCTCGCTCTCCGTGCGCTCTGAGCTCACCCGTCGTTTTTTCGCCTCCGAGGGGCCCCGGCTCAGGAGGTGCTCGAACGCCGGGAGCAGCGGCGCGAAGCCCTTGAGCCGATCGAAGCGCGAGATCTGCACGATCGTCGGCACGTGGAGCAGGTTCGCGATCGGCTCGGTCGTCCAGGCGCCCTCGCGGAAGCGATGAACCGGCGCCTCGAACGACGCCCAATCGGGGACCGACGGCCCGTCGATGAGCCCTGCCGCCCGGAGGACGCCCACCAGCTTGTAGGGCCGCAGTGCGCGGTTCTTGTGGCTCAGCGGGTCGATCCCGGGGACGACCTCGCTGCAGCGCTCGAGACACTCCTGCGGCGCATAGGAGAGCAGCGAGAAGATCAGGCGTTCGTATGAATCCAGGTAGCGGCGCAGGAACGACCAGGCCTCATCCGTGCACGCGTTGCGCTTCGCCGTGCCCACGTGGCAACGCCAGACCAGGGTCGGGCGGAACGCCTCCTGGAGATGAACCGCCACTCCGGCTGGCTGGGGATCGTGGACCACCAGCAGGTCGCGCCGTTGCACCTGCCGGAGCTCGTGGGCCGCCTCCCGACTCACCCGATCGTAGATCCGGTGCGCCGCCTCCATCTCGACCAACCCCGGCTCGCCGTGGATCATGTTGTGGAGCGCCTTCGTGACCCGGAAGAAATCGGGGTCGTCCGGCTTCAGGACCAGCCAGCGGGTGTCGATCCCGAGATCGGCGAGGAAGCTGCACAGCCGGGGCATCATCTCCGCCACGCCGCCGCCGGACTCGGTGGAGCTCAGCATCCAGACGCGGCCGCGGCCCAGCTTCGCGGCGACCTCGGCCGCCAGCCGGCGGAGCTCTTCGATCGCCGGGCCGAATTCGTCGAGCTCCCGATAGAGCTCGAGGTCCGTCGTCCGATGGATGGGCACGTCCTGTACGGTCGTCGCCACGGCGCCTCCCAAAGGACGTAGGAATCTTCGGGCGGCCCGAGCGCCCCGCAAGGGAGCGTGACGTGCACACGACGCCCGCTCGCCTGCCGAGATGACATCGCCGCCGGATCTCCTGTAGAGAGCTTGCCGTGAGAACGCTCGGCTGGATGATCGTCAACGCGGCGCAGGTCGCGTTCCTGGCAGTGGTTTCGTCGATCCTGATGATCGTCGCCTTCGTGTCGCGCATCCTCGGACCGGACGCGCCCCTCCAGGTAGCCGGCCGCCTCTGGGCGCCGGCGCTCCTCTGGATCTCGGGATCGAAGTTCGAGATCGAGGGGGGCGAGGCGGTCGACTGGAAGAAGCCCCACCTCTTCCTGATGAACCACCAGAGCGCCCTCGACATCCCGGTGGCCTTCGCCGCGATCCGCAGCCCTGTCCGCTTCGTGGCGAAGAAGGTCCTGGGCCGGGTCCCCGTGCTCGGGTGGTACATGCTCGCCACCCGGATGATCCTGGTGGATCGGGAGAAGGGCTCGCAGGCCATCGCCGCGATCCAGATCGCTGCCGACAGGCTCCGCCGCGGCGCGAACATCCTCATCTACCCCGAGGGCACCCGCTCGAAGGACAGCCGGATCCTCCCCTTTAAGAAGGGCCCCTTCGTGGTCGCCCTCCAGGCGCAGGTGCCTATCGTGCCGCTGGTGGTCCACGGCGCCGCCCAGGTGATGCCGCGGGGGACCTTCCGGGTCCGGCCGAGCACGATCCGGGTCAAGATCGGGGCGCCGATCCCCACCGAAGGCCTGGGCGTGAAGCATCGCGACGAGCTCATGTTCCTCGTCCGCGAGCAGATGCTCGAGATGCACCGCTCCATCGGCGGGGAGGGCGGCGAACCCTCGGAGCCCGTCCGGCGCGGGCCCCGCGAGGCAGCCCGCGAGGCCCGGCACGCGGGCTGAGAGTTCGTGAAGAATTCACGAACTCTCGCGAGCCGGAGGCGAGCAAACGAAATGGAGCGCCCTCGCGCGAAGCGCGAGCTGAAGAAAGCGGGCCCGCTCCGGCGGGGCCGATTTCTTCACACGCTCTGATGCTCCGCCTTCGGCTCCGCGAGCGGATATCTTGGTCCCATGATCCACGGACCTGACGCCGACCGCTTCCTGATCGAAGGCGATGAAGAGCAGATCGCCCAGCTCGTGCGCACCGCGAAGCGGGTCGCGGTCCTCGGGATGAAGACCGAGGCCCACGCGGGCCAGCCCGCGTTCTTCGTCCCGCAGTACCTCGCCCAGGCGGGGATCGACGTGATCCCGGTCCCCGTGTACTTCCCCGAGATCCACTCGATCCTCGGGCGGCCGATCTACCGCACGATCGCAGAGATCCCCGGCCCCACGTTGGATATCGTCGACGTCTTCCGGCGGCCGAAGGACATCCCCGGCCACGTCGAAGACCTGCTCGCGGCCAGGCCCCGCGCCGTGTGGTTCCAGAGCGGGATCCGGCACGACGAGGCCGCCAGGCGCCTCGCCGAGGCGGGGATCCTCGTGGTCCAGGATCGCTGCCTCATGGTCGATCACCGCCGCTACGCGCGAGCAAGCTGAACCGGGCGCCCTGCCCGGGTTGGCCGGCTCGAAGTTGCCCATGGGCCCGTGCGGATTGTGCGCACTCGCCCTAGCTTCGAAGAAAGCGAGGCAAAAGGAGCGAGCCGCCGATGGGCAGGGACAACCAGGACTACTTCAAGCGGGCAGGGAGCACGGGCGGCCCGCCTGGGCCCCTCTACCTGTTCAAGTCGAAGCTCAGCCAGGAGAAGGCGGTCCTCCACCGCGACCAGGAGCACGTGCTCCCCAGCGAGCACCGGCTCACCGGTGCCCGCCCACGGGCAGGCTCGCAAGAAACGCCGCAGGAGGAGCCGGCGGCCGGAGATCCCGACCCCGCACCGGGCGGAGGAGCGGCCGACCCGCCCCACGCGCCGCGGATCGAACACGGCCTCATCGAGATCGAGCCTCGGGAGGAGGAAGCCCCGTACGGCTTCGGCATCCCCGCGAGCGAAGAGGCGGCCCTGGGACGGCAGGCTCCTCCCGTCCGCCGCGAGATGGAGCACCGGAGGATCGGCGAGCGCATGGCCCGCTCCTTCCCGAAGCCCTTCCGCCTCCTCGGCAGCGCCGCGCAGGCGGCCGAAGGGCCCGTCCTGCGCGCGCTCATTCGGCTGCAGCACCTGGGAGATCTCGCGAGGCGACCGTAGGCGATCGGAGGGCGGGGGGGAGATGAACCACGAGGCGTTGTACGAGGAGCGGCGGTTTTCCTGGGCGACCCCTCCTCTCACGGCCTGGAGCCGGCGGGGCATCCACCGCCGACCACCTTACGCGGCGGGCAGGCGCTTCGTAATCGTCCACCTCGACGGCCTCTCGCGAGCCACCCTCGAATACGCCCTCGAGAACGGCTACATGCCGCGGCTCGCCTCCGCCCTCGAGCGCGGAGAGCAGGTGCTCGCCAGGGCCCACGCCGGCGCACCCGCCTCCACCCCCGCCTTCCAGGCCGCGCTCTTCTACGGCAAGACCGGAGACATCCCCGGCTACATCTGGCACGACAAGGTCCGCGGCAAGAACGTCCGCATGGACAGTCCGGTCGACTGCGCCAGGTTCGAGGCCAGCCTCCAGGGCCCGCGGCCAGCCCTGCTCGCCGGTGGCTCCACCTACTGCTCGATCATCTCCGGCGACGCGAGCGCGCCCTGCTACGCCATGAGCAAGCTCGCCCGCGGCTTCCCCTGGCTCCCCTTCGGCTGCGACGACGAGATGAACGGCTGGGACCACCTGGCCTCCATCGTGGCCCACACCGCGGGCCTGACCACCAGCGCCGGCATGATGGCGGCCACCGCGATCACCGGCGCGTGGAACTCCGCCGTCTGGGCGCTGCAGAAGGGCCGCCTCAAGCACGAGCCGCGCTTCCTGCTGAACCGGATGCTCCTCGGCGAGCTGGCCGTCCAGCTCACCTCCTACTTCACGCTCCTCGATATCGCCCGCGGTGTCCCAGCCATTTACTCCGTGTATGCCGGCTACGACGAGAACGCCCACAGGCGAGGCCCCTACTCCTACGACGCGCTCTCCGAGCTCACCATCGCCGACGAGCGCCTGGCGCAGATCCGCTGCGCGATCCGCGCGAGGCCCGAGCTGCAATACGAGCTCTACGTCCTCGCCGATCACGGGCAGGAACCGACGCGGCCGATCGAGGAGGTGCTCTCCGGCCCCAACCTCGCCGACTGGATCCTCTCCGCGAATCGAAGCGGAAAGGTCGAGGTGGAGCACGCGGGGCGGCGGGCCTCCGAGAGGCTCCGCCGGGAGCGTCTCTCCGCCCTCCCCTTCTGTCACGACCTCTGCGCCGGAGCGATCCGGGACGGCGGCGGCGAGGACGGCAAGCCCCCTGTGGTGGTCGCAGACGCCGGAGATGTCGCCCACGTCTACTTCACCGACACCAAGAGATCGCTCTCCCTCGACGAGCTGCTCGCGCGCTGGCCGGCGCAGGCGCGCGCCACCCTCGAGTGCCCCGGCAGCGGCATCGTCGCGGTCCGGGGCGGCAGGGCGGGCTTCGCCTTCCTGCGCGGACGCCGCTTCGATCTCGCCGAGCCCGGCTCCCTGGAGGGCGTGCTCCCCTACGACGGCGAGAGGCTCCGAGGCTACCTGTCGGAGATGGTCGCCAAGCCCTCCGCCGGCGATCTCGTCGTCTTCGGCGCCGGCGTAGAAGGCGGCGACGTCGCCTTCGCCTACGAGTTCGGCTCCCACGGCGGCGTCGGCGTCGGCGACGTGGAGACCTTCGTGATCCACCCCTGGTTCGTGGACTTCGACGGCCCCGCCGTCAAAGGGCCGCTCGACCTCCACCGCTTCTTCACGGAGCGGTACCTGCCCTCGCATGGAGACGAAAGCTAGAGACGGCGCCATCGAGCTCTCCGTGGCTACGTACAACATCCACGGAGGCATCGGCACCGACGATCGGTTCGACCTCGGCCGCATCGCCGCCGTCCTCGACGAGATCGGCGCCGACGTGATGGCCCTCCAGGAGGTCGGCGACGTGAGGGGGCGCGGCCCCGCCGGGAACTACGCCGCCGAGCTCGGCGAGCGGCTCTCCTGCACCGCGATCTACCAGCCCACCATCCTGCGAGGCGACCGCGCGTACGGCAACGCGATCCTCACGCGGCTCCCGGTGGACGGGAGCCGGAGCTACGATCTCTCCGTCCGACGCCGGGAGCCGCGGGGTTGCCTTCGCGCCGACCTCCGCCTGGGCTCGCAGCCGCTCCACGTCTTCGCCGTCCACCTCGGCCTCGCCCGATCCGAGCAGCGGGCCCAGGCCGGCATGCTCCTCGGCGCCGACATCGTGCGCGACGCGGCCGTGGCGTGGCCTCTCGTGGTGATGGGAGACTTCAACTTCTGGTTTCCGGGCCCGATCGCCCGCATGGTCCGCCGCGCGCTCATCGACTCCGCGTCGAAGGCCGGCGTGAGGCGCGCGAGCTACCCGACCCGCCTGCCCTATCTGCGCCTCGACCGCATCTACATCGACGAGGCCTGGGACATCCTCGACGTCCGCGTCCACCGCACCCCTCTCGCGAAGCTGGCGAGCGACCACTATCCGCTCGTCGCCAGACTCCGGCTGCGGGCCGAGGCGATCGTCCTGCCGGAGCGTACCGAGCGCGGCATCCTCGCCTGAGACCCAATTGGGGGCCGTAGCGGCAGGGATCACCCGTCCCTATCTTCGGCCAATCAGACGACGACCCTCTGGACTTCGCGAATGACCGACTATCCGGCGCGGCTCCACGAGCAGGAGCGCCTCCGCAACGACATCGATCGCGCACGCAACGAGCTCGCCGACTCGCTCGTGGCGATCCGGGATCGCGTGACCGGGCGAATGGACTGGAAGGCCGTCGTCCGCCGCAAGCCCGTCCAGGCGGTGCTGGTGGGCCTCGCGGTTGGCTTGGTGCTCGCACGGCTCCTGACCGTGCGCCGGGAGACGAAGCGATGAACCAGGGACCGAGCGGAGGCTCCCCCATCTACGGAGACGGGGCGGGCCACGACGTGCAGGAAAAGGTGCAGCAGTTCGCTCAGGACGCGAGCGCCCAGCTCGAGCAGGCGCGGATGCTCTTCGAGGACGTCGGCGAGAGGGTGAACACCTTCATCCGCGAGCGACCCGGAGCGGCGCTCCTGGGTGCCGTGGCGCTGGGCTACGTCGTCGGCAAGATCGCGTCGAAGGCGGGGCGCTGACGTGGGCCCGGGAGAGCCGATCATGGAGCACGGGCGACAGCGGAACCTGCAGGAGATCGCGTCGGATCTCGGCCAGGCGGCCACCGATCTCTACGAGAAGATCGACGTCGGCCACGAGCTGCGGGAGCATCCCTATCGAACCCTCGCCGTCGCTGCCGGCATGGGCTACGTGCTGGGCGGGGGCCTCTTCACGCCGCTGACCGCGAGCCTCCTCCGGGTCGGCGTGCGCGCCCTCGCGATCCCCGCGCTGCAGTTCGTGCTCTCCCAGGCGGCGACCGCCGCCGAGGGCGAGATGTCCGACTGACTTCGGCGCCCTCGCGAGCTCGCCGACGTCAGTCCGCGTGAGCGGCCTCGAGGATCCGACCCAGGAGCTCGTCGCGTCCCAGGCCCTCCTCGGACGAGAACCCAAGCAGCGAGCGCGCCGTCATCTGGAGCTGCACCTCGATCTGGCGCAGCCGACCCGCGCGCTTCGCCTTTGGAAGCTTGTCGAGCTTCGTCGCCACAACGATCGAGCGGCGCCCCTCGGCGTCGAGCCAGCGGAGCATCTCGAGGTCGTCGTCGGTGGGACCGATCCGGACGTCGATGATCACCACCACCGCCTTCAGCGCCTCGCGTTCTTCGAGGTACGCCCCGATCATCTGCGACCAATTGGCCCGCTCGGTCTTGGAGACCTTGGCGAAGCCGTAGCCGGGCAGGTCGCAAATCCGCAGGATCTCGCGGCTCGCGCCCCTCTCGATCGTCAGATCGAAGAAGTTGAGCAGCCGCGTGCGGCCCGGCGTGTTCGAGACGCGGGCGAGGGCCTTTCGCCCGGACAAGCGATTGAGCATCGACGACTTGCCGACGTTCGATCGCCCTACGAAGGCGATCTCGGGGCGCTCGGCAGGTGGCCAGGTTTCGGGCTCCACCGCACTCTTCACGAACTCGGCGTCGACGATTTTCATGGGTGCGCTGCGGCTACCATGGACCCGAACTACGGGCAAGCGTGGTAGCTCTTCGTTCGAGAGGTGCGCAGATGAAGCGGATCGGACTCACGGGCGGCATCGCCTCCGGCAAGAGCCGGGTCGCCAGGCTCCTCGTCGAGCGCGGCGTGCCGGTGATCGACGCCGATCGGGTCGCCCGGGCCGTGGTCGAGCCCGGCCGCCCGGCCCTCGCCGAGATCGCCGACCGCTGGCCCGGCGTCGTCCGGGATGGCCACCTCGATCGCAAGGCGCTCGGCGCGGTGATCTTCGGCAACCCGGTCGAGCGGCGCGCGCTCGAGGCCATCCTCCACCCCCGGATCCGCGCCGAGGTCGAGTCCCGCTTCGCGGAGCTCGAGGAGCGAGGCGTGCCACGAGCCGTCTACGAGGCGCCGCTCCTCGTCGAGACGGGCTTCGACCGCCTCCTCGACGAGCTGATCGTGGTCTCGGCGTCGGAGGAGGTCCAGCTTCGCCGCCTCATGGAGCGCGACGGCTTCGACCTCGAAGGCGCCCGCGCCAGGCTGGCCGCACAGGCATCGCCCGCCGAGCGGCTCGCCAAAGCGACCTTCGTGATCGAGAACGACGGAGACCTCGATGCACTCCGGGCGCGGCTCGACGCGGTCTGGAGCGAGGTGGAGCGAAAGACGTCCGGAGATTGAGACGGAAGGCCTGCGGCTCGAAGACGGTTCCACGACGGGGGACGACCTGACGATGACGAACGTACACTTCCTCACCGGCTGGCCCGGATTCCTCGGCAGGCGCCTCCTCGAGCGCCTCCTCGAGGTCGATCGAAAGTCCACGGTCGCGGTGCTCGTGCAGCCCCGCTTTGCCAAGGACGCGAAGAAGGAGCTCCTCGCCCTCCCCCGGCCCAAGTCGAGCCGCGTCCGCATGCTCGTGGGCGACATCGTCGACATGCACCTGGGGCTGTCGGGCGACGAGTATCGGAGCCTCACCTCCGAGGTCACACGGATCTTCCACCTCGCCGCGGCGAGCCAGCTCGCCGCCGACCGGCGCGCCCTCGAGAGGGTGAACGTCGTCGGCACCCGCAACGTGCTCGAGCTCGCGGCCGACTCGCCGAACCTGGTGCGCTTCGGCCACGTCTCCACCGTCCAGGTCGCGGGCGACCGCCAGGGCGTCGTCGACGAGGCCGAGCTCGAAGAAGGGCAGCGCTTCCGCAACGCGTACGAGGAGACCAAGTTCCGCGCCGAGGTCATCGTCCGCAAGGCGATGTCCGACCTGCCGATCACGGTGTTTCGGCCGTCGACGATCATCGGCGACTCGCGGACCGGCGAGGTCGACCGCCTCGGCGGCCCGTACTCCCTCGCGCTCCAGCTCGTCACCTCGCCACTGCGGGTGCCGGTCCCGCTCCCGGGCGACGGCTCCTTTCCCCTGAACGTCGTCCCTTCGGACTTCGTCGCCGACGCGATGCTCGAGCTCGCCCGCAAACCAGAGGCCGTGGGCAAGACCTTCCACCTCGTCGACCCCAACCCGATGTCGGCGCGAAAGGTCTACGAGCGGATCGCCGAGATGGCCGGCCGCAAGCCGCTCCGCCTCGGGCTCTCGGCCAAGGCCTCCGCCGCGCTCTTCCGCCTGCCCGTGATCGAGCGGATCGTCGGCGGCGGCCGCACGAACCTCGATCACCTCAACCAGATCGTGATCTTCAACTGCCGCAACACCCTCGAGCTCCTGGATGGCACGGGGATCCGCTGCCCGCCTCTCGATGCCTACCTCGATCGGTTGGTAGGCCGGGTGCGGCAGCAGGTCGCTGCCGAGCGCACCGCTCGCCTCCCGGAAGCGGCCATCGACGATCCGCTGGCCCCCGCCGAGCCCGCGCAGGACAGCCTCGCGAGCGTGTGAAGGTTCAATCCTGGCTCGTGACGAGCGGGATCTGGACTTCGCCGAAGTCCTCGTTCGTGTTGGCGTCCACCAGCCGCGCCACGAAGGTCACCTTCCCCTCCCGCGGCGTCACGTTCTGGAAGTAGACGAAGCCCGCGACCTCGCCGTGCTGCTGCAAGACCCCCTCGGGGAGGGCGTCGTCCAGCATGGCCCGCGTCGGGAGGGGCTGCACCCAGACCGCGTAGTACTGGCCCCAGTAGAAGGGGTCGAAGGCGAAGGGATACGGATAGACCCCGTAGTCGTAGTAGTAGGGCGACAGGTAGGGCGCGACGAAGAAATGGCGGTGCCCGAAGCGGCGTGAGGGCGGTGGCGCGCCGCGGGCCGGCGGTGGCGCGCCACCCAGCGCCGGCGCCGCCGACTGGTCCTGGTCCAGATTCTGATCTGCCGACCCGTACGCGGAGCCCATCGGCTGGAACGGAGGAAGGGCCGCGTAGCGGAAGCCCGACTCGCCGACGAGATCGAAGTCCGAGTAGCGGATCTGCAGGGGCCTGCCGCTCTCGTTCGCCACCACGATCAGCACCGGGGTCAGGATCCTCGCGAGGTCCTTCGGATCCGACTTCCAGGCGTCGCCCCGGACGTCCACGGTCACGCCCGAATGGGTCGCGTTCGCACCGCCGGTCTGCGAGAGAGCGGCGCCCGGCGCTGGGATCAGGACGGGCTCGTGGACACAGGCGGTCGCGGCCATCCAGGAGAGCGCGACGAAGAGACTCCACCTTCCGAAGCTGCCGTGCACCCGTCGCATCGCCGACTCCTTTGCCACCAACCTGAGACGGGCTCGGGTGGGCGGCAAGCGATCGGGCAAGCTCTATTCAGGTGGCGATCACGCCCTGCTCGAAGAGCTCCGCGAGGATCCGCGCCGAGTCCAGGTGCGAGAGGCCGCACAGCGCGTAGACATCCTCGATCGACACCGTCCCGTCGAGCTGCGCGAGGACGAAGCCGGATCGATGGTCCAGGTTCAACCAGATGATCTCGTCCGGTCGGAGGAGCACCCGCGGCCGGGCCGAGAGCGGCCCGATCTTCGACTCGTACATGTGGACGAGCGTCTCGCGGTTGCGGTCCAGGTAGTCGCGCGCCTCACGGTTTCCGGGATCCATGCCGAGCGCCTTCTCCACGAGCTGGAGCGAGCCGGAGAAGTCCCCCAGCTCGAAGAGCTCCCGCGCCCCTGCCATCAGCGTGTCCAACTCCGTGCGGACCGGCACCCTCGGCCTCATCGCTCCCTTGGGCACGGCGATCGGCGCCGGCAGCAGCGGCGCCTCGAGGAGGTCCAGCGCATCCCCATCGCCCAGGGCCTCCGGCGGCAGCTCCAAGTCCTCTACGTCGATGTCGATGCCGTCGGGAGAGGAGACGGCGATCGGCATTCCGCTCGCCATCAGCGCCAGGCAGTGCCGCGCCTGGGCATGCCCGGGCGCGAGGTCGAGGGCCTGCTGAAAGCAGCTCACGGCCCTCCCGAGATCACCCTGCTCGTGGTGGAGCATGCCCATCATCACGAGCCGGTCCGTCCGAAGATCGCCCATCAACCCGCTCTCCAGGTCCCGGCCGCGCGCTGCTGGACCACCTTGAAGAGCTCGAGCGTCCGCTCGAGCTCGTGGATGCTCGACGTGGTGGCCACCTGATCCGCCGCCCTTGCGGCTTCGCGTCCGTGGGCGATGGCACGCTCCGCCTTCGCCAGAGCGTCGGCGCCGAAGGTCGTCTCCAGGAGCGTCGGACGCAGCGCGGGGAGCAGGCGCTCCGCCTCCTCCAGGAGCTTGGGCAGGCGAGCGCGTTGCTCGGCGGCGGCGGGATCCACGGGCCGCAGGTCGTCGCGATGCTGCGCGGAGACCACCTCGAGCTCTTCCCGGGTCATCCCGCCCGACGGCTCCACCTGGATGGACTGCTCCTGGCCCGTCTCCACGTCCTGCGCCGAGACCCAGACAATCCCGTCCGCCGAGATGTCGAAGCGGACCTCGATCTCCACTTCGCCGCGAGGCGCGCGCCGCAGCCCCATGAGCTGGAAATCGCCCAGGAGCTCGTTCTTCGAGGCCTCCTTCTCGTCTCCCTGGAGGACGAGGATCCGCGCGCCGGGCTGGTTGTCGCGGACCGTGGTGAAGCGATGGGAGGCCGAGGTCGGGATCGTCGTGTTGCGCGGGATGATCACATTCGAGAATCCCCCCGCCACCTTGATCCCGAGGGACTGCGCCGTCACGTCGAGGAGGAGCGTGTCCGCCTTGTTCGACGCAAGGGCGTCGGCCTGGATCGCCGCGCCCAGCGCGACCACCTCGTCGAGGTGAACCGCCTTGGACGGCTCCCTCCCGAAGAAGCGCTTCACCGCCTCCTGCACGCTCGGGGACCTTGTCTGCCCGCCGACCAGCACGACCTCGCCGATTTCCTTGGGCGAGATCTTCGCCTCGGCCAGCACCGCCGCCGTGGTGCGGATCGTGCGCTCGACGAGATCCTGCGTGAGCTCGCGGAAGGTCTCGCGCGTCAGCGTCCGCTGGAGGTGGAGCGCGGCGCCGCCGGTGGGCAAGGTGTAGAGGAAGGGAAGCTCGATCCGCGCCTCGCGCGCGGAGGAGAGCTCGTGCTTCGCCTTCTCTGCGCCGTCGCGCAGCCGTTGCATCGCCATCTTCTCCTTGCGGAGATCCGCGCCGTAGTCCGCCTCGAATCCCTGGAGGAGCCACTCGATCAGCCGGTTGTCGAAGTCCTCGCCGCCGAGGAAGGTGTCTCCCGAGGTCGCCAGCACCTCGTAGACGCCGCGCTTGAGCTGGAGGACTGAGATGTCGAAGGTGCCGCCCCCGAGGTCGAAGACGGCGATCTTCCCCGAGTGGGCGCGGCCATGGCCGAACGCGAGCGCCGCGGCGGTCGGCTCGTTGATGATCCGCATCACCTCCAGGCCGGCGATCACGCCCGCGTCCTTCGTCGCCTGGCGCTGGGCGTCGTTGAAGTAGGCCGGGACGGTGATGACCGCCCGCTCCACCGGACGCCCCAGCCACGCCTCCGCGTCGAGCCGGAGCTCCTGGAGGATCATCGCCGAGATCTCCGGCACCGCGACCGAGCTGCCGCCCAGCCGGAGCCGCACGTCGTCGTGGAGGCCGCACTCCACGCGGTACGGAAGGTGCCGGCTCGCCTCCGTGACCTCCTTCGAGCTGAACCGCCTCCCGATCAGCCTCTTGGCCGAGTAGATGGTCTGCTCGGGGTTGATGATCCCCTGGCGCCGTGCGATCGACCCGACCAGCTTCTTCCCGTTCGCGGCGACGGCTACGACCGAGGGCGTCAGCCTCGCTCCGGTTCGAGACGGAATGATCGTCGGGACGCCGTGGTGGACGGTCGCGACCACGGAGTTCGTGGTTCCCAGATCGATTCCGATGGTGGTGGTCTCGGCGTTCATGATCGAAAGGGCCAGCGCCACTTTCGCAGCGCGCTCCGTGCAAAGGGTTGTCTGGGATCGAGCCGGAGCGCCTGCTCCAGCGCCTGCCGTCCGGCCTTTTCGTGGCCGGAGGCGAGGAGGGCTCGGCCGACGAGCGCCTGGGCGTCGGCGTCGCGGGGAGCCGTCTCCCGAAGCAGCTGGATCACGTCGCGCGCTTCGGACGCCTCTCCGCCCAACTCGAGAAACGAGGTCATCGCCCGGGTGACGAAGGCGACGTCGTGGGGAACCAGGCGCGCCGCCTCGAGCCACCGGCCGCGAGCCTGCTGCGCGTCTCCCGTGATCGCCAGCCTGTCGGCCGATTCCGCGAGCATCGCGGCGTGCTCGCTCGCCGCCCGCCCCCTCGCCTCTTCTGCGAGGGCCGAGAGCGGACTCTCGCCTCCGACCTCACGAGAGCCCTGGAGGCTCGCCGCGGACGAGAGATCCGCCGCCGCCTCGCGCCATCGCCCCTCGGCGAAGCTCTTGCGGCCCCGGGCCTCGAGCTCCGTCGCGGTCTGCGCCCGACGAAGGCCCGGGTCCATCCGTCGGAGCCGCTCGCTTCGCTCGGCCCGCCGGGCCTTCGTGACGGCGTCCTCCGCCCGATCGTCGGGCGTCGCCATCGAAGCGAGGTACGCGCGCCGCTGCACCGGATCCCGCAGCGTCTGCGCGGCCTCCTTCAGCCTCCGGAAGATCTCGCCGACGGCGACCTCGTAGGGGCCGAGGTTCCTGCCGTAGTAGCGATCCGGATGGAAGCGCTTCGAGAGCTCGAAGTAGGCCTCCTCGACCTCGCCCGGGCCGGCGGACCGCTCGACCCCAAGGAGCTCGAAGTGCGTGATCGACGGGAGGCGCGCATGCAGGTCGAGGATCGCGCGGCCCTCTCCGGGATCGATCCCGGCTGGCACGTTCCCCGAATCGGCTCTCGGACCTCTCCCCCGAAGTCCGAGATCCGCGATGTCGTCATCCCCCGGCACTCGCGCTCATCCCATTCGATTTTCTACCCCAACGACTTCCGACCATAGATGCCGCTCAGGAAGCCGTCAATTCGAGGGAGGCGAGAAGTTGCACACAGATGGCGCTCACGGCGATGTCGGCGCGTCGAAATCGAGAAGATGCAAAACGAGCGTGGTCACCGCAGCAGCGCCGGCGCCCACCAGGAGCGACGTGCCCACGTCCGCGCGCGTGCCTGCCGACGCGAGATCCGCCGACGCCTGCCGCGCCTCCGAGACGGAAGCGAATGGTCCGCTCCCTCGAAGCCGATCGATCTGACTCGTCGCGTTTGCGCGGAGCCAGAGTCCCGCCGTGGCAGCGACGGCCGTGACCGCCACGCCCGTCCACCGCGCCGTCGGCACCCAGCTCGGCGGCTCCCCCGCGGAAGCGACACGACCATCGAGGCGGCTGGATGGTGGCGCTGTCGCGCTCTCCGGTGCTGACTTCCGGGCGGCAGCCTTCTGCGCCGTCGCGCTCTCCGCCTTCGGAGCGGCGGCGTTCAGCACGGACGGTTCGCTGCGGATCGCGAGGATCCCGACTCCCGCGTCGTCGGCCGCGCCGGCTCCCGGGCTCCGCGCATCCCCGCCGCCGGAGCCGACCGCATCCGCCACGTCCGTCGTCTCGGAGCCGATCAGTCGTTTTGCGAGGCGCTCGAGGGCGGCGCCTTCGCTGGAGCCATCGTCGAACGCAACCGACGCCTGCCGCCGAAGCCGCCCGGTCGATGCCTCGATCACCGCGGCGTGGAGCTCCTTCGCCTCTCCGTCGGGCTCCGCCCAGAGCACCACCAGCTGGGAGGTCCCGAGCTGCGCGGCCGCTCGGTGCGCGGCGACCAGGCGCGCCTCCTCGTTCGGGACGAGGAAGGAAGGGCCGTCGCCCGCATCAGCGCTCCCTTCGATCCCGAGATCGATGAGCAGGGAGGTCTCCCGCCCCGCTTCGACGACGACCTCGCGAAGCAGAGAGCGCGCGGTGGGCTTCTCGAAGGAGTCCCCGATCGTCACGCGATAGCGGCCCGCCGGAAGGGGGATCGCCTCACCGGGCGCACCGAGGGGAAAGGTCTCGACCCAGACCTGGCCGCCCGGACACGCCGCCTCGCAGTCCACGCGGAGCCATCCCTTGGGAAGCCGCACCACCTCCTGGCGGACCTCGTCGTGCAGGGCGATCAGCTCCGCGGGATAGGCCATGGGCGGCGGGCGATAGTCCGGCCGAACCCGCGCGATCGGCCCGAGCGCCTCCCGCGCCTTGGCGCGCGAATCGCTCCCGCGCTCCGCGAGCAAGACCGTCGCCAGGAGCAACCTCGAGACTCGCGTCCGCTCCCACGCCTCGGGGCCGCCATGGTGCGCGAGCGCCGCGAGCGCCTGCTCGAGGTTGTCGCGTGCATGCCGAAGCTCGAGCTGGAAGTAGAAGAGCTCCGCCCCGTCGATCTGGGCCTCGATCTTCTGGAAGCTCCGGGTCTCCAGCCCCAGCCGCGCGCGGGTCTCCTCCTCGCCGAGGACCCGCGTGTCCTTTCCTTCGCGCAAGGACAGCGCGAGGAAGCCTCGCAGCGTCTCGACCCGATCGTGCATGCGGGAGGCCGCCGGGCCCCGCAGGCCCACGACGGCCCAGGTCTCCGGCTCCGCTGCCGCGAGCCCGATCGACGGCAGGAGCAGCAGCGCGAGGGCCAGCACCTTGTGTCCGATTCGCTTACTCACAGCGAATACGTCTCGAATTTCATCTCGATCACCGGTGAGAGCGTTCCGAAGATGTCCGCGGCACGGACCTCCATCCGGGCGAAGCCGTCGACGCCGGAGGCCTCGGGGAAGACACAGGGTCCTCGCAAGTCCAGGGACGTCGCCTCCGGCAGGTGCGCGTGGAGCGCGATCTGGGGGCGGCACGACACCTCGGTCCCCACGCCACAGGGAATCACGAGTCGCGGGACGCTCGGGTCGGGCGGGCAGTCGCCAATGGGGCAGCCGGAGAGCGGCACCGTCCGCCAGCCGGTGGACGTGGAGGCCTTCAGGAGGTTCTTGCCGATCTCGAGCTGGCTGAGCCGAAGCTCTACCGGATCGCCGTCCGGATCCCGAATCACGAAGCTGGTGCGAAAGGTATACGCGGCGTGCGATCCGTCGATGGTGTTGTAGAACATGCCCACGCTGAAGCTCTTCGAGAACCGGCACCCTCCCAGCTCCTGAACCGCACAGCACATGCGGGATTCGGCCCAGTTCGCGAAGGACTTTACCGGCCAGTTCGTGACCTCGAGCACGGGTGGACGGCTCGTCACGTTGAACTTCGCCTTCGCCTCCGATGTGGCCCCCCAAGCGTCGGTCGCACGGGCGACCAGCGAATATCTGTAACCGACGACCGAGGAAGGGCCCTTCAGCGTCCACGCCCCGTCCTCCAGGATCACGGAAGCGGCCCGGGAGAGGCCTGCCGCGTCGGACGGATCGAGCTCCACCACGATCGTCACCGGAGCACCCTCGGGATCCGACGCGGTCAGCTTCGCGGGATCGAGGCGCTTGCGATAGATCCCATCGCGGTGCTCGTGGCCCGCGCTCGAATCGTCGAGGAACTTCACGGTCGGCGGCTGGTTCGCGATCGGCACCCTGCGCGTGTCTGCTGCGATCGCGCCGTTGATGTCCGCCGCGACCACGGTCAGCTCCAGGTCTCGAAGCTGAGCGGCTGTCCCTTCTGCCGTGACCGTCGGGTCCCGCGACGAAGCGCTACCGAAGACGACCGGGCCGGTCGACGACCAGACGAACGACGACGGATCCGGAGGGTCGCCGTCCGGGTCCGAATACACGACGAAGGAGCCGGGCGCTCGAACTACGCGGAAGATCGAAGCCCCCTCGGGCCCCTCCCTCAAATAGAGGTGCGGGAGCTCCGCTCCTCCGTGGGCGACGAGGACGGGCGGCCGGTTGAGGACGCGGATCTCGATCTCCGCCGTCGCGCGCTCTCCCCACATGTCCGAGACGGCAAGCTCGACCCGATGGCTCCCGGCGATCGGGCAGGCCGGCGAACAGCTCAGGGTCACGGCCGGCGCGGCGCCGTCCTCGGGATCGAAGGTCGCCTTCACAGGGCCGTCCCCCAGGAGCCTCCACGAGTAGGTCAACGGACCCACGTCTTCGACGGTGGGAGCGAGCTGCGCCGTCGCAGCGCACGTGAGAGGCGTGCCGCTGCAGAGGTGGTCGACCTCCGGCGTCTCGCCGAACACGATTTCGGGGGCCTGGGTCTTGGAATCGACCGTGACCGTAGCCGTGGTCGAGCCATCGGGCAGTCCATCCGAGACCACGACCTTCACCTTGTAGCGCTCCTCGGCTCGATCGATCGCGGTGTCCAGGTAGGCGCGGTCTCCGCTGGCTTCGAGCGAGCCGGGCCCCGAGACGAGCTCCCACTGGTAGGTGAGCGCGTCGCCGTCGGGATCCGTCGCGTCGGCGACGAGCTCGATCCGCGCGCCTGGCCGCCCGGGGTTCGGCGTCGCGCGGAGGGAGACCCGCGGCGGCGAGTTCACCGAGGCGATGGAGACCTTCTCCTCGAATGCGCGCCCTCCCTTCGAGAGCGCTCGGGCGGTCACCTCGACGTCGACGTGAGGCCGAACGAACCGCATGGAGGCGACGTTCTTCTCCTCCGGGGACGAGGTAATCTCGACCGCATCGGCGGGGTCGGCGGAGAACTCGAGCTCGACCTCGCCTCCACGGATCGAGGAGGCGCGCCCGTCGATTCGGACCCACTCTCCGAGCCGGGCCCGGGTCCTCTCCGGCGCCAGCACGATTCGGGGCGCCGGGTCGGTCAGGCAGAAGCCCTCGGTGCAGACGGCGTCCACGCCGCAGTCGTCCGCCTCGCTGCACGTCCTCAGCTCGCTTCGACTGCATCCGGCGGCAAGGCCCACCGCCAGGATCACCCACGTGGCCTCGAGTCGCATCGCGTCCTCCGTTCTAGAATCGTCCGACCACTCCGGCACCGTCTGCGGAAACGGTCAGCGCGACCGACGCCGCCCGATCCCTTCGCTCGTCGCGCTCTCCGCCGGGGAGGAGCGCTTCCCACGCGAAGAGCACCCCGGCCCCGACCAGCATCGCGCCGCCTGCGACGAATAGGCCGGTGGCCGCGCTCCGCCGCGCCTCGTAGCGCCTGCCCAGCTCTTCCTGCCTGGCGCGTGCGTCGGCAGGGAACGAGCCCGAGCCGTCGCGGAGCGCATCGCGCTCCCGCAGGCTCGCGCCCGCCGCCGCCGCGGGGATCGTGCCCGCCGCGGCCACCGCGGCGCCGCCGCCCAGGAGGGCCCACTTGGCGATTGTCCAGCCGCGAGGCAGCCCGCCGTCCCGGTCGACGGCGACGGCGGCAGGCCCTTCCGAGAGCGCCGTTGCCGCCACCGGGGCCGGCTCCACGCCGACCAGGGTGACGTCGTCGGAGCGCGGCTCGACCCGAACGCGGGTGGCGGCGCCGAACCGCACCTCGACGTAGCTCCTCGCCTCCCCTCCTCCCGGGCGGACCACCCGCAGCACGTGGGGACCGGGGACGAGGCCGGTGATCGCGCCCTCGAGGGGCGAGCTGCCGTGGAGGACGCCGTCGATCCAGATTTCGGATCCGCGGGCCGCGTCGACCTCGAGCCTCCCGGTCCAGCGCTCCGGGGTGATCGCGCGAACGACGAGCTCCCGCGCCGCCCCTGCCGGGCTCCCGGCGATCGCCTGGGTCAGGCGCTGCGCCGAGCCGGACTCCGGGTCCACGGAGACCGCCGCGAGGACCAGGGCGCCTCCCAGGGATCGGAGCGAGGGGGCGAAGATCCGGTCGGCCCGCGCCGCCCTGCCGGCCTCGGCGAGACAGGCCTCGTCAGACCGTTCACAGGGAGGAGGTGCCGGGAGCCCGATCCGGCTCCAACCGTGGAGCTCGGCGAGCGCGCGATCCAGCTCGGCCTGCACTTCGGCCACCTGCCGGGCCGGGACTCCGTCGGCGTCGATCGGGAGCGCGAGGATCCGTGGCTCCGCGGCGCCCACGCCCGGCAAGGCGCTGGCGACTGCCACAATGATCCAACGAAGCCAGCGCATCGCGTCCCCCACCCGTGCCCGCGGAAGCGAAATCGACCTGCAACAATCGGAAAAACAGTATTCGATCCTGCTACCACGAGCAGAAGGTCGAGGCAAAGTCCTGGCGCATCGGTCGAATGCCCGATGGCGGAGCGGACTGAGGCCGGGAGGCCTCCGTTGCTGGTGGTACGTGCCCGTCGCACACCGGGCACGACGGCGCGCCGGCGCGACTTGTGTTCACGCCTGCTGCGGAGGGTAACGCGCCTGACGCGCGCGGAGCACCACGTCGCGCCAGAGCTCGCAGTGAACTTGCCTGCTACGACGGGTGCGGAGCGAGCCGCACCCGCTCAATAGCTAGCCGACCAGGAGCTCGAGGAGCGCCTTCTGGACGTGGAGGCGGTTCTCCGCCTCGTCGAAGACCGCGGAGCTCGGGCCCTCGAGGACGCCCTCGTCGATCTCCTCGCCGCGGTGCGCCGGAAGGCAGTGGAGAACGATGGCCTCGCTCGTGGCGAGGGAGAGGAGCTGGCGGTCGATCTTGAAGCCCGCGAACGCCGCCGCGCGGACCTTGGCCTCCTCCTCCTGCCCCATCGACGCCCAGACGTCGGTGGTGAGGACGTTGGCTCCGCGAGCCGCCTCCTCGGGGCTGCCGACGCAGCTCACGAGACCGGGGGCTCGCGCCTGTGCCGCGGCGAGGACGGCGGCGTCGGGGCCGTAGCCCTCCGGGCAGGCCAGACGCAAGCGGAAGCCGAGGATCGAAGCGGCCTCGATCCAGGAGTGGGCGACGTTGTTCCCGTCGCCGATCCACGCGACCTCGAGGTCCTCCACGGCACCGAGGCGCTCCATCGCCGTCTGTACGTCTGCGAGGATCTGGCAGGGGTGGTGGAGGTCGGTGAGGCCGTTGATCACGGGCACGCTCGACCAGCGGGCGAACTCCTCCAGCCGCTCGTGGGCGAAGGTGCGGATCACCAGCCCGTGGACGTAGCGCGAGAGAACGCGCGCCGCGTCGGGGATAGGCTCACCCCTCCCGAGCTGGGTCTGGGCCACGGGCAGATCGAGCGCCTGGGCCCCCAGCTCGAACGCGCCCACGGAAAAGGAGACGCGAGTCCGGGTGGAAGCCTTCTCGAAGACGAGCCCCACGCTCTTGCCGGCCAGTGGCTGATGGCGCTCCCCCAGGCGGCGCAGCTCCTTCAGCTCTCGGGCTCGCTCGAGGAGACCGAGGAGCTCCTGCTTCGACCAACCGTCCAGTGACAGGAAATCCCGCTTCTGCTTTGCATCGGTGTGCTTCGACAACTCGAATCTCCCTAGACCCGTCTCGCGGGAGCGTGGCAGCGCTCCCGTATCTGATTTGCCGATCGCGCGGCGGCTTGGCTGCGCGCGCGATCGGCCGATTCGCCCGTCAGCTCTCGCGAATGGCGCGCTCGAGGACGTCGACCGCTTCGTCGATCTGCACGTGCTCGATGATGAGCGGAGGCGCGAGGCGGACGACCTTCTCGCCGGCCGCGTTGACGATCACGCCCAGCTCGCGGCACCGCGAGATCACGGGTGCGGCCGGCCCGAGCAGCTCGACGCCGTGGAGGAGCCCCTGGCCTCGGGCCTCGACGACCTTCTCGGGTCCGAGGCGGCGGGCCATGTCTCCGAGGCGCGCCGCCAGGTACTCGCCGGCGATCTGCCCGCGCTCGAGGACGCCACCGTCGAGGAGCTCGTCGAAGACCGCCGAGGCACATGCGGCAGCGAGGGGGTTGCCGCCGAAGGTGGAGGCGTGGGTTCCCGGGACCAGGGAGCGCGCGAGCTCCTCCCTCGTGCACATCGCGCCGATGGGGATCCCGTTGCCCAGGGCCTTCGCGAGGGTCATCACGTCCGGCTCGACGCCGTGCCGCTGGTACGCGAAGAGCGGGCCGGTGCGGCCCATGCCCGTCTGGACCTCGTCGAAGATCAGGACGAGCCCGTGCTCATCGGCGAGCTTCCGCAGCCCGGCGAGGAAGCCCTTGGGCGCAGGGCGGACGCCGCCCTCTCCCTGGACCGGCTCGACGATGATCGCCGCCGTCTTCGGCCCGATGAGCGCCTCCACCGAGGCCAGGTCTCCGTATTTGGCGTGATGCACGCCGGGGACCATCGGCTCGAAGCCCTCCCAGTACTTGGGCTGGCCCGTGGCGGTGACCGTGAAGAGGGTGCGGCCGTGGAAGCTGCTCTGGAACGCGATGATCTCGAAGCGATCCTGGCCCCGGTCGCGCTGCCAGCGGCGGGCGAGCTTCAGCGCCGCCTCGTTGGCCTCCGCGCCCGAGTTGCAGAAGAAGACGCGCTCCGCGAACGACGAGCTGCAGATCCGCTCGGCGAGCTCGATCTGCGGCAGCGTGTAGACCACGTTCGACGCGTGCCAGAGCTGCTTCGACTGGGCCTCGAGCGCCGCCACCACCTTCGGATGGCAGTGGCCCAGCGACACGGTCGCGATCCCCGCGATCATGTCGAGGTAGCGGCGGCCCTCCGCGTCGTAGAGGTAGCATCCCTCGCCACGCTCGATCGCGATCGGCTGCTGCTTGTAGTTTCCGACCAATACGTTTCTGGCCCGGTCGGCGAGCTCCTCGTTGCGTCCCATCGTCCTCTCGGCGCAAAGGGCGAGCGCCCGGGACATTTAGGCCCGGGCGCTCGCGGATTTCAGCAGATGGTTCTTTCGATCGGTCCCGTCAAGCGCTCGGGACGGCGCAGTACCCGAACCTCTTCCCGCCGACCTTCCAAATCTCGCTCGTGCACTCCGAGCCGACCGGGCCGCCGACGCAGCGCTCCCACTCGTCAACATCGTGGTCGCAAACCATGCGGCATTTCCGAGCGCCGCCACCACCAGCCGGGGCGCAGAAGAGATTGGCTGAACACTCGGTGGAATCCGCGCACGCGACCCCTTCGCCCTTCGTCCCCGTGGGGAAGCAGTAGGCGGGCCAGGCGTCGATCGGACGCACGAACGGGATGTAGCAGGACTCGCCCTGGGCGCAGGAAGGGTTCGCGCCGGTCTCGTCGACTTCGCGAGGCTTGCAGTCCATGAGGCAAGCGTAGGGCGCGGTCTTCACCTGGGTGCAGGTCTGAGCATCAGCGACACATACATTGCCGCCGATTCCGCCGCACTTGCACACGCCGTCGTTCGGATCGCATTCCCATCCCGCCCCATTGCTATCCCTGCACGCCTGAATCTTCTCCGAGGTGCAGCGGGTACCGCCGCGGCACTCTCCATTGACGCAGCTATCGCCCGGGCCGCACTCAATCCCGTCGACTCCGCACTTGCACTTGCCGTCCACCGGGTCGCAGTATTCGCCATCTACGCAGCTCACGCTGGAGCACTTGTCGCTGGAGATGCACTCGAAGACCGTCGAGTTCCCGTTCTTGGCACACGCCTCGCCGCCCCTGCAGATCGGTCCGTTGATCGTGTCGCAGTGGCACTGGCCATCGGCCGGGTTGCAGACGGAGTTCTTGTCGCAGTTGACGCCGGCACAGGGGTCGAGGGTGCACTTGCCGTCGGAGCAGGCCTCGCCCGCCTCACAGCTGACGCCCCCGCACTTGCAATCGCCGTCCTCGGGGTCGCAGTCGAGGCCCGTGCCGCACTTCACGCCAAGGCAGAGGTTGTTAGCCTTGCACTGCTGGTTCACGCAGACCTCGCCATCGGCGCAGGCCTGCTGCCCGCAGACACAGTCGCCGGTGAGCGGATCGCAGGACTCACCGCGGGTGCATTCGGCGAACTGGCACTTGGGCGAGTAGCACTGGGGAGCGGGGTCGAGGGTACACGACTCGCCGGGCTTGCACGGGATCCCGCCCTCGCCGCCGCACTTGCAGTAGCCGTCGGTCGGGTCGCAGACCATGGGATCGTCGCAGATGACCCCTTCGCAAAGGGGAAGGACGATCTGTTCGGTGTTCGAGCCACACGCGATGGCTCCAGCGGAGAGCGTCGCGACGATCGCGGCGAAACCGAGCCAGCGAATTCTAGAGGTCATGGGCTGTCATCCTCAGGGGAATGCAATGAAGAAGAGCGTGGCGGCGCCGCAGGTGAGACGGGGCGCCGCCCGATCGAAGGGATCCGCCGCCCGGATCGGGCGGCGTTCCGATGGCTCCGGATTTGTCAAGAATCCGAGCCTCCAAGGGTCCCGTTTCCGCGCCGGCGGAGCAACGCGGCGCCGACGAGGGCGAGGCCGAAGGCGACCCCGTTGGCCGGCGAGCCGGCCGCGCTGCAGCCGGACTTCTTCTTCGTCTCGGTGTGCGCCTCCTTGGGCTCGATCTGCACCGTGAGCGTCAAGGAATCCAGACCCAAGCGACCCTCGACGTCCTTGATCTCGATCATCACGGTGTACGCTCCGAAGGGTGCGTCGGACGAGACCGTGCCCGAGATGACGCCATCCGAGAGCGACAAGCCCGGCGGCAGGGTGCCCTGCACGAGGCGGAAGGTCGGGTCGACGGCGTTGGTCGAGTAGAGCGAGATCTCCACCACCTGGCCGCGCTTGATGTCCGGGATACGAGGCATGGTCAGGTCAACCCCTGAGCATTCCACCGGGAACGGAACCCGGGCGTTGAAGCTCTGCCCTCTCGCGTCGTCCGTCACCGTCGAGTCGACCATGAAGTTGCCGCACTCCTTCGGCGTTCCAACCAGGCACCCCCGCACGCTGCCCCGAGTCTCAACGGTGAGGCCTGCCGGGTAGGTCCTCGGGTCAAAGCGCCAGGAGTATTCCGGGCCAACGCCGCCGGACGCGACGAGACAGAATTCGTAGTACCTTGCGGTCCACCCCTGCTGGAACCGGTCGACGGTGATCATCAGGCTGGACTCCTCGACCACCATCAGCGTGAGCTCCTGGGTGACCCAGTTCCCCCTGGCGTCCGTCACCTTGACAGTGAAGGTCTTCGAGCCCGTCGTCTGGAGCGTGCCCGTCACCTTCGCTTCGCATTCGTCCCCACAGTTGAGTAGGCCGAGACTGGTGTCCATGCCGTTCGGAATCGTGTCCTTCGGACTCGCCAAAGCCCACGTGTACGGCGGGAGACCGCCGCTGGCCGTGAGGGGCACGCCCTTGTGGGACTTGCCGGCTGCGTCGATCCAGCCACCGTAGGCCTTGCCCCTGATGCCGGTGGGGAGGGTCCGGGTGGTGATCTGGAGGGAGCCCATGGGCTTGAGGACCGTAAGCTTCACGGCCTTCTTCGCCACGAGGTCACCCGACCGCACGGAGACGATGAAGTAGTTGTCACCGTCATCGATCGGCGTGCCAGTGAGCAGACCGTTCGAGTCCAGCGTCATGCCGGGGGGCGTCCCGTCGGCGGACCACTGCAGCGGGCGGACGACTCCGCCAGCGGCGTCGAACTGGTAGACCGGCGACTCCCCGAGGGTCACGGGCGGAATGGTCCCGTTGAGGATCTTGAGGGACGACTCCACGACGACGACCTTCTGCGTCGGGTGCACGAAGACGTTGTTGGACTTGTCGAGCTCGGCGAACTCGTTGTCCGGATCGACGATGAGGGCGATGAAGTACTCGCCCGCCTTGGTGTCAGACGGGATGATGACCTGATCGGTGAGCCGGTTCTCGTCGAAGCGTCCGAGCGAGACGACGCCGGCGCCACCGGTCGACTGGACGTCGAGCCGGATGTCGTGGATCGAGACGTACTTAGTCGAGCCGAGGTAGTAGGCGTACTTGGCCTGCACCGTCGTGGGCGGCGCCACACCCGCAAGAGCCGGCTGCTCGATCAGGCCGACGTTCTTGATCGAGCGGGAGATCACCGCGGCTTCGCCGGCCACGACCCGCGACGGGGGATTCATGTAGCCCACCGTGAAGTCGGGAAGCGGTCTCCGGCAGTTGTACCGGCTGGACGCGAACTCGTCAGGCGTATCCTGGCTCAGGGTCCGAAGGCTGTCCGCAACCCAGTGGAAGAGCTGGCTGCCGTTCTGGTAGCGCTGGTTATCGGCGTCCGCCAGAGGGATCCGGCCCTTCACCGGGTAGACCTTGCACTGGCTCGCCGGGGGCGGGGCGGGCAGATAGTTCATGCACGTCTTCGCCTTGGGACCGAGCTGCGGCTCGGCCGTCCAGTCGTGCCCACAGAACAGGTTCGTGCCGCAGTCGGCGTTCGTCTCGCACTCGACGCGGCAGCGGCCGGCGATGCACTGAGCAGCCGGATCGGCGCAGGTCGCGTGGTTCCACTCGACGTTCGCATCATCGTCGTTGCAAGCGGGCGGATAGGAGGCAGCCACCGCGTCGTTTTCCCAAGCGACCCGGTCTGTCGGCCCCATCATCAGGGCCGGGTGGAAGTTCCAGGCGTCTGCGGACCCGGTGAGGGTGTTGCAGACCTCGAGGCTCCCCTCGATCGGTTCGCCATAGAAGCAGCCATTCGGAAGGTTGATCGTGACCCGGGTCTGGGTCACCTTCACCCCCGTGTGGCGCTTGCTTGTCAGCGTCGCCGTGGTCCGTACTACGTTGTTCGTGAAATCCGCATCATCTTCCACCTCTCGCACGATTGGCAGCGTGGTCGGGTCGGAGGAGTCGACGTGGAGGGAGAAGGTGTACTTGTCGCCGAGGAGCTTCCAAGGCGTCTTCGCGTCCAGGGTGACCATGGGGATGGTCTGCCCGGCCTGGAGGCCGTTATCGATGCGATTGTGCACGATCGACTGGCTGCGGGCGACCCCAATCCCAGTCCCCTGGACGGTATCCATCACGATCCAGTAGTTGAAAGGTCCCGAATCGGCCGAGCCGATGTTCGACAACTCGAACTGAACCGTGATGTCCTGACCCGGCCCAGCCGTGGTGGGAGTGAAGCCGGTGATCTTGCCCGTAAGGTCAGGGCCGATCGCGACCTTGCTGGTCGAGCAGACGCGGTTGTTGGACTCGTACACCTCGGCCGTCCCCGATGCCGGATGGATGTCGGCGCAGATGTAGTAGAGCCCGTTCGCGATGTTGGTCCGCGAGACGCCGACGAGGTTCTCGGTCAGGACGACGGAGCCGCCGCCGGGGACGGTGGTCGGCCTGGTCACGGAGCCGATCTTCGTCGCACCCGGTCCATCCGGGACGAAGCCCGCAGGGCCAACCGCAGCCTTGACGAGCCAGAGGTCGTAGATCGCGTCGCCCGTCTGGTCACCTACGTTTCGCAGCGTGGTGTCGATGGAGAAGTCGATGGTGTTGCCGGTGGCCTTGATCCGGCCCGGCTTGACGGCGGCGGTGAAATCGACGCCCTCCATGAGCCCGTACTGGATGGTGGTCTGGGCCGGGAAGTGCTCGGGGCCACACTTGGGCAATCCGTTGGCAGCGTTGAGAGGATTGCAGATGTCGACGCTGCCGTCGGCGGCGGGCCCCAACGTGCCGGCGGCGTTGTTCTTCTTGAGGCCCCAGCTGACGTTGGCCCAGACAGACTGCGTATCCAGCGTGAGCGTCCCGTACCGGGCGCGGATCACGTTGTTCCGGCCGGGGACCGAACGCTCGTAGAGCCAAATCTGCGCCTGGAACCGCGTCAGGGTCCCGACAGGCGACGTCGAGTTGACGGCCTTGGTGCAGAACCACTGGACGATGAACACCCGGTTCGGCGCGGCGTGCTCGCCCGTGTCGAGGACCTGGTAGCTGATCTCGGCCGAAGGCTCGCAGTAGTGGTCGCCCCACCACGCGGCGACCACGTTGAAGGGGTTCGAGGTATTCTTCAGGTTGGCGGGACTGGTGGTAGTCGGCGACACCTTGATGGCGTCGAGGTTACCGCTTACGGCGGGAGTGGGGGTCCCGTCCGCGCGGTTGGGGCCGAAGGTGATGTAACCCTTCGCACCCACGTTGATCTTGTTGTAGGTGTTGTCGAAGAACGTGACGTCGAACGGCAGGTCCTTGCCTAGCTCCTGGCCGTTATAACCAAGAGGCGCCGTGCCGGTGACGTTCGCGAAGGTCTTCGGCCCCCCTCCCTCGATCGGGAGCGGCTGGAACGGGCTCGACCAGGTGAAGGTAGGAGGGGGCACCTGCCCCGCCGCGGCCATCGGGACGGCGAAGGCCACAGCGCCTAGCAGCATCGGAAGGAGATTACGCTTCATCGGGGCTCCCCTGGAGAGGGCTGCAGGACAACTGCCTGCCTTTGCGTGGCGGAGGGCGATCCCGCGGCGGGATCTCCCTCGGATGGTCTCGTCCGGAGACGATCGGTTCTCGGTCCCTTGGTCGCGGTCGGAGGATTGCCTCGATGGAGCCTCATTCGTTCTCCGGCCGGATCACTCGCAATTGGGACAGCGAACCTGGGGGAACCCGGATCGGAGCAGCAAGCAGGCCCGCATGTCAAGCCCCTAGGTGCCTCGAGCTCTCACCGCTCCGCGTCGATCGCCGGGAAAGGCCGTTCAGGTCCCGATCGCGCTCGATCCGTGGCAGGGCGATCGTGTCGGATCTGCAGGGCTCGAAACCACTTGACATGGTTCGAGGATGGTTGGGGACCGCGGGATGACGGCCCAAGCCTTCGCCCGAGGGCGAGCGCCCGAGACCCCCCGCCAGCGGGGCGAGGCTGCGAGCTGAGCCATCGATCGTCGAGACGAGAGCGAGCGGGCCGATCGCGCCCAACCGATCTCTCGGACGAAGAAACGTCCTCCACGGGACACTCAGGAGCCATGATCTCCGTCGCCTCGCCACGCGTCGTCGGATGTCTTCGTGGATGCCGGTGGCGGCGCTCCATGGATCTCGTTTCCGCCGCGCCGAGGATGAACCTCCGGGAAATGCATGTTCTCTCGCCGCGGTTCGAAGGGAATCGGCATGGACTCTGTTTCCATGCTTGCTATCAGACGAGATTCGTTGTTTTGTGGCTCCCGATTGGTTAGGTTGCAGCATCACTCGAGGTAAAGGAGTACCCACCCTCATGGCCAAGATTTCGAACAACCCATTCGCCAACGCGTTGGATCAGCGCATCCGCAAGATCGTCGAGGAGACGGTCGAGGCAGCGGTCCGCACGAACCTCCGGGAGATCTTCGCGGAGGAGCTCGCTCAGGCTCTCGGCACCGGCGCGCCCCAGGTCGCAGCCCCCGCCGCGAAGCGCCCGGGCCGCAAGCCGGGCCCGAAGGCCGCCGCCAAGACGGCGAAGGCAGCCGCTCCCGGACGGAAGCCCGCAGGCAAGAAGTGCGAGGTCGTCGGCTGCAACAGGCCGTATCGGTCCCAGGGCTACTGCGCTGCGCACTACCAGGCTGCGCGCAAGTACGACTGGCCGCTTCCGGCTCCCGAGAACTTCAAGGCGCCGCCGCGCCCCTCGCGCGGTCGTCCGCCGAAGGACGCATCCAAGGCTGCGATGTAGCCTGTTCGAGCGTCTGGCTCGTTTCGGAGCCGCGGGGTTCGCCCCGCGGCTCTTTTTTTTGCGCGGTCGAGCCCCTTCGCGCCGGCTGGAGAGACGTTCGACCCCCGCCCGCCCCGATTCGTCCGAGCGCGCTACTCCTTCGCGCGCTCCGCCGGCGCTGAGGCCGGCATGTAGCCACGGGGCGGAATTCGGGCGGCTGCCCTCTGCGCGATCGACTCCTTCAACGTCGATGAGACGCTGTCGGGGCCGAGCCAGACCCGCCACAGCTTTCGGCTGATCTGTGCGTCCTCGAGCTTCTTCGCGTCTCCGGCGATGTCGATCACGAGGGTGTCGCCGTGCGAATGGATGAGGATCCTCTGACCGTCCTTTCCATCGCCCGGGATCGTCGAGATGAGCCTCTCGACCTTCTCGTGGGGAAGCACCTCGCTCAGCGACGTGCGGAACGCACCGGCGATCTTCTCCTTCGAGATGTCGCGTACGAGCTGCATGATCACGAGCTTGTCTGCGGAAGAATCCGCCAGGGCCTCGAAGAATCGCTCGTCTTCTTCGAGACGATCCCCGAGCGCTTCCCCCGACAGATCCGGGTGACGCGAGCGGACGTAGCCGGCGACCAGCTCGTCGGCACGGGACGCCTCGACGCAATAGGTGACGGCGTAAGCCTTGAAAAAGAGGACCTTTCGCACGCCGGCGCCGAGGCACTCGTAGCGCGTCCCTCCCACGGTGGTGAAGGAATCGAACTTCACCCCGGTCGATCGATCCACGAGGGCGGCGGACGCTCGCGCCTCCTTCGTCGAAAAAGAGACGATGGCCAGCAGGATCCCGATCGCGAGTGTTTTCATGGGTCCGACGATACTACCGCTGCCGGCCGGAAGGCGAATCTCCCCCATTCGGACCGGCGAGGATCGCGGGCAACCGTTCGCTGAACGCCCCCCTGGCGAGCACCTGGCTCGCTCCGGCGGCCCGGGCGGCCTGGATGAGGTCGACCCGTTCGTGCCGCACGAATGCGACGATCGGGACGTCGGGCATCCGCTCCCGGAGACGTCGGATCGCGTCTTCCGGAAACAGCCTCTCCGCGTCGAGATCCACCAGCACGAGATCCGGCGCACCGTCTCCGAAGTGGCTCTCGTTGGTGTGCACCTCGGCGCCCGTGAGGCGGGCGGTGGTCAGGATCTTCGACGAGAAGATGAGATCGGTGCAGAGGAGGAGGATACGAGGGCCGTCGGTCATCGATTCGTCACCCAATCGCCAGGCGGTTCCGAGAAGCGGAGCACGCTGTCTTTCTCATTCCCTGGGCGGCGGAACCCAGGAGATCTCGGCCTCGCCGCCGCCTTCGATCGCGAGCCTGGCGCCCAGCTCCAGCCGATCGGGCCGGACGAAGCCGAGGGCCAGCGG
Source organism: Vulgatibacter incomptus (assembly GCF_001263175.1). Classification (GTDB taxonomy): domain Bacteria; phylum Myxococcota; class Myxococcia; order Myxococcales; family Vulgatibacteraceae; genus Vulgatibacter; species Vulgatibacter incomptus. The sequence continues at coordinate 220,284 of NZ_CP012332.1, read as the reverse complement.
GCCGCCCCCGGCGGGATCGGGGTCGAGGACCGACACGAGGGCCCCTGCGACCTTCTCGCCCTCCAGGAGCGAAGCACCTGGAGCCGCGCCGTGGGGCACCCGGAGCTGCACGAGCTTCCGGCGGACCTGTCCCCGGTAGGTGGCCTTCGCGATCACCTCCTGGCCGACGTAGCAGCCCTTGGTGTAGCTGATGGCCCTCTCGAGGTTCACCTCCAGCGGGATCGTCGACTCGTCGAGCTCGGCTCCATATCGCGGGATCGCGTGGTGGATCCTCGCGGCGTCCAGGATCTCGTCTCCGATCGGGCCGCCTCCGTGCCGGCTCGCGGCCCCCAGCAAACGGTTCCAGAGGGGCTCTACCACCGAGCGCTCCACGAAGAAATCCAGTCCGGCCACGCCGGCGGGCGCCGCCGCAACCACCCTCACCTCTCCGCCCTCGAAAGGCACGGCCACATGGTGGTGCAAGGGAAGCGATGGAATCGCAGATCCGAGGGCATCCGCCACGACGCGGGCCGATTCCGGCCCATAGACACCGAGGATCGCCCAGCGATCCGTGACGTCGTGAAGCTCGCAGTCCTCCGAGATCAGGAGCTGGTCGAGGTGCGAGAGCACCTTCTCCCTCGACTCCGGCTCGAGGTCGAGGAGCAGCTCCTCCTTGCCGACGACCAGCATCCTCCCGTCGCCCAGGGTCTTGCCACGGGCGTTGATGATCGCCGTGTAGTTCCCCTGCCCTGCTTCGACCGCCTTCACCTGGTTCGTCACCAGGCCGTGCAGGAAGAGCTTCGCCTCGGGGCCGGTGACGCGGAGGACCGCGCGATGGGAGCGATCGGCGACGCCGGCGGACTCGGTGAGGGAGCTCCACTCCCGGGAGGCCTCACGGAAGGAGAGCACGATCTCGGCGTCGTCGCGCATGCCCAGGCGGGCGCCTGCAGAGACGTGAGAGGAATGGAGCGGAAGAATGCGTGCCATGGCGGTCGGTATAGGACCGCCATGGCACGGCTGCAAGCAACGGATCGGCGCCGAAGGCGGTTCCCGATGTAGCCGCCGGGCCGCCGCGAGCGATCCGCGGCAGGCCGGCCCGATCCCGATGCTTGGATTACGCCAGCGCGGCCTTGAGCGCCTCGACGTATTCCTTCGTGGTGGCGGTGCCGCCGAGGTCCGGGTTGAGCACGCGGCCCTCGCCGAGGACCCGCTCGATGGCGCCCCGGAGGCGCTTCGCGGCGTCCATCTCCCCGAGGTGCTGGAGCATGAGCTCCGCGGAGAGCAGCAGCGCAGTGGGGTTCGCGATCCCCTTGCCCGCGATATCCGGCGCCGTACCGTGCACCGCCTCGAAGACGGCGTTCACCTCTCCGATGTTCGCGCCGGGGACCACGCCCAGGCCACCGACGAGGCCGGCGCAGAGGTCGCTCACGATGTCGCCGTAGAGGTTCTCGAGGACGAGCACGTCGAACCGCGAGGGATCGCGCACGAGCTGCAGACAGCAGTTGTCGACGATGATCTCGGTGTACTCGATCTCGGGATAGGCGCGGGAGACGTTCCGGCAGCACTCCAGGAAGAGGCCGTCGGAGAGCTTCATGATGTTCGCCTTGTGCACGGCCGTGACCTTCTTGCGGCCATGCTTGCGGGCGTGCTCGAAGGCGAACCTGGCGATCCTGGTGGAGGCCTTCTCGGTGATGATCTTGATGGATTCGACCACGCCCGGGACGACGATGTGCTCGAGGCCCGAGTAGAGATCCTCCGTGTTCTCGCGCACGACCACGAGATCCACGTCCTCGTAGCGGGTCTTCACGCCGGGGATGCTCTTGACCGGGCGGAGGTTCGCGTAGAGGTCGAGAGACTTCCGCAGCGCGACGTTCGCGCTCTTGGCGCCCTTGCCGACGCCCGTCTCGGTCGGGCCCTTGAGCGTCGCGTGGGAGCGGATGATCTGCTCGAGGGTGGAGGTCGGCAGGTTCGTCCCGACCCGGGCCTCGACCTCCGCCCCCGCTTCGCCCTTCTCCCACTCGATGCTGACGCCCGTGGCGTCGATGACCGCGATCGCCGCCTCCATCACCTCGGGGCCGATGCCGTCGCCTGGGATGTACGTCACCTTGTGTGCCATGGTCAGCTTCCTCGTCATGGTGTGGCCCGTCGCGCCGGAGCGGGCTTCATGGGGTTCGGGAGGGTGCGGAGCCCGTCGCCTCCGGTTGGGAGCGGGCTGTCGCAAAGAAAACTGCTTCTAACATAACCGCGAGGGCGCCGGCCGCCCGCCGAGCGGCCTCGGCAGGCGGGCCGAAGGGCATCGTCGGCGGGGCCGAAGGGCATCTGGGAGGGCCAGGAGGCATCCCTGGCCTCGCATCAGGCAGGGAGGTTAGCGCACGGCCGCCCCTGGCAGGTGGTGGGTGTCGAACCTCCCGTGGCCACCGACGAGTTTGGCATCCGTCACCCGAGCAGGCAGGGAGGCGCCAACTCGCCTTGACGATCCGGACCCTCGACGATTACCTAGAGCGCTTTCGCCGCACGGCACAACTCGTGGCGCTCCATTGCACCACGGCTCATTCCGGAGGTCACACATGTCCAAGTACGAGGCAAAGGACTTCAACCACCTTCTCGGCAAGGTGAACGGTCTCTCCGAGGCCCAGCTCAAGGCGCACTTCGGCCTGTACCAGGGCTACGTGAACAAGCTGAACGAGATCTGGGAGAAGCTCGGCACGGTGGACAAGTCGAAGGCGAACTACTCCTTCAACGAGTACTCCGAGCTCAAGCGCCGCGAGCCCGTGGCGTACAACGGCACGTTCCTCCACGAGCTCTACTTCTCGAACCTGGGACACGAGGGCGCCGTCTCCCCCGACCTGAAGAAGGCCATCGAGGCCAGCTTCGGCTCCTTCGACAACTGGATGATCGACGCGAAGGCCTGCCTCGCGTCGGCGCACGGCTGGACGCTCACGGTCTACGACTGGAACCTGAACCGGGTGTCCAACATGCTCGTCCAGAGCGAGCACCACGTGGGCCTGTGGCCGAACGTGAGCGTCCTCTGCGCGGTCGACGCGTGGGAGCACGCCTACATGATCGACTACGGCACCAAGAAGCCGGACTACGTGAACAACGTGATGAACGCGCTCAACTGGAACGCGATCAACGAGCGGTTCGCGCACATCAACCCGCCCAAGAAGTAGGCGGGAGGCCGTCTACTACGTCCGGCCCCGGGAGCGATTGTCTCTCGGGGCCGTGTTCGTTTCGGCCCCCTTCCTCGCTTGCGGGACAGGCAGGCCGCCGTGCCCCCGAGGTGCCGGCCGTGGCTTCCCTCTGGACAGGCCGTGTGCAGATCCTGTTCTGCGGCGGCGGCGTGGCTGCCGCGTAAAGGAGGGAGCCGATGCGGATGCCGACGAAGCTTCTGGTGGTCACCGCGAGCCTGCTGGCTGTTCCGGCGCTCGCTGCTGCGGCCGGTGAGGAAGGATCCAACGGATCGATGCAGCAGCAGCCCGGGATGAGCAACCCGAGCGGGCGGACCGCCACCAGCCCGAAGGCCGCCGGCGCGGAGAACGCCGAGGTCTTCAAGAACAAGAGCAACTTCAAGGTGGATGGCACCATCGCCTCGATCGACGCCAGCAGCGGCGAGCTCACGCTGCAGCGCACGGGCATGCCGCCCGCCGAGCTGAAGATTGCCAACGACACGAAGATCCGGGTGAACGGCAAGAGCGCCTCCATCCAGGATCTGCAGCCGGGCTCCGAGGTCCGCGCCGAGTTCAATCTGGCGGAGAATCGCCCGATCGCCGTCTCGGTCGACGCCAAGGAAGGCAAGGGCCAGATGAAAGGCGGCACGGCGCCCGGTGGAAAGAGCCAGGGTGGGACCCAGGGCGGCACCCATGGCGGCGGGTCGAGCTACTAGCGACCCGGTTCGGTCGGACTCATCGGGACGCGGGCCCATTGCCCGCGTCCCTTTTTCGTGCAAGCCGCGGAAAACATTGACCCTGCCGACGGTTCTCTCCTAGTCTGGCCAGCCCGCCGGACCATGGAACGAGATGAACGAAGAACCGAGTCGAGACAAGCAAGAGGCGGAAGCCCACCCACGCACTGAGTCCGAGGCGCTCCGCCGCCACTCGGAGCCCCTTGCGGCGCTCACCGCGCTCGACCCCTTCGGTCCCCCGCCCGAGATCCCCTTCGAGCAGCTCGATCCCGACGCGCTCAAGGTGATCCACCGGCTGCGCTCACACGGTCATCAGGCGTATCTCGTCGGCGGCTGCGTGCGCGACCTCCTCCTCGGTCTCGTCCCGAAGGACTTCGACGTCGCGACGAGCGCCCACCCTGGAGAGATCCGGGCGATCTTCCGGAACTGCCGCCTGATCGGGAGGCGCTTCCGGCTCGCACACGTCTTCTTCCGCGGCGGCAAGGTGATCGAGACGGCCACCTTCCGGGCCAACCCCAGCGAGGCCGACTCCGGCGCCGGGGGCCCCGGTGACCTCCTGATCACGCAGGACAACGTCTTCGGCAGCGCCGAGCAGGACGCCCGCCGCCGCGACTTCACGATCAACGGGCTGTTCTACGATGTGATCCTCGGCCGGGTGATCGACTACGTCGACGGCCGGGCGGACCTCGAGAAGCGTCAAATCCGCACGATTGGGGAGCCGGCGGTCCGGATGCAGGAGGATCCGGTCCGGATCCTCCGCGCGGTCCGCTTCGCGGCCAAGGCCGGGCTCGAGATCGAAGCCGAGACCTGGAAGTCCATGTGCGACTACAAGGGCGAGCTCGCGCGCTGCGCGCCGCCCCGTGTGCTCGAGGAGATCTTCCGGCTGCTCCGCTCGGGGCACTCCCACCGTTGCATCGAGCTCCTCCATCGCCTGGACGGGCTGAAGGTCCTCCTTCCTCCCCTCGCATCCTTCCTCGAGCAGTCGGAAGACGAGCGCAGCCAGGCTCTCTTCGGCTCGCTTCGGCTCCTGGACGAGGTCGTCCGCCGCGGCCCGCTCCCCGACGACTCGGTCCTGCTCTCGACCCTCCTGGTCCACCTCTCCCAGCACGAGCTGATCAAGGGTCGCGCCGGATCGGCGGACCGGGCTCGACAGGCTACCGGGGCGGAGGTGCAGAACGGCGCCGCCCTGGCCAATGGCGTCCCATCCCAGGAGCAGCCGGGAGTCTCCGGCGAAGCCCGCGCGGAGGAGGCGGACGCGTCCGGCCCCGACGTCCTCGACGAGCTCGAGGCCCTGGAGGAGCGGAGCAACGCGGAGGCCCCGCTGCCCGCCGAGGTCGAGGAAGGGGAGGCCCCGCAGGTGCCCTGGAGCATCTCGGCCTCCGCGCGGTCGGTCGACGAGCTCCTGGCGGAGCTGGTCCGCAGCGCCCGCCTTCCGCGCCGGATCGCCGAGCGCTCGAGGCTGCTGCTCCACGCGCAGCGGATCCTCTCGGGCGAGCGCAAGCGGCGAGGCTCCCCTGCCAAGTTCCTTCGGCAGCCGTACTTCGCCGACGCCCTCCTGATCTACGAGCTCTACGTCGTGGCCACCGGCCACGGCGCCGAGAGCCTGGCGCGCTGGAAGGCCCGCACCCCAGAGACCGCGGCACCGGTTCCGCGGGAGCCTGCGCGCGCCGAGGCGGTGGCCGAGGCCGTGGAGGCGGTCGCTCCCGTGGCGCCCGCCGAGACGCCTGGAGGACGCGGCAGGAAGCGCCGCCGCAGGGGCCGAGCCAAGGACGAGGTTTCGGTCGTCGAGGCCGCGGAGGCCATGGCGGTGGCCGCGATGCCGACGGAGCTCTCGGGCCCCGAAAGCCTGCCGCCGGAGGCCGAGCGCCGTCCGCCGCCGGGCCCCGCGTCCCTGCTCCCCTTCTAATCCTCCTAACCGGTCTCATCAGCCCGCCAGGTTCGCCAGGCAGGCGGCGAGATCGGACGGCAGCGGCGACTCGAACTCCAGGCGCTCCCCGGTGACCGGATGGTCGAAGCCGAGGGCCGCCGAGTGGAGGAAGAGCCTCTCCAGGCCCTCGGGGCTCGGCCCCCCATAGCGGTCGTCGCCCGCCACGGGACAGCCCAGGTGCGCGAGGTGCACCCGGATCTGGTGCATGACACCGGTGGTGATCACGCATCTCACGAGCGTCCACCGATCGAAGGCGCGCTCGACCACGACGCGGGTGTGCGCCTCCCGCGCCTCGCCGCTCTCCACGAGCCCCTCGTCCTCGACGGCGCGCATTCTCCCCTGCCCTGCGATGGGAGTGTCGACCATCACAGGCCCGGACAAGCGGCCGGACGCGAGGGCGAGATACTCCTTGCGGACCGTCCGCTCCGAGAACTGCCGGCGCAGCGACTCCCAGGAGGCGCGATCGCGGGCCGCGACGACCAGGCCCGAGGTCGGCGTATCGAGCCGATGGGCGACGCCACCCTCCCTCGGATCCCGGCTCGCCGACGCGCACTCGGGCCAGCGCCCCGCGAGGGCGTTGGCGAGGGTGCCCCTCTCGCCGGCGCGCAAGGGATGCGTCGGGACGCCGCTGGGCTTGGAGACGACCACCACGCTCGCGTCCTCGTAGACGACCTCGAGCGGCAGCTCCGGCTGGGGCACCAGCTCCAGGCGAGGGACGCGGACGCTCACCTGCTGTCCCGTGCGGACGAGGTCGCCCTTCCGCGCTCTGCGGCCGTCCACGGCGACGAGGCCCCTCTCGATGGCGTCCATCGCGAACCTGCGCGAGCGCCCGAGCGACGAGGCGACGAAGCGATCGAGCCTCCCCGCCGCCTCCGCGGAGACCTCCAGCCGATGGTCCACGAATTCGTCCACCCGAGCGTTCTACCCGAAGAAGACGCTGGCGACGTCGTAGATGCGCGGGTCGAGCTGCTTGAGGCTGCGGGTGGCGTCCGCCAGCGGCACCGCCACAATCTCGTTGCCGCGGAGGGCGGCCATGGTCCCCCACCGCTTCGAGGCGACCAGATCGGCAGCCATCACGCCGTACCTCGTGCCGAGCACCCGATCGGAGGCGGTGGGACTTCCCCCGCGCTGCACGTAGCCCAACACCGTGACCCGCGTCTCGATCCCGGTCCGCTTCTCGATCGCGTGTGCCACGGATTGCGCGACCCCGCCCAGGCGCTCGTGGCCCCACTCGTCCCGGCCGCGGGAGATCAGCTTCGCGCCCTCGCCGAGATCCACCATCGCGCCCTCGGCGCAGACGATGATCGAGAACTTCCGCCCCTCCTTCCGGCGCCGCTCCACGTGCTCGATCACCTCCTCGATCCGGGCGGGGCGCTCCGGCACGAGGATCGCGTCGGCGCCTCCAGCGAGGCCGGCGTAGGCCGCGATCCAGCCCACGTGCCGTCCCATCACCTCCACCACGATCACTCGCTGATGCGCCTCGGCGGTGGAGTGGAGGCGATCGATGGCTTCGGTGGCGATGGAGACCGCGGTGTCGAAGCCGAAGGTGTAGTCGGTTCCGCCCAGGTCGTTGTCGATGGTCTTCGGCACTCCGACGATCGAGACCCCGAGGGCGTGCATCTCGCGGGCGATCGAGAGGGTCCCGTCGCCTCCGATCGCGATCACCGCGCCCACGTTGTGGCGCTGCAGCGTACGCATCACGCGCTCCGGCCCGTCCTCGATCGCGAACGGGTTGAAGCGCGAGGTCCCCAGGATGGTGCCGCCCAGGTGGAGGATCCCGGAGACGCGCTGGCGCGTGAGGCGCTCGTGCCGCTCCTCCACGAGGCCCTCCCAGCCGTCGCGGATCCCCATCACCTCGAGGTGGCGCTGCTCGCTGCGGCGCACGATCGCGCGGATGACGGCGTTCAGGCCCGGGCAATCGCCCCCGCCCGTGAGGACCGCGACCTTGACGAGGGACACTTGGCCCCCTTCTCCGGAAGGCCTCGCGCCGATGGCGCGGGCGTGCGGGTTCGCTTCCGGGAACATGGAGTCCGCATCGCGTTCGAGGCAAGCGGGCGCACGGAGGCTCGGCCTGGATTCCTCGAGATTCGATTGATGCGAGGGCCACTCGGGTTGTATGAGTCGAGACCCCCACCAAGCTGCGAGTGATCGTCGATGGCAACTCTCAGACCCCAGCTTCTCGAGCTGATCCGCCACACCTCCTCCGGGCTGCCCGAGGACGTGCTCGACGCCCTGGCCCGGGCGCGCGACCTCGAGACCGAAGGCTCGCGCGCGTGGTCGACGTTCGAGCTGATGATCCAGAACGTGGAGGCCGCCCGCGAGGCGAGCGCGCCGATCTGCCAGGACACCGGCACGCTGATCTTCTACGTGGACTACGGCCCGGACCACACCGCCCACGCCCTCGAGAAGGAGATCGTCGACGCGGTCCGCGAGGCCACCAAGCGCTCGTACCTGCGCCCCAACGCGGTGGACTCGATCACGGGACAGAACTCCGGCGACAACGTCGGCAACGGCTCCCCGTACATCCACTTCCACGCCCGCAAGGAGAAGGGCGTGCAGGTGCGGCTGATGATGAAGGGCGGCGGCTGCGAGAACGTCGGCGGCCAGTACTCGCTGCCCGACGAGAGCATCGGCGCCGGCCGCGACCTCGACGGGATCCGGCGCTGCATCATCGACGCGGTGCAGAAGGCCCAGGGCTATGGCTGCGCGCCGGGCACGGTGGGCGTCGGCGTCGGCGGCGATCGCGTCACGAGCTACATCGAGTCGAAGGAGCAGCTCTTCCGCCCGCTCTACGACGAGAACCCGAACGCCACCCTCGCCGCGCTGGAGCAGGAGCTCACCGGCTCGCTCCAGGGGCTCAACATCGGCCCGATGGGCTTCGGCGGGAAGACCACCGTCCTCGGGGTGAAGATCGGCGCGCGGCACCGGGTGCCGGCGAGCTTCTTCGTCTCGATCAGCTACATGTGCTGGGCGTATCGGAAGGGTGAGCTGGTCGTGAAGGGGCAGAAGGCCCACCTCGACGGAAGGCCCCTCGCGGTGGCGGTCCCGAAGCGCAAGGCCGCGTCGGCGGCGACCGCGGCGAAGGTCGCGGGCGGTAAGGCGGCGGCGAAGGCTCCTGCGAAGGCGGCCGGGAAGACCGTGGCCAAGGCTCCCGCGAAGGCGGCCGGAAAGACCGTGGCCAAGGCTCCCGCGAAGGCGGCCGGAAGGACCGTGGCCAAGGCTCCCGCGAAGGCGGCCGGAAAGACCGTGGCCAAGGCTCCCGCGAAGGCGGCCGGAAAGACCTTGGCCAAGGCTCCCGCGACGACCGCTGCCAAGGCGGCCGCGAAGAAGGCCGCCCCCAAGTCGACTGGCAAGAAGCCGGCAGTGGCGATCCCCTCCCGCCGCGCGACCCGCCGCAAGCTTCCCATCCTCTGAATCCCCCGGAACGGCCATGCCCAAGAAGATCGAGCTTCCCATCACCGAGTCGGCCATCCGCGAGCTGCGGATCGGGGACGAGGTGGAGATCAGCGGCCCCATGGTCCTGGGCCGCGACGCCGCACACAAGCACCTGGTGAAGGCCTTCGACCCCGAGTTCGATCGCCTCGCTCGCGATCGCTTCCTCTACCACTGCGGCCCGGTCGTCAGCCGGACCGCTGACGGCGGCTACCGCTTCGTGGCGGCCGGCCCCACGACGTCGATCCGTGAGGAGCCCTACGAGGCCCAGGTGATCGAGCAGTACGGGGTCCGCGGCGTCATCGGCAAGGGCGGCATGGGTCCGCGGACGCTCGAGGCCATGCGCAAGCACGGCTGCGTCTACCTCCACGCCATCGGCGGTCTCGCCGTGGTCCTCGCCGAGAAGGTGGTGAAGGTCCACGGCGCCCACATGCTCGACGAGCTGGGCGTCCCCGAGGCGATGTGGTCGATCGAGGTGAAGGACTTCCCCTGCGTGATCACCATGGACTCCCACGGCGGCTCGCTCCACGAGACGATGTTCGCCCAGTCCCGCGACGCAGCGCAGGCGCTGATGGAGCAGGGTCTGGCCGCGCCGAAGGTCAGTGCCGCCAAGCGTCAGGGGTGATCATCTTCACCGGCCCGTAGAAGAGCTGGGCCTCCGTGAAGATCGGGCGCCGCGCCGGCTTGGACGGGTTCCGCCCGTCCACGTGGAAGAAGGGCGCGGGCCTCTCGAGCCAATGGCGCATGATCCCCTCTCCATGGAACGCGAGGGCGGCCAGGAGCTTGGGGGGCACCGCGGACAGATAGCGTTTGACCAGCGGCTGGAACACGTCGTGGAACCGTTGCCCCGGTAGGACTGCGTGGCGGCGGGCCCGATGGAGGGTGCCGTCGAACTCCTGCGCCATGTGCCAGAGCTCGTGGAGGATCGTCTCCACCCGCTGCTCGGGCGTGGACCGCATGAAGAACCTGGGCCGGAACGCCACCACGTAGAGCATCTGCGTGCCGCGGAGCTGCACGATCGGCTTGGCCCGCTTCCCGTCCAGAGAGAATCGGGTCCGGGAGTCGGCGAAGCACATGGGGCGCACGGTCGCCCGGCTGGCCCGCCTCGCCTCCCCCGCGACGATCAGGATCCGCGATGCGTCAATATGGGCGAATTCGGGCAGCCGCCGCGCCGCGTCGCGCATCACGGCCTTGATCGTCTTGCCGAGGTTGGGACGGCCCGTTCGCGTCATCGTCACCGATGGTACCGGTTCGCACGAAGCCGCGTCGACTCTGCAAGTGGCCAGCGAGGCGAAGATCTGCGCGCTCGCGCTACCTGGGCGCGCGCTCCTGCCTTTGCTATGCTCGCCGCCTTCCCGCCCTGGTCATTCGATTCCGAGCCGGCGGCGGCTCTCTACAGGAAGGCAATCCGCATGTTGAAGTCTCGTCTCGCGCTCATCCCCATCGCCGTCCTCGCGCTCTCGTCCTGTGGCAGCGAGTCGAAGAAGCAGATCGGCCCGGGCACGGGCGATCCCGACATGGAGAATCCGGCCGCCTACTTCGGGGTCGAGGCCTGCCAGTGCTACGAGTACGAGTCGCCCGGCAGCGCCTTCAAGCTCGGCGTCGCCGTCGAGCGGGTGAACAATCAGTACTCGCCCGACCACAAGGACATGAACGTGGTCGTCTACCGCCAGAACGGGACGACGATCCTCAGCTACGTCGTGGATCCCACCGAACCCGACCTCCTCCTGCACCGGGTCTTCTCCGGCGAGGGCGGCCAGGACGAGTGGCGCCTCGAGCCCGGCCTCCCGCTCTTCCGCTGGCCGATGCAGAAGGCGTTCCGGACCTCCGATACCGACGCGCACGCGTTCCAGAACGGCGTCGAGCAGGAAGACCTGGCGGAGAAGCTGGACTACTCGGTGATCTACACCAAGGAACAGGTGGTGGCGTCCCGCACCGGCAGTGAGACGGAGACCTTCGACGCGATCAAGGTCGACTACTTCGGCACGCCGTGGGACGAGCAGAGCCGCTGGTTCGTGCCGAAGGTCGGCGTGGTCAAGCTCGAGCTCGGCAACAGCGCCAATCGTTCCACCTGGACCCTGAAGAAGATCCGGACGCTCAAGGACTGCCCGAGCGTCAATCCGAAAGACGCCTGCGGCCTCTGAGAGCGGAGCCGAGTTTCACGCTCTTCACACGCTCCAAGTGAAAACACTTGAGTCCCTGAGAGGGAGACCATGAATCGAGCACTTCGAATCCGAGGAACGATCGCCGGGGCGGCCGCGGCTCTGGCCGCAGGTGGATGCGCCGGCGCCCAGGTGGCGCCCGAGCCCATCGTCAGCAAGGCCGAGGTCATGAAGATCGAGGTGACGGATCAGTCCTTCACCACCTTCACCTCGACCGCGACGCTGAAGCTCGACCCGGCGCAGGCCCACCCCGCGCGCGAGGCACGCTACGAGCTCTTCGTCGGAGACGGCAGGAAGCTCCTCGCCGCCGGCAAGGTCTCGCTCGGCGCCGACGTGGCCGCGGGGGGCACCGTGGAGATCGCCGCCACCGCGCCCTACGCCGACGAGGACGATCTCGGCGATGTGATGGAGCGGGAGGCGCCGCTGCCCTACGTGTTCAAGGGCACGGTGACCACCGACGACGGCCACATCTTCGAGTTCCAGCGGGCGGCGATGGTCCGCGCGCCCAGGGTCCCGAACGCGTCGGTGTGGCACGTCGAGACGAGCATCCAGGACAAGGAGGTCAGCCTGGTCTTCTTCCTCCGCGTCGAGAACATGAACCCCTTCGAGCTCCAGCTCAACGGTCTCGCCTTCGACCTCGCCATCAACGGGACGAAGCTGGTCGAGAAGGGCACCGCCGGCCGCAAGCAGCGTGTCCCGCCGAGCGCGACCGCCAACCTCGAGATCCCCTTCACCCTGAGCAAGGAGAACTTCCCGCAGGTGGAGCAGATCATCCGCTCCAGGGCGAGGATGCAGTACCTGATCGACGGGCAGATCCAGCTCTCGATCGGGCACATCCCGGTGGAGCTCGCCGGCCCCATCGAGTTCTAAGCGCGGAACGAGCGAACGGCGCGTTTCATGCGCGCCGTTCGAAGCTGCAACCGGAATCGATTGCCGAGATCAGCGGTGCCGGCGGGGCGGGAGCGCTGCGCCGGTGCCGGAGCGCCGCTTCCCGGCGGGCTCCTTCTTGGCAGCGCGCCCCGGGGCGCCCTCGTCGGCGGCGCCCTGCGTGATGGCGCGCTTCGGCTTGCGGGCGGCGGGCCGGTCGCCCTCTCCTCCGACGTGACCGTGGAGCGCGGCCTTCGGCGGGGTCCCGATCGCGATCTTCGGCGACTCGGGGTTCCGCTTGTAGAGCAGGAAGGTCCGCCCGAGGACCTGCGCGAGCTCCGAGCCTGTCTCCTGGGCGAGCTGCTCGGCGGCCTCGTGGCGGTCGAGCGGGCAGGCTTCCAGGACCCTGACCTTGATCAGCTCGTGGTCCGCGAGCGCGTCGTTCGACGCTTCGACCAGGGCGGCGGTGATCCCCCGCTGGCCGAGCTGGATCACCGGCTCGAGGTGGTGCCCGAGGGCTCGCAGGGCACGGCGATCTTTTCCAGCCAGGGTCACTTCAGGTTCCTCGTTTCCAGCAGACGAAGCTCGCGCTTGGCTTCCAGGTGGTCCGGCTCCTGCGCGAGACAGCGCTTGTAGTACTTGATCGCGCCAGGTACGTCACCGAGAACCGTGGCGACCCTCGCGGAAAAGAGGAAGGCGACCACGCAATTGGGGCTCTTCTGGATCGCGAGCTCCAGCTCCTCTTGGGTCTGGCGCTCGACCAGCCGCTTGTCGGGCGTCGACGAGAATCGCGCGAAGGCCCGCCAGGCGAAGAACTCCCCTTCCGCGTCGTTGAGGGCGATGGCCCTGTCGAGCTCGGGGATGGCCTCCTTGAAGCGTCGGGCCCGCACCAGGGCGGCGGCCCCGGCGAAGATCCGCTCCGCCTCGAGCAGGCTCGCGACGTCGATCGGGTTGGCACCGGCGCCCTTCCCCAGCCCGCCGAGGTAGGCGGCCTTCTTGGCCTCGTTGCAGAGCACGTCGTACGCCTCGTTCAGGCACGCGGTGATCTGCTCCTTCGCCCGCCTGATCGCCTCGTTCTTCGGCCCTGCCGTGTCGGGGTGGAAGACCCGCGCGAGGCGGAAGTAGGCCTGCTTGACCTCCGCCGGCGCCGTCTGCGCCGAGACCCGAGCAACTCGAGGTGGTTCTTCCGGTCCAGGGTCTCCAGGAACTCGTAGACCTCGGCGTCGGTGCGCGGCCTGGGGAGCGGCGCGGCCTGTGGGCCAGGGGTCGGGCTCCTCGCAGCCTGGCCGGGGCCTGGCGTCATTCCCGCCGACCGAGAGGGGCCGGGCGTCATCCCTCCCGCCCGGAACGGGCCGGGCGTCGCCTCCGCCGTCCGGAAGGGGCCAGGGGTCGACTCCGCCGTCCGCGCAGGTCCGGGCCTCCCCGCCGCGATCGGCCGGCGCTGCGCGATGGGCGAGGCGGGGCCGGGCGTGAACTCGTAGGCGGGCTGGTCGTCGAGAGAGGGGGACGCCGTGCGCGTCGGCTCCCGCGCCGCTTCGGCGCCGGAGAAGGACGCGAAGCCGAGCGCCCCGAGGAAGTAACCCAGCCGAGCGATCCGGTCGGACTCCTCCGGCGAGGCCCGCGCGAGCCCGGCGAGGGAGCGGACGCCGTCGAAGGAGGCAGCGATCCGTGCCTCCTGGGCGTTGACGCCCAGCTCCTCCAGCTGCATGCGGCCGTCGCCGCTCCTCATGACTGGGCGCTCGAGCCTGTCGCCGAGTAGGCGGCGGGCCGCGTCCGGCGAGATCCTGCGCCCCGCCTCACAGAGCAGCGGCCAGGTCTCCCCAAGGGGCGCGGCGCCGGGTGGCGCTGGCGCCTGATCCTCCCACCGGAACGCTCCGGCCTCGAGCGCGAGGGCGCGGACGAGGAGCGCGCGGCCGTACCCGGCCAGGTGGCGGAAGATCTCCATCGGCTCGACACCAGGCATCCGGCCGAGAACGTCGATCAGCTCCCCGCCATCGCGCTGGACGACCGCCTGGGCCCTCGCGAGCTCGTCCGGCCCCAGCGCGCCCTGCGCCGCGAGGTAGCGCCCGAGGCCGAGGAGCGGCGAGGTGGTCCTCACCTGGAGTGGAGCGCCTCGCCGAAACCAGAGCTCCCAGAGGATGCCGGCCGGCTCCTGGAGCACCAGCCTGCCCGTGGCCCGCCCCGTGCCGATCAGGTAGTAGAGCCGAAAGGCGGAGCCCCCGGCGAGCGCCCCTTCCGGAACCAGCTCCTCAAGCGCCCCCTTGGGGCTCCGGATCCGCGCTTCCTGCCCCGACATCCCGCCCCCCTACTCCACCACGACGAGCTTGGCGCCACTCTCCACGGAGGCACCCTCCTTGGCGAAGACCTCCTTCACCACGCCGCTCTTCGGGCTCTTGAGCTCGTTCTCCATCTTCATGGCCTCGACCACCACGAGGCCCTGGCCCTCGGCCACCTCTTCACCGACCGCGACCAGGTACTTCACCACCTTGCCGGGCATCGGAGCCGTGATCATCTGGGGCCCCTCGACGGCGAAGCGCCCACCGGCCGCGCGCATGCGCAGGCGCCGCTCGTCGAGCACGTCGACCGAGAAGACCTGATCCCGGACGAGGACGTTGACGCTCCCGTCGGCGGTGTCCTCGAACTCCACCGAGTAGGACGCGTGATCGACGATCAGGCTGACGGCGCCGTGCGAGAGCTCGAGGGCGTCGAGCACGTGCACCTGTCCGTCGAGCGTCACCTCGTAGACGCCGTCACCCTTGTCCACGACGTCGATCTCGTGGTTCTGCTTCGCCAGGGTCGCCTGATACTTCACCGCACACCTCCACTCCGCCCCAGTGCATGGATCCGGCCGACCTCGGCCCAGCGCGAGTGGGCCTCCCTCGCCCCCTCGGCGCTCGCCGCGAGCTGCCGGGACCGCTTGTGGTCGAGCTGGAACTGGTGGATGGCGGAGGCCATCAGGGCCACCTTCGCGAGCTCCACGTTGGGCACCGGCTCGAGGTCCTTGGCGCACCGGCCGAGGAAGGTCGTGTCGTAGTCGCCGCTCAGGAACTCGCGGTGGGCGAGGATCCGCTTCAAATAGCCGATGTTGGTGGTGATCCCCTTGACCACGAACTCGGAGAGCGCGCGCTTCAGCCGGTCGATCGCCTCGTCGCGGGACGGCGCCCAGACGATGAGCTTGGCGATCATCGAGTCGTACGTCATCGGCACGGTGTAGCCGGGGTAGACGCCGCCGTCGATCCGCGTACCGGGGCCGCCCGGGAGGCGGAGGTAGGTGATCTTCCCGGGGCTCGGCATGAAGCCGTTCGCCGGATCCTCGGCGTTGATGCGCGCCTCGATCGCGTGGCCGTTCGAGGGCACCTCGTCCTGGGCCAGCGGGAGCTTGCCGCCTGCCGCCACCTCGAGCTGCCAGCGCACCAGGTCGAGGCCGGTGCGGAGCTCCGTCACCGGGTGCTCCACCTGGAGGCGGGTGTTCATCTCGAGGAAGTAGAAGTTCATGTGGGCGTCGACGAGGAACTCGCAGGTCCCGGCGCCCACGTAGCCCACGGCCTTCGCGGCCCGTACCGCGACCTCGCCCATCTTCGCCCGCATCTCGGGATCGACGATCGGCGACGGCGTCTCCTCGATCACCTTCTGGTGCCGGCGCTGGACCGAGCACTCGCGCTCGAAGAGGTGGATGCAGTTCCCGTGTCCGTCGGCGAAGACCTGGATCTCGACGTGCCGGGGCTTCTCGAGGAACTTCTCGATGTAGACGCGGTCGTCGCCGAAGGCGTTCTTGGCTTCGCGCTGGGCGCCGCCGAAGGCCGCGTCGAACTCGCGCTCGGAGTCGACCCGGCGCATGCCCTTGCCGCCGCCGCCGGCGGCCGCCTTGATCATCACCGGATAGCCGCACTGCGCGGCGAAGGCGCGGGCCTTCTCGATGTCGGCCTCGGGCTCGGCCATGCCGGGCACCACGGGGACGCCTGCCGCGATCATGCGGCGGCGCGCCTGGGTCTTCTCGCCCATCGCGTCCATGGCCGCTGCGGGCGGGCCGATGAAGACGATGCCGGCCTGCTCGCAGGCCTCGACGAAGGCGGCGCGCTCGGAGAGGAAGCCGTAGCCGGGGTGGATCGCCTCGGCGCCGGTGGCCTTGGCGGCGGCGATCACCCGGTCGATCCGTAGGTAGCTCTCGGCGGACGGCGGAGCGCCGACGCGAACCGCCTCGTCGGCGGTGCGGACGTGGAGAGCGCCACGGTCGGCGTCGGAATAGACGGCAACCGTCTGCACGCCCATCTCGCGGCAGGTCCGCATCACCCGCACGGCGATCTCGCCCCGGTTCGCGACCAGGATCTTGCGGAACATTCGATTCTCTTTGGCCATGACACTCCCGAAGAAGGCGCAGTCTAGGCGCTTCGTCGTCCATCCGGAAGAACCACGAGTGCAGTTTCGACGCAACTCGTTCGCGTCACGCCCGCGTGGAGCACCTGCCGGTCGGGGCGGGCCCTGCTTAGCTTTGCACCCGTCGGCAGGCGAGGAGCCTGGCCTCTGAGGCGGGGCGGCAATGTCCCTGGAGCACTGGATCGGCGGGATCGTCGCGGTGGCCCTGGTTGCCTACCTCGCGTTCGCGCTGGTCCAGCCGGACAGGTTCTAGGATGGGTCTCCGGGGCTGGATCGAGCTCGCCGTGCTCTTCGGCGCCGTGGTCGCGGCCGGTCCTTCCTTCGGCTCCTACATGTACCGCGTTTTCGAGGGGACGGAGCGTCCCCTTCCGAGGAGCTTCGGGCGGGTGGAGCGCGCGCTCCTCCAGCTCTGCGGCATCGACGGGGAGGAGGAGCAGACCTGGCCGGCGTACCTGGGCTCCCTCCTGCTCTTCCACCTGCTGGGCTTCGCCGTCCTCTATGCGATCCTGCGGCTCCAGCACCGCCTCCCGCTGAACCCGGCGCAGCTGGGTCCGATGGCAGGCGCTCTCGCCTTCAACACCGCCGCGAGTTTCGTTTCCAACACCGACTGGCAGGCCTACACGGGCGAGCGCGCGCTGAGCTACCTGAGCCAGATGCTCGGCCTCGCGTGGCAGAACTTCACCTCCGCCGCGGCGGGCATCGGCGTGGGCCTCGCCCTGGCCCGCGGCCTGACCCGAAAGCCCCAGGGTGTGCTTCGCCCGACCGTCGGGAGCTTCCCGGTCGATCTGATCCGCTCGCTCGTCTACGTGCTCCTCCCGACGAGCCTCGCGGCGGCGGTGTTCTTCGTCTCACAGGGCGTCATCCAGAGCTTAGCCCCCTACGTCCACGCGACCACCGTGGAAGGGGCGTCGCAGCTCCTTCCGATGGGGCCGGTGGCTTCCCAGGAGTCGATCAAGCTCCTGGGTAGCAACGGCGGCGGCTTCTTCGGCGCGAACAGCGCCCATCCGTTCGAGAACCCGACGCCCCTGACCAATCTGGTCGAGATGTTCCTCGTCCTCTGGATCCCGTCCGGCTTGATTCACACCTACGGTGAGATGGCGGGAAACAAACTTCAGAGCTGGGCGATCCTCCTGGCCATCGCCCTCTTCTTCCTGGGCGGGAGCGCCATCGGATACCTGGCCGAATCCTCTCCGAACTCGGCGCTGGCGGGCCTGCCCCTCGACCACGCGATGGGCAACATGGAGGGCAAGGAGCTCCGCCTCGGCGCCGCCGCGAGCGCGTCCTTCGCGGCGGTGACGACGGCCTCCTCCTGCGGCGCCACCAACGCGATGCTCGACAGCTTCAACCCCCTGGGCGGGCTGGTGCCCATGGTGTTGATGCAGCTCGGCGAGGTGGTCTTCGGCGGCGTGGGCGGCGGACTCGCCGGCCTCCTGATCTTCGCGCTCCTCTCGGTCTTCCTCGCGGGCCTGATGGTGGGCCGCACCCCGGAGCTCCTCGGAAAGAAGATCGAGGCCCGGGAGATGAAGCTCGTCGTCCTCTACCTGCTGGTCTACCCGCTCTTCGTGCTCGTCTTCACCGCGTGGTCGGGCCAGGACGCGAGCGCCCTGAGCTCGGAGGCCAACGCCGGGCCACACGGGCTAACCGAGCGGCTCTACGCGTACTCGAGCGCGGTGGCCAACAACGGCTCCGCCTTCGCGGGGCTGAACGCCGACACCGCGTGGTGGAACGTGACCACCGGGGTCGGGATGCTCGCCGGTCGGTTCCTGCCATTCGCTCCGGTCCTCGCGATCGCGGGATCGCTCGCCGGCAAGAAGCGGGTGCCGCCGGGGCCGGGGACCTTTCCGACCGACTCCGTCCTCTTCGCCTTCCTCCTGACGGCGGTGATCGCGATCGTGGGCGCCCTCACCTTCTTCCCGGTGATCTCGCTCGGGCCGCTGGTGGAGCACTTCGCCGCGACGGCGGGGAGGCTCTTCTGACGTGGCGAGGAAGCACGTCCAGCTTCGCGCGACGATCCTGCGCCAGGCCCTGCCGGAATGCGTGCGGAAGCTCGCGCCCTGGCGGGTGGCGAAGAACCCGGTGATGCTCGTGGTCGAAGTGGGGAGCGTCTACACCTCCGTGCTCTTCGTCCGGGACGCGGTCGCTTCGGCTCGCCGCGAGGCGCCGCTCTGGTTCACGGGCCTCGTCGCGCTCTGGCTCTGGCTCACCGTGCTCTTCGCCAACTTCGCTGAGGCGGTGGCGGAAGGACGCGGCAAGGCCCAGGCGGCGGAGCTGCGCAAGCTGCGGCGGGACGTGCCGGCCCGCCGTCTGGTCGATGGCGATGAGGAGCCGACCTCGGCGTCCCGCCTCCGCAAGGGAGATCTCGTCGTCGTGGAGGCGAGCGAGCTGATCCCCGGCGACGGCGACGTCGTCGAAGGCGTGGCTTCCGTGGACGAATCGGCGATCACGGGCGAGTCGGCACCCGTGATCCGGGAGAGCGGCGGCGATCGATCCGCCGTGACGGGCGGCACCAGGGTCCTCTCCGATCGGATCGTCGTCCGAATCGCGGCCGACCCGGGCTCGAGCTTCCTCGACTCGATGATCCGGCTGGTGGAGGGCGCATCCCGCAAGAAGACCCCCAACGAGCTCGCGCTCCACCTGCTCCTCGTCGGGCTCACGCTGATCTTCCTCTTCGTCTGCGCGACGCTCGTCCCCCTCGCCCTCCACGCCCGGATCGACCTCACGCTCACCGTGGTGATCGCGCTGCTGGTCTGCCTGATCCCGACCACGATCGGCGGGCTGCTCTCGGCCATCGGGATCGCCGGCATGGATCGCCTCGTCCGCAAGAACGTGATCGCGATGAGCGGGCGCGCGGTGGAGGCGGCCGGCGACGTGGACATCATGCTCCTCGACAAGACGGGCACGATCACGCTCGGGAACCGGATCGCCTCGGACCTCATCCCGATGCCGGGGGTCGAAGAGCGGGAGCTCGCCCTCGCCGCCCAGCTCTCGAGCCTCTCCGACGAGACGCCCGAGGGGCGCTCGATCGTGGCCTTCGTGAAGGAGCGCCACGGCGATCTGGCCGCAGGCCAGGGGCCGATCGAGGCGATCCCTTTCTCCGCCCACACGCGGATGAGCGGTTGCGACCTGGAGGGTCGCAGGATCCGCAAGGGCGCGGTCGACGCGATCCAGGATCACGTCGGCGGCGTCATGCCTCCCGAGGCAATCGACGTCTCCCACCGGATCGGCGACGACGGCGGGACGCCGCTGGCGGTCTCGGACGGCGATCGCGTCGTCGGGATCATCCACCTCAAGGACGTCGTGAAGCCCGGCATCCACGCCCGCTTCGCGCAGTTCCGGGCCATGGGCATCCAGACGCTGATGATCACGGGCGACAACCCGCGGACGGCGGCGTCTATCGCCCGGGAGGCGGGGGTCGACGGCTTCCTCGCACAGGCCACGCCCGAGAAGAAGATGCAGCTCATCCGGGAGGAGCAGGCGAAGGGCCGGCTCGTGGCGATGACCGGCGACGGCACCAACGACGCGCCGGCCCTCGCACAGGCCGACGTCGGCGTGTCGATGAACAGCGGCACCCAGGCGGCGAAGGAGGCGTCGAACATGATCGACCTCGACTCCGACCCGACCAAGCTCCTGGAGATCGTGGAGGTGGGCAAGCAGCTGCTGATGACCCGCGGCAGCCTCACCACCTTCTCGGTGGCCAACGACGTCGCCAAGTACTTCGCGATCCTCCCCGCGCTGATCGTCGGGGTCTACCCCGAGTTCGAGCCGATCAACGTGATGCGGCTCTCCTCGCCCTACGGCGCCATCCTCTCGGCGGTGATCTTCAACGCGCTGATCATCGTGCTCCTGATCCCGCTCGCGCTCCGCGGCGTGCGCTATCGGCCGCTCGGCGCCGCCGCGATCCTGCGGCGGTCGCTGCTCGTCTACGGCGTGGGCGGCGTGATCGCGCCCTTCGCCGGGATCAAGCTCATCGACCTGGTGCTCGCCGCCATCGGGCTCACCTGAGATGAGGTCGTTCCTCCTCTCGCTCCGCCTCGTCCTCGTCAGCCTCCTCCTCTGCGGCCTCGCCTATCCACTCCTGGTGCTCGCGATCGCACAGCTCGTTCCGTGGCGGGCACGCGGCAGCCTCGTCGTCGATCCCGGCGGAGGCGTGATCGGCTCCGAGCTCATCGGCCAAGCGTTCCGCGGCGCCGCCTACCTGCAGCCGCGCCCTTCGGCGGCGGGCGCAGGCTACGACTCCTTGGCGTCCGGGGGCTCCAACCTCGGACCGACCTCGCGCAAGCTCCGAGAGCGAGTGGAGGCGGAGCTCGAGCGCCTCCTCCGGGAGAACCCGGAGGCGAAGCCGCCCGTGCCGGTGGAGCTCGTCACGACGTCGGGCAGCGGCCTCGATCCCCACCTCTCCCCCAAGGCGGCACGTTGGCAGGCGCCGCGGATCGCGCGGGCGCGGGGCGTCCCGACCTGGGCGGTGGAGGCGGTGATCGACGAGCGGGTGGCTCGGCGGACCTTGGGCTTCCTGGGGGAAGACCGGGTGAACGTCCTCGCCGTGAACCTCGAGCTCGATCGGCGCTTCGGGAGAGCGAGCCCACGATGACGAACCCGGGCGCGTTCCTCGATCTGGTCCGACGCGCCAGGCGGGGCCGGCTCAAGATCTACGTCGGTTTCGCGTCGGGCGTCGGCAAGACCTATCACATGCTCGAGGAGGCCCACGCGCTCCAGGCCCACGGCACCGACGTCGTGCTGGGATTCATCGAGACCCACGGCAGGCCCGACACGGAGGCGCTGGTCGAGGGGCTCGAGGTGGTGCCTCGGAAGAAGATCGCCTACCGGGGTGGGACCCTCGAGGAGCTCGATCTCGACGCGCTCCTGGCGCGCGCCCCGGAGATCGCGGTGGTCGACGAGCTCGCCCACACCAACGCGCCGGGCTCACGGCATCCGAAGCGCTACCTCGACGTCCTCGAGCTCCTCGACGCGGGCATCAACGTCATCAGCGCGGTCAACGTGCAGCACCTAGAGAGCTTGAACGACCTCGTGCACCGCGCCGCCGGACTCGTGGTCCGGGAGACGATCCCCGACAGCTTCCTGGAGCGGGCCGATCAGGTCGTGAACCTGGATCTGGCCGTCGAGGACCTGCTCGAGCGGCTGCGCGAGGGGAAGATCGTCTCGGAAGCGGAGATCCCGACGGCGCTCCAGAACTTCTTCCGCGAGCAGAAGCTGGCGGCGCTTCGGGAGCTCTCCCTGCGCGAGGTGGCCGAGAGCCTCGATCGCGAGCTGACCGCGCTCACGCCCAAGGAGCGGCGCGAGGCCATCGGACGCATCATGGTCTGCATCTCGCCGGCATCCCCGCGGGCGGAGGTGCTGCTCCGGCGCGGCTCGCGGGTCGCGGCGCACCTGGGCACCGAGTGGTTCGTCGTCTACGTGGAGACGCCTGCCGAGAGCCGGATGAGCGCTGAGAAGGCGCGCCGCCTCGAGGCCAACCTGGACCATGCCCGCGACCATGGGGCCGAGGTCATGCGCCTCCGGGCCCGTGATCCGGTGCAGGCCCTCCTCGACTTCGCCCGATCGCACGAGGTCCAGCGGATCATCATCGGGCGGACGGCGCGCACGCTCCCGGAGCGGCTGACCCGGCGCAGCTTCGTCGAGCGCATGGTGCGGGAATCGCGGGGCTTCGATCTCTCGATCGTCTCGGCGGAGGATTGACCGACCGCGCCTCGGCCCTACCCGCCCGTGCGGAACGCCCCGAGGATCTCGCCCGCCGCCTGCGAAGGAGTCGCGTGCGCCTCGAGGACCGCGCGCTCGAGGCGCGAAAGGCGCTCGGACATCCCGGGCGCCTTCCGCAGCGCGTCCAGCAGGCCCTCCTCGACCATGCTCCACATCCAGCGGAGCTGTTGGGCGCGGCGCTTCTCGGCGAGCTCGCCCGTGGCGGAGAGCGCGTCGCGGTGCTCGAGGATCGCCTTCCAGATCGCGTCGAGGCCCTGGTCCTCGCGGGCGCTGCAGGTGAGCACGCGGGGCGCCCAGCTCGGGCTCGCCTGCCGGACGTAGTGGAGCGCCCCCTGGTACTCGCGGGCAGCACGTCGGGCGCGCTCCGCATTGGGACCGTCGGCCTTGTTGATGGCGATGAGGTCCGCGAGCTCGAGGATCCCCTTCTTGATTCCCTGGAGCTCGTCGCCGGCGCCGGCGAGCATGAGCACGAGGAAGAAATCGACCATCCCGGCGACGGAGGTCTCGGACTGCCCGACCCCGACGGTCTCGATCAGGATCACGTCGAAGCCCGCCGCCTCGCAGAGGAGGGAGGCCTCGCGGGTGCGGCGCGCGACCCCGCCGAGGGACCCCGCGCTCGGAGACGGGCGGATGAAGGCGTGGGGGTCGACCGAAAGACGCTGCATCCGCGTCTTGTCGCCGAGGATGCTACCGCCGGTGACCGTGCTCGACGGATCCACCGCGAGGACTGCCACCTCGTGGCCCTCGCCGGTGAGGTGCGTGCCGAAGGCGTCGATGAAGGTGCTCTTGCCCACGCCCGGGACGCCGCTGACGCCTACGCGGACGGCGCGGCCCGCGCGGGGCAGGAGCCGCGCGAGCACCGCCTGCCCCAGCGCTTCGTGGGCCGGGTGGGTGCTCTCCACGAGAGTGATCGCCCGCGCCAGGATGGTGCGATCGCCGGCGACCACGCCCTGGACGTAGTCGTCCTCGGAGAGCCGCCGGCGCATGATCCCGTCCATCCCGCTACTCGATCCCGATGCGCGCCTCGAGCTGCCGCAGGAGGCGCGAGGCCGCGTCGCCGATCACCGTGCCGGGACCGAAGATCTCCGCAGCGCCCGCCTCGCGGAGGGCGTCGTAGTCCTGGGGCGGAATCACGCCGCCGACGACGATGAGGATGTCCTCGCGCCCCAGCTTGCGGAGCGCGTCGCGCAGCTCGGGCACGAGGGTGAGGTGGCCCGCCGCGAGGGAGCTCACCCCGACGACGTGCACGTCGTTCTCCACGGCCTGGCGCGCCGTCTCGTCGGGCGTCTGGAAGAGCGGCCCGATGTCCACGTCGAAGCCCAGGTCGGCGAAGGCCGAGGCGATCACCTTCTGGCCGCGGTCGTGTCCGTCCTGGCCCATCTTGGCCACCAGGATCCGGGGCCTGCGTCCCTCGAGCTCCACGAAGCGCTCGATCTGCGTGTGCAGCTCGGCCACGCCCTTCTCCTCCGCGCCGAGCTCGCCGGCGTACACGCCCTGCACCGAGCGCGTGGTGGCCTGGTAGCGCCCGAAGACCTTCTCCAGCGCCGCCGAGATCTCTCCCACGGTGGCGCGGGCCCGCGCCGCCTCGACGGCGAGGGCGAGGAGGTTGCCTTCGCCTTCCGCCGCCTTGGTGAGCGCGTCGAGGGTGGCCTGCACCTTCGCGCCGTCCCGCTCCCGCCGCAGCTTCTCGAGGCGCGCGATCTGCGCCGCCCGCACCTGGCGGTTGTCCACCTTGAGGATCTCGAGGGGCTCCTCGGTCTCCTGGCGGTAGCGGTTCACGCCGACGATGGTCTGCCGACCGGAGTCGATCCGCGCCTGGGTGCGCGCCGCCGCCTCCTCGATGCGCAGCTTCGGCAGGCCCTCCTCGATGGCCTTGGCCATGCCGCCGAGCTTCTCCACCTCCTGGATGTGGGCCCAGGCGGCGTTCGCGAGATCCCAGGTGAGCTTCTCCACGTAGTAGGAGCCGCCCCAGGGATCGGCCACGCGGCAGGTGCCGCTCTCCTGCTGGATGAGGAGCTGCGTGTTCCGGGCGATGCGCGCGCTGAAGTCGGTGGGGAGCGCCAGCGCCTCGTCGAGGGAGTTGGTGTGGAGCGACTGCGTGTGGCCGTGGGTCGCCGCGAGCGCTTCGACGCAGGTGCGGACCACGTTGTTGAAGACGTCCTGCGCGGCGAGGCTCCAGCCCGAGGTCTGGCTGTGCGTCCGCAGCGCAAGGGACTTGGGGTTCTTCGCGCCGAGCGAGGCGACGAGCTTCGACCACAGGAGGCGTGCGGCGCGGAGCTTCGCCACCTCCATGTAGAAGTTCATCCCGATGGCGAAGAAGAACGAGAGCCGCGGCGCGAAGGCGTCGAGATCGAGGCCCGCGGCCATGCCGGTGCGCAGGTACTCGAGGCCGTCCGCGAGGGTGTAGCCGAGCTCCAGATCGGCCGTCGCCCCGGCCTCCTGCATGTGGTAGCCGGAGATGCTGATGCTGTTGAACTTCGGCATCTCCTTCGACGTGAAGGCGAAGATGTCGGCGATGATCCTCATCGAGGGCGCGGGCGGATAGATGTACGTATTCCGCACCATGAACTCTTTGAGGATGTCGTTCTGGATGGTGCCCGCGAGCTTCGAGTGGGGAACGCCCTGCTCCTCCGCGGCGACGATGTAGAGCGCGAGGATCGGCAGCACCGCGCCGTTCATCGTCATCGACACGGTCATCTGATCGAGCGGGATCCCGTCGAAGAGGATCCGCATGTCGAGGATCGAGTCGATGGCCACGCCGGCCATGCCCACGTCACCGGCCACCCGCGGGTGGTCGGAGTCGTAGCCGCGGTGGGTGGCGAGATCGAAGGCGATGGAGAGGCCCTTCTGCCCCGCCTTGAGGTTGCGGCGGTAGAAGGCGTTGCTCGCCTCGGCGGTGGAGAATCCCGCGTACTGGCGGATGGTCCACGGCCGCTCCACGTACATGGTCGGGTACGGACCGCGCAGATAGGGCGGCAGCCCCGGCACGCTGTCCACGTGCCGCAGCCCCTCGAGGTCGGCGGCGCCGTAGAGGGGCGCAACCGGAATCCCTTCGGGCGTCTCCCACACGAGCGAAGTCAGCGGCCGTCCTGCCGCTGCCTCTGCCGCCGCGTTCCAGCTCGCACGATCGCCTGCGTGCGACGGGCTCCCGAGAGCCAGGGTTGCAAGGTTCGGGATGCGGCTCACGGCTTCACCTGCGGCGCGGGGGCGACCCCAAGCGCATCGAGGGTCGAGGACAGCTTCTCGAGGAGATCCACGCCGACGAAGACGAAGTCGTCCACGCCGCTGGCGCGGAAGACGGCCTCGCTCTCGCCAGGCCTGCCGGCGAGAAGGATCCGCTCGGCGCCGGCGGCCCGCAGGGCGGGCCCGAGGGCGGACACCTGCTCGGCGTAGGCCGCGTCGGTGCCGCAGATCACGGCGACCTTCGCGCCGTTCGCGCGAAGCGCCTCGGCTGCCGCATCGGCGGAGGCGAAGCCCTCGTTGCCCAGGGTCTCGATGCCGCCGGCGGCGAAGAAGTTGTCGGCGAAGGTGGCCCTGGCGACGTGCTTGGCGACAGGGCCGAGGTTGGCGAGGAAGACCTTGGGGCGCGCGCCGGTCCGGGCCAGGTGCGCGTCGCTGCGATCGCGCAGCCGCTCGAAGGGCTCCGAGAGCCTCTCGAAGCGGAGCGGCGGGATCGAGGCCGGCGGGGCGTCCGTCGCGAAGCGCGCCGCCAGCGCGGAGACCCCCGCCCCCTTCGCCGCGAGGGCGACGGCGGTGTCGAGGCGGCTCGCCCCTTCAGGACGGGCGCCGTCCACCTTGGGTGCTCGCTTGGTCCACTCGGAGCGAAGAGCGGCGAGGTCGGGCACCGGACGCGAGACCGGGGCCTCGTGAAGGTTGGGGAACTCGTTGACGCCCGTGATGGGCGTCTTCCGGCGGGCGATACCCTCGCTCCGCTTCGCGCGGGTGGCCTCGAGCTGCTGGCGGAGCGAGCCCGACGCGAGGGCCGCGGCGATCCCGCCCTCTGCCTCGAGGGCCTGGAGCTTCGCCCAGGCCGCGACGGCGAGCTCCTCGGTGAGCCGCTCCAGGTAGAACGAGCCGCCGGCCGGATCCTCCACGCGGTGGAGCTGCGACTCGTCGCGGAGGATGAGCTGGGTGTTGCGCGCGATCCGCCGGGCGAAGTCATCCGACGGTCCGATGGCCTCGTCGAAGGGCCGGACGAGGACGGCCTGCGCGCCGCCGGAAGCCGACGCGAACGCGCCGATCGTCGTGCGCAGCATGTTGACCCAGGGGTCGCGGGCCGCGAGGTTCCGCCAGGCGGTCTCTGCTTCCAGCGCCATGGACGGCTCGCGGACGCCGCTCGCCTCCAGGATCCGGCACCAGAGGCGCCGGGCCGCCCGCAGCTTCGCGATCTCGAGGAAGACGTCGACGCCCACCTGGAAGCGGAAGACGATCTGCGCGCTCGCCGCTTCGAGGGAGAGACCGCCGGCCTCGAGAGCTCGGAGGTACGCGGCGCCCGTGGACATCGCCGCCGCCAGCTCGAGGTCCGCGGTGGCGCCTGCGTCGTGGTAGGGCGCGGTGGAGACGAGCGTGCTCGTCACGCCGGGAAAGCGCGAGACGGTCCACGCCGCGAGCTCGCCGAGCTGCAAGAGCGCGTCGTCGAGGGAGACGGGCAGCGTCCCCTCCCTGGCGAGGACGCCGAGGGGATCCGCATCGAAGGAGCCGCGGGCCTCGGCAGGAGCGACGCCCCGGGCCTCCCACGCCGCGGCGAGCGTGGCTGCGGCCGGGAGCGCCTGTCCGCCCGCGTCCACTGAGACGTGTCCGTCCGGGAGCAGCTCGGCGAGGTCCTCTGCGGTGGTGACGTGGACGCCGCCTTCTCCCAGATGAGGCTCGGCGCCGGGATCCGCAGGAGAGAGACCCTTGCGGAACGCCGCGTCCATTTCGAGCGTCACCGCGCTCGCGCCGCGCTCGATCTCGCGCGCCACGAGCCGCTTGGCGACTCGGGGATCGGCAGCGTCGATCGCCGCCCGGATCCGCCATCCCCCGCGATCCGCCACCGGGGACGAGCCGCGGACCAGGGGCGCGAAGCCCGGGAACCCGGCGGGATCGGTTCCGGCCGGGAGGTCGGCCCGCGTGTAGAGGGGCTGGATGGCCAGCCCTTCCTCGAGGCGGGTGACGAGCTTCTTCTCGAACGGGGCGCCCTCCAGGCCCTCTTCCACCTGCTCCCGCCAGGCGGCGGAATCGGGGAAGGGACCCGGGTCGGGCAGGAGGCGACGGCTGTCTTCGGTCATGTTTTCACGAGCCAGGAGGGAGACCTGCTTTGCGGCGCAGCGGGAGAGCTAGAGCGGGATGTTCCCGTGCTTCTTGGGAGGATTGCTCTGCCGCTTGGTCTTCAGCATCTCCAGCGCCTGAATGAGGCGACCGCGGGTCTGCTCGGGGAGGATCACCTCGTCCACGTAGCCGAGCTCGGCGGCCTTGTACGGGTTCGCGAACTTCTCCCGGTACTCGCGCACCAGGCGGTCCTTCTCGGCAACCGGATCCGCCGCCTTCTTCAGCTGCTCGCGGAAGATGATGTTCACCGCGCCGTCCGGCCCCATCACCGCGATCTCGGCGGTCGGGTAGGCGAAGTTCACGTCGGCGCGGATGTGCTTCGACGCCATCACGTCGTAGGCGCCGCCGTAGGCCTTGCGGGTTATCACCGTCACCTTGGGCACCGTCGCCTCGGCGTAGGCGTAGAGGAGCTTCGCACCGTGGCGGATGATGCCGCCCCACTCCTGGGCGGTGCCGGGGAGGAAGCCGGGCACGTCCACGAAGGTGACGAGCGGGATGTTGAAGCAGTCGCAGAAGCGCACGAAGCGCGCGGCCTTCACCGAAGCGTCGATGTCGAGGCAGCCCGCGAGGACGATGGGCTGGTTCGCGACCACGCCGACGGGCCTGCCGTTGAGCCGCGCGAAGCCGACGACCATGTTCTTCGCCCAGTGCTCCTGCACCTCGAAGAAGTGGTGATCGTCCACGACCGTCCGGACGATGTCCTTGATGTCGTAGGGCCTGTTCGGATTGTCGGGGACGATGGTCTTGAGCTTCTCGTCCTCGCGGAAGGGATCGTCCGAGCAGGGCTGGACCGGCGGATCGTCCGCGTTGTTCAGGGGCAGGAAGGAGAGCAGCTCGCGGGTGAGCTGGATCGCCGCCGCCTCGTTTTCCGCTGCGAAGTGCGCCACGCCGCTGGTGGCGTTGTGGGCGAGAGCGCCGCCGAGGTTCTCCTTCGTCACCTCCTCGTGCGTGACCGTCTTGATCACGTCCGGGCCGGTGATGAACATGTAGGAGGTGTCCTTCACCATCGCGATGAAGTCGGTGATCGCCGGGCTGTAGACCGCGCCGCCGGCGCAGGGCCCGAGGATCAGGCTGATCTGCGGGATCACGCCGGAGGCGAGGGTGTTGCGGAGGAAGATCTCCGCGTAGCCCGCGAGGCTCTCCACGCCCTCCTGGATCCGCGCGCCACCCGAGTCGTTGAGGCCCACCACCGGGGCCCCGACCCGCATCGCGAGGTCCATGATCTTGCAGATCTTCTGGGCGTAGGCTCCGGAGAGCGAGCCACCGAAGACCGTGAAGTCCTGGGCGAAGACGAAGATCTGGCGCCCCTCGACGAGGCCGTAGCCGGTGACCACGCCGTCGCCGAGGATCTTCTTCTGATCCATCTCGAAGTCGTTGCACCGGTGGGTGACGAACTTGTCGACCTCGACGAAGGTGCCCGGATCGAGGAGCAGCTCGATCCGCTCGCGGGCGGTGAGCTTGCCGGACTCGTGCTGCTTGGCGATTCGCAGCTCGCCACCGCCGGCCTCGGCCTCCCGGTGGAGCGCCGCGAGCTTGGCGCGCTTTTCCTCCTCGGGCGTCGGGGGAACCCGATCGGAAGCGTCGATGGCAGACGAGGACATTCTCACTCCGGACGGAGGCGCAACCCGGCGAAATTACGAGGTTCGCGCTCCCAAAAAGGGCGCGATCCTAGCAACCGCGGAGTCCAGGGTCAACGACGCTGGCGCCGGGGGATCCACTCGTCTCGAGGTTCAGGCCGGGCCCCGCCAGGAGCGCGGCGGCACTACTTCTCGGCGGCCGGGTCGACGGTGTGCCCCGCCCGCTCCAGCATCGCCTTGAGCTCGGTCCGGGCAACGGCCTTCTTGTAGGCCTCCGCCGGCTCGACGAGGCCCCGCTTGACCAGGTCGAAGAGGGCGTCGTTCATCGTCACCATCCCCTGTGCACGACCGGTCTGCATCAGCGACGGGATCTGGAAGGTCTTCCCCTCCCGGATCATGTTCGCGATGGCGTTGTTCGCGATCAGCACCTCCTGCGCCGCCGCTCGTCCTCCGCCGATCTTCTTGCAGAGCGTCTGCGCGATCACGCCCTTGAGGGACTCCGAGAGCATGGTTCGGATCTGCTCCTGCCGATCCGGGGGGAACTGATCGATGATTCGATCGATGGTCGAGGGCGCCGTGTTGGTGTGGAGCGTGCCGAACACCAGGTGGCCGGTCTCCGCGGTCTCGATCGCGATGGAGATCGTCTCCAGGTCGCGGAGCTCGCCCACGAGGATGATGTCGGGATCCTCGCGCAGCGCGGCGCGGAGGGCGTTCTTGAACGAGCCCGTGTGCACGCCGATCTCGCGCTGGTTCACCAGGCAGCGCTGGTTCTGGTGCACGAACTCGACCGGATCCTCGATGGTGATGATGTGATCGCTGCGGTAGCGGTTGATGTAGTCGATCATCGCCGCGAGCGTCGTCGACTTCCCGGAGCCCGTGGGCCCCGTGACGAGGACCAGGCCCTTGCTCAAGAAGCAGAGGTCGAGGATGGCCGGGGAGAGGCCCATCTTCTCGGCGGTGAGGATCTCGTTGGGGATCTGGCGCAGCACCGCGCCGATGCCCATCCGGTCCGCGAAGACGTTCACGCGGAACCGCGCCTTCTCGGTCTCGTGGGCGAAGTCCGTGTCGTGGATCTCGGTCCACTCGCGCTGGTTCCGCTCCGGGGCGATGCTCCACAGCGCCGCCTGGAGGCGGTCGGGCTGGAGCGTGCCGTACTCGGGCACCGACACCATGTCGCCGTCGACCCGCAGCATCACCGGCGCGTGGCTGGTCAGGTGGAGATCCGAGGCCTTCCGCTCCAGCATGAGAAGGAGGAGCTGTTCCATCATCGCCCGCGGGTCCGCGCCGAAGACGACGGGGACCACGGGTTTCGGCGCAGGCGCCTGGGCGATCTGGATTTGCGAATGTTCGGGGACGGGAGCCGGCGGAGGCGTCGGCGCGATCCCGACGCCAGGCATCGAGCGGCCCGCCGGGGCGAAGGGATCGAAGCCGCTACCGAATGCGCCCTCCTGATCCGGGGCAGCTCCCCTGCCGCGCGGCTGGATCACGGCCCTCACGCTCGCGCCTACCCTCTCGAGGACGATCTCCACCGTGCCCGAGGGCGACCGGTAGTCGAAGCGGGTCGAGCCCTGGGTGGCGAGGCTCGCCGAGTAGCCGTCCGGCGCGATCTCCGCGAACAGGCCGAGGATCTGCGGCGAGGAGAGGGGCTCCCGATACACCGGGCGCTCGCGATCCCCGTTCCGGATCAGCGCGGTCGTGCCGGTCTCGAACACGAGCTCGGAGGCGGATTCCTGGAAGACCTTCGAGAGGACGGAGTCGATGCGTGCCATGTTCAGCCCTGGACCTGCGCCACGCTGAAGATCCGGCGCTTGTTGACGAGCGCGATCCGCCCGCCGTCGACGAGCGCGATGAACGAAGGCGCCCGATTGAGGAAGTCGACGAGCCGTGCCCGTCCGGGAGGCGCGCCGTAGGCGAGCCGTCCGCGCACGCGTCGTCCACCCACGAGCCGGATCTCGACCTCCACGCACTCCTCTCCCGGCGCGTGGTCCTCGAGCTCCTCGAGCTCCGGTTCCACCCACGCCACGGAGATCTGGCTCTTCCCGAGGATCGCGATCGCGTCGGACTCCGGATCCAGCACGGGGAAGAACTCCTCCGAACCGTTCAGCAGATCCGAGACTCGCTCGACGCCGGCGTGTTCCCTCGCCAGGTCGCCCAGGAAGACAGCGTAGCGATGGACCTCGCCGCTCGGGTCGGCGATCTCGATCGGCGTGCGGCGCTTCGGGATGCGGAGCTCGTTCATGCCTGCACCTGGGAGGGGAGGAGCGGTCCGGGTCTGCTTTCGCGTCCTGGTTACCACAAGTGAACAGACCGCGCTCGGTCGGCTCGCGGGCGCTTCGTCACGCGAACCGGCGCCCGCGCGATTGCCAACCGGAAGCGGCTGTCATACGTCAGCGGGCGATGGAGCATGGCGAGCCGCTTCTCGTGATGGAAGGCCTGGGCCGGCGGCTCGAGGGCAGCTGGATCTTCCGGGGGCTCTCGTTCGAGGTCCGCGCGGGCGAGAAGCTGGCGCTGGCAGGTCCGTCGGGTGCCGGTAAGACCCTCCTGCTCCGCACGCTCGCCGGACTCGATCGGATGGACGAGGGCGAGCTGGAGCTGGAGGGCGTTCCGTTCCGGCAATGGAGCGCGCCGGCCTGGCGGTCGCGGATCTGCTACCTCCACCAGCGTCCCGCCCTCCTCCCCGGGACCGTCGAGGAGAACCTGAGGCGCCCGTTCCTGCTGGAGGTCCATCGAGGGCGGGAGTTCGACCGCGAGCTCGCGGAGGAGTTGCTGGGAAGGCTCGGCCGCGATCCCGCGCTCCTCACGCAGCGGGCCTCCACGCTCTCCGGCGGCGAGGCGCAGATCGTGGCCCTCGTCCGCGCGCTGCTGCTGGCGCCGCGGGTCCTCCTCCTCGACGAGCCGACGGCGTCCCTCGACCGCGAGACCGCCGGCAGAGCGGAGACCGTGATCGACGGGTGGATCTCGGAAGCGGAGGGCCGCGCCCTCGTGTGGACGAGCCACGAGCCGGCGCAGCTCGAACGGATCGCGAGCCGGCGCATCGAGCTGCCCCGATCGCGCTCGGAGGTCCCGTGACCTCCACCTACGTCTCCCTGAGCGTCGTCGACCTCGTCCTCGCGTCCCTCCTGCTCGCGATCAACTTCGCCCTCTCCTTCGCGCTCCGGCTTCGACTGGGGATGCCGCTCCTCGTCGCGTCGGTCCGCATGACCGTGCAGCTCCTAGTGATCGGCCGCGTGCTCAAGTGGATCTTCGCGCTCGATCGCCCCCTCGTGATCCTGGCGCTCGCCGTCGTGATGTCGACGCTGGCCGGCGTCGCCGCGGCGGGAAGGACCTCCCGGCGCTTCGCGGGGATCTATTGGGACAGCCTGGTCAGCGTGCTCGGCTCGTCCTTCGTGATCACGGGGTTCGCGCTCTTCGGGATCCTCCGGGTGGAGCCCTGGTACGAGCCGCAGTACCTCGTGCCGCTCCTGGGCATGGTGCTCGGCAACACGCTCAGCGGGATCTCCCTCGCCACCGACCGCTTCATGGAGGGGATCTCCGACCGCAGGGACTCGATCGAGACGCTGCTCGCCCTCGGCGGGACGCGCTGGGAGGCGGCCCTCGGCGAGGTGCAGGGGGCGATGCGCACCGGCATGATCCCCACCCTCAACTCGATGGCGGTGATGGGCCTGGTGAGCCTCCCCGGTATGACGACGGGCCAGATCCTCGCGGGCGCCGCTCCCGGTGAGGCCGTTCGCTACCAGATCGTGATCATGTTCATGATCGCCTCGGCGACCGCGCTCGGGATCCTGGGCATGGTCCTCCTCGCCTTCCGGACCCTCTTCGACAAGCGGCATCGGCTCCGCCTCGACCGCCTCGCCGAGCCCAAGGACGCCGCGAGCCTCCTGCGCATCGCGTCGAGGGGATGGACCAGCAAGTTGCGCCGATGACGCATTGCCGGTAGGAAGTCGCCGACTTCGCGGACGATCCTGCTGCCGCGAGCGGTTTTGGCGACGACGATGCGGATCGGACCCCACGAGCTGAAGAACCGCTGGATTCTCGCCCCCATGGCGGGGATCAGCGAGATGCCCTTCCGGAGCCTCGCGTTTCGGCTCGGCGCCGGCCTTTGCCCCACCGAGCTGGTCTCGGCCGAAGGCCTGATGCGGGCGTCGAACCGCACCATGCGCTACCTCCGCTTCGACCCGAAGTGGGAGCGGCCGTTCTCCGTGCAGGTCTTCGGCGGAAAGCCGGAGGTGCTCGCGGAGGCGTCGAAGGTCGCGCGGGATCACGGCGCCCAGATCATCGACGTCAACATGGGCTGCCCGGTCCCGAAGGTGACCAAGAGCGGCTCGGGCTGCGCGCTCATGAGCGACCCCGACCGGGCGGCGGCCGTGATCACCCAGATCGCGGAGGCCACGGGTCTGCCGGTCACGGCGAAGATCCGCGCCGGAATCGACTCCCGGAGCATCAACTGCGTCGAGGTGGGCCTCGCCCTCCAGGAGGCCGGCTGCCAGGCCGTCGCCCTCCACCCGCGCACCCGTGCGCAGGGCTACTCGGGTTCCGCCGACTGGACGCTGATCAAGCGCCTCAAGGACGCGCTGCGGATCCCGGTCATCGGCAACGGCGACGTGAAGAGCGTCGCGGACGCCCACCGCATGCTGGCCGAGACCGGCTGCGACGCCGTGATGATCGGTCGCGGCGCCCTCGGCAACCCCTGGCTCTTCCGCGAGTTGGAAGGCGGCAAGGGCCCCACCACCGCAGAGCGGCACGCGCTGGTGATGGAGCACTTCGAGCAGCACCTCGCCTTCTGCGGCGACGAGCGGCGCGCGGTGCATCAGTTCCGCAAGCACCTGGCGTGGTACGCGAAGGGCCTCGTCGGATCCGCGTCCTTCCGCTCCGACGCGATGCGGATGGAGCCGGCGAAGGAGCTGGAGGCAGCGCTCGACGCCTTCTTCTCCACCGCCGTCCTCGACAGGCGGGTCACCGGCTCCAGCGAGAACGACGACCTCGACGACGACGGCGTCGACTACCGCGCGGCCTTCGGCTGAGCGACGCCTTCGGCTTCGGTAGTTCCCGGGCTCGAACCGCCAGATCTTCGTGGCGCCGAGCTATGCTTCGGCTCCGCGCGCGCTCGTGAATTCTTGACGAGCTCTCAAGCGCTCGACGCGGCCAGACCTCGTGCCGCTGCCGAGACGCCCGGATCCTCGTCCCCCGCGAGCACCGCGAGGATTGGATGCGCCGCGTCGTCATTGCAGGCGCGAAGGAGGTGGGCGACCTGGTGCCGGGTCCCCGGGGCGGATGAACCCGCCGCGATCTTCAGCGCCGGGAGCGCCAGCGACCCGAGGGCCTCCAATGCACGCGTGACCCGATGGAAGCCGGGCGCGCGATCGGCCGCCTGGGCGGGCTGGCCGGGCAGTAGCGCGACCAGCACCTCCGATGCGAGCGTCGCCACGGGCCGGAGCTCGTCCAGCGCGTCGGAGAGCTCGGCGTCTCCTCGGGCAACCAGATAGCGCTCGACGGCGCGGCAAGCGGTCTGGAGCGGAATTCCGACGTCCAGGGTGCCGGAGCGGATCGCGGCGACGCGCGCCGGCTCGATCCCTGCCGCTGACGCGATGGCCGCCGGCCCCGGCGTTCCGAAGCTCAGCGTACCTTCCCGGCGCAGCTCGGGCCCTGGCGTCGCGACGGGTCGCGAATTCGGGGCTACGCTCGTCGGGGGCATCGGATTCGACGCGAGGCTCGGCCCCGGCGTGGCGGTCATCGCGATCGGGGCGAGGCTCGGGCCGGGCGTAGCGGCTCCCGGAATCGGAGCGCCGATCGGCCCAGGCGTCGTCGCCGAGCGCGCCACCGGGATCGGGGCGCTGATCGGCCCCGGAGTCGTCTGCCGGCTCGCCATCAGATTCGGGGCGCTGATCGGCCCCGGCGTGACACCGAGGCCCGCACCGCCGGCCTCCCCCATCGCGTGCTTTCGAGCGAGGATCATCCGCTCGAGGGCCGCTCCCACGGCCTGCGCCACCTGCGTCACCTGCTCGACCCGGGCCGGGGCGACTTCCTCGGGCCCGTTCTCCGCGTAGAGCAAGGCGACCGTCCGCTTGGCGATCGAGATCGGCTGCACCAGCACCGACCGGGGCGAGGGGCGTCCGATGCCCGAGAGGAGCTCGCGATCGCCCTCTTCCTCGGAGAGAGGGCCGAGGAATCGCCCCCCCTTGCGCGACACCAGCTGCAGGACCGACGGAACCTCCAGAGAGAGGACGAGCTGCTCGATGCGAGCCGCTGCCCCGGGATCGGATCCCAGCGCGTCCCAGCCGAGCGCCCGGTTCCCCTGGACGACGAATGCCGACGTGAAATCGAAGAAACGCCGGGTGAACCGCAGGAGGACCTCGATCGCGTCGTCCCGATCCGCCGCCGCGGCGACCCTCGAGAGCGCCTCGTCCTTGGTCCAATCCGGCACCTCGGAGCGCGAGAGATCCGTGCTGGACGAGGGAGAAGCCGCCGCGGGCCTCTCCCGGGTCGAAGCGCCGAGTCTCTGCGCGAGCTCGTGGAAGCGAGGCGCCGCGGGATGGCCGAAGAGCTGCTCCATCGCGATCCGGACCCGGAACTCGGGCGCGACGTAGGCGACGATTCGCTGCGAGAGCAGGAAGGCCATCTCGTCCAGGTGGGTGGCCTCGACCGGATGGCTACACGCCATGTGGAGCGTCCGATCCTCCTGGTCGAAGGGGACGACGCCGTAGCGCTCGGCCAGGCGCAGGGGGAGCACCCGCCGCAGCGACTCAGGCGGAGAGGACAACGCCTCGGGCGGAGCCAAGGGGAGACCGCTGGCGCGCGAGAGATACACGCCGAGGGTCTCCTCGTCGATCGAGTCGAGCTCGAGGAGGCTCGTGTCCAGCGCGCCCCCGAGGAGGATCTGCCGCTGGAGCGCTTCTTCGGCCGCATCCGGGGCCACGACTCCGCCACGAACCAAGAGGCCAGCTAGAAAGAGAGGCATGCTCGGCAATCTTCACTTGGCGCGACGGCCCCGTCAACGAACGCGTGTGGAGACCGCTCTGCAGAGAGCGAAAAACCCAGCATTTCACGCGCTCCACCTACACTTCGCGACAGCCCGCGCGAGCTCAACCCCGGACCGTGGCGGTTCCCGCGATCATGTCGTGTAAGGTGCGACCATTTCGATCGACCAGCGCCCAGAGCGGCCCGACCAGGAACATGAGCGTGCCGAGGATCGCCAACGCAGCCCGCAGGGCTGCACGCCCGATCCGCGGAGTGCCGCCGCTGAGCGTATCGATGGAGCGAAGCCCTGCGACGCTCTCCCCGAGCGTCTTCCCGCCCAGCCCCCAACAGAGCGTGAGGTAGACGAAGGCGCAGAGGCTCCCGAGCACCATCGGGATCGAAGGACTCGCGCGGTGGAGGCTCGCGCCTGCCGCTCCGGCCTCCCCGCTCCCTACCGCGCTCAACCCCGCAGCGAGGATCGCCACGGTCATCGCGACGAGCACCGCGACGTCCACGAGCCACGCAGACGCTCGTCGCGACACCGGGACTCGCTGGCTCTCTCCGGACGACACCGATCGTCGCAGCGGCCTCTCGACCTGAACCCGTTCCTCGGAACCGACGGGCCCGTCGTCGAGCTCGAGCGCGGCACGCAGAACGATGTCCGACCCCGGACCGCGCGACGGAACATCGCCCAGGAGGGGTTCGGAGGAGCCCACGCTGCCGTCGCCGAGATCGAGAGGCGCGCGCAGAATCCTGTCTGACTCCGGCCCGCGCGACGGAATTTCGCCCAGGAGCGGTTCGACGGAGCCCACGCTTGGTTCGCCGAGCTCGAGCGGCGCCCGCAGAATGCTGTCCAGTTCGGGCCCGCGCGACGGCCTCTCGCCCAGTAGCGGTTCGACGCGGAGCCCGAGCGGGGCACGGCGAATGTCCGCCGACGGCGACACGCGCGCAGCCACTTCACCCAGAGGCGGCTCGGTGGAGTCCGCAACCTCGTCGAGCTCCAGCGGCGGCCGCACGACGCTGGCCGGGCCTGGCCCCTGAAGCGAAAACTCGGTCTCCGCCTTCACGCCGTCGAGAACCGTCGAACTCCCCTCCGAATCCGCCGCCCCCTGCCCCGGAAGACTCGCCTCCTGGAGCGCGACGATCCGCCGAGAAAGGACCTCCCCGCTGGGGTGGTCGGGGTTCTCCGCGAGGAGCCTCTCGTAGAGCGCAGCCAGCGCGCCCTGCTTCCCATGGCGCGCCGCCAGATCCTCGAGTTCCCGGACCGGCGCCGGGTCGAGCGGCCTCGCAAGCAGACATTGGCCCAGCATGTCGAACGCGAGATCGACCTCACCGTCCGAAATGTGCGTCCGGGCTCGCGCAAGGAGCGCGTCCGAAAAGGTCAGCCGGCGCTGGACCCCTTCCGAGACCGATCGAATCGCGGCCGCGAGCCTCGCCTCCACCTCCGAGAGAGGAGAACCGGTCTCCTCTTCGCCGCCGGACGCATCCTCCAGCTCGCCACCACGATCCCAGCTCACGCGAGGAGCCCGCGGCACCAGACGTCGGTCGATCGGCAACTCGCGAGAAGCGGCGTCCGAGAACGGCGAGCTCCCGCCGTCCCGAGAGAGCCGGCGATCCATCGCGACCTCACTCGCGAGAGGCGATTCCCAGACGAGCTCCTCTCCGGGGAGCGGCATGATCCCTCCGCACGCTCCACACCTTCCACTCCCCGAAGAAACCTCGCCACAACCCGGACAACGCATCGCAAACCTCTGAGCGTCTGAAGGAATCGGTCCCGGGTGAAGCGGGCCCGACTTCTTCACCGCGTTCCGCGCGACCGCACCCTTTTCTGGCTCCGCCTTCGGCTTCGCGTGCGCGGGAACGCCTTTTCCCCACGTCCGCTCCGCCTTCGGCTCCGCCCAGCAGTGTCGATGGGCGCGTGCCGCGGTCAAGAATCCGATCTGTGGCTATTTCGAAGCGGCCGTCGACCGGTCACGGGAGGCCGGCCACGCGCTCGACGCGGTCGGCAACGCCCCGGAAAAAGCGAAAGCCCCCAGCGTCTCTCGAAAGAGTCGCTGGGGGCTCGCAAATAGAATCCGGCGGCGTCCTACTCTCCCACACGGTCTCCCGTGCAGTACCATCGGCGATGAAGGGCTTAACTTCCGTGTTCGGGATGGGAACGGGTGGGACCCCTTCTCCATTGCCACCGGAAAATCGGCGGTTTCCCTACGGCAGGGCCGCAGGTGAACCAAAATCGTATTAGACTGTAACGAAGGAAGACGCGACAACTCCAGCGCCACTCGAAAGAGTCGCTAGGGGCTCGCAAATAGAATCCGGCGGCGTCCTACTCTCCCACACGGTCTCCCGTGCAGTACCATCGGCGATGAAGGGCTTAACTTCCGTGTTCGGGATGGGAACGGGTGGGACCCCTTCTCCATTGCCACCGGAAAATCCAAGGTCTCTCTACGGCAAGGCCGCAGAGGAACCAAAAATGTACCACATACGAAGGAAGGTTCCGGTCGGAGCCGGAAAAGCACGAGTCGGATGCAGTTCGTGATGCGTCCAGGTCGTAGACTTCGACCTTGGCCTCGAGCCGCCAGTGCCTTTGGCGGTCAGAGGAATGGGTAACCAAGCCTCACGCTCGATTAGTACCGGTCAGCTCAACACGTTGCCGTGCGTACACCTCCGGCCTATCAACCTCGTAGTCTTCAAGGGAGCTTCAGGGGCTTTCGCCCGGGAGTCGTAGTCTTGAGGTGAGTTTCCCACTTAGATGCTTTCAGCGGTTATCTCGTCCGTACATGGCTACCCAGCTATGCCACTGGCGTGACAACTGGAACACTAGAGGTACGTTCAACCCGGTCCTCTCGTACTAAGGTCAAGTCCTCTCACGACTCCTACGCCCACAGCAGATAGGGACCAAACTGTCTCACGACGTTTTGAACCCAGCTCGCGTACCGCTTTAATCGGCGAACAGCCGAACCCTTGGGACCTGCTCCAGCCCCAGGATGCGATGAGCCGACATCGAGGTGCCAAACCTCCCCGTCGATGTGAACTCTTGGGGGAGATAAGCCTGTTATCCCCGGAGTACCTTTTATCCGTTGAGCGATGGCCCTTCCATTCAGAACCACCGGATCACTAAGACCTGATTTCTCACCTGCTCGACCCGTCGGTCTCGCAGTCAAGCACCCTTATGCCTTTGCACTCGACGCCCGGTTTCCAATCGGGCTGAGGGTACCATCGCGCGCCTCCGTTACATTTTAGGAGGCGACCGCCCCAGTCAAACTACCCACCAGCCAGTGTCCTGCGCCCGGATTACGGACGTCAGTTAGACACCAGAATCCACCAGGGTGGTATTTCACCGTTGGCTCCACCGAACCTAGCGGCCCGGCTTCAAAGCCTCCCACCTATCCTACACAAGCAAACCCTAGTGTCACTGGCAAGTTGTAGTAAAGGTTCACGGGGTCTTTCCGTCTTGCTGCGGGAAAACTGCATCGGCACAGCTATTTCAATTTCGCTGAGTCCCTGGTCGAGACAGCGCGGCAGTCGTTACGCCTTTCGTGCAGGTCGGAACTTACCCGACAAGGAATTTCGCTACCTTAGGACCGTTATAGTTACGGCCGCCGTTTACCGGGGCTTCGGCTCACTGCTTCGCTTGCGCTGACAGATCCCCTTAACCTTCCGGCACCGGGCAGGCGTCAGACCCTATACATCCACTTATCGTGTTAGCAGAGTCCTGTGTTTTTGATAAACAGTCGCTACCGCCTATCCTCTGCGGCCTGGTTCGGCTCGGGGAGCAAGTCCCTCTACCTACTCCAGGCCCACCTTCTTCCGAAGTTACGGTGGCAATTTGCCTAGTTCCTTGACCAGAGTTCTCTCAAGCGCCTTAGGATTCTCTCCTCGCCCACCTGAGTCGGTTTACGGTACGGGTACCAACATGGCTCCACGCGCGGCTTTTCTTGGAAGCGTAGGATTACCGACTTGTGGTCTTACGACCTCGTCGCCTGCCTCAGCGTAATGGCCTCGCCTTTTTATCGTACGAGACCCGCCTACACAGGAAAACCGGGACGTCCAACACCCGGCTCGGCTACCTTTCTCCGTCCCCGCTCGCTT